>NZ_CP045643.1:8252586-8566458 GCF_009498275.1 Streptomyces fagopyri | reverse complement strand
CGGGATCCATCTGAGCGACACCCCGCCGCTGCGCTACGAGAGCGAGCTGTTCTACGAGAAGGAACTGCGCAGCGTCACCTCCAACACGCGGGAGGACGGGCGGGACCTCCTGAAGCTCGCGGCCCGGCACGGAATCCGCGCCACGACTCACACCTACCCCCTGTCCCAGGCGCAGCGGGCCCTCCAGGATCTCAAGGCGGGCCGCTTCGACGGAGCGGCCGTCCTCGTGAACGACCTGCCGCCGCGCCACTGAGCAGGCGGCCCGGCGGTGATCCGGCGGCCCACTCCGCCGCGCCCGGCGGCCTCAACCGGTGACGTCGACCCGTACCGTCATCAGTCCCGCGCCCATCACGCGGACCGCCGCGCTGTTGAACCGCGGCAGACTCCTGATTCGCGCACGGGCGTCGTCCCCGGGCATCAGCTGGGCGACGCCGGCGTACCACCGGCCCCTGACCCGGATCCGTACCCGAGGATCCGCCTTGATGTTCCGCACGTACTGCGACCGCTCCCCGTACTCGCTGACGAACCAGAACTCCCGCCCCGTCAGACGGCCGCCGACGGGTGTCCGGCGCGGCAGACCCGAGGTGCGCCCGGTGGTCTCCAGCAGGGTCTGCACCGGCAGCCGCCGCAGCAGCGGATTGCCGATCCGCCGCTGGAACGCGGTGACCGTCCGGTACTTCAACTCGGGGTAGCGGGACATACGAAGGCCTCTCCTGTTCGGTGCCGGTCACCGTTCCGGGTGGTCGGGCAACCGTCTCACGACCGCCGTGCGGGTTCCGTCCCGGCCGGGCGGTCGCGCCCCTCGCCGCGGTCGGCCCGCTTCCCTCCCGGGAATCGGGCCGGCCGTGACACCGGTGCGCTACTCCCCCGCGTACGCCTTCTCCAGGGCGGCGATGTCCAGCTTGGACATCCCGAGCATCGCCTGGGTGGTGCGCGCGGCCTTCTCCGCGTCCGGGTCGCTGATCAGGTCGATGAGCCGGGAGGGGACGACCTGCCAGGACAGGCCGTACTTGTCCTTGACCCAGCCGCAGGGTCCGGCCTCGCCACCGTCCTCGACGAACCTGTCCCAGTAGTGGTCCACCTCTTCCTGGTCGGCGCAGTGGATCTGGAACGAGATCGCCTCGTCGAACGTGAACTGCGGGCCCCCGTTCAGCGCGACGAACCGCTGCCCGTTGGCCACGAACTCGGCCGCCAGCACCGAACCGGCCGGCCCCGGTCCGGCCTCCGTGTAGCGGCCGACCCGGCCGAGCCGCGAGTTCTTGAAGAACGACACGTAGTAGTGGGCGGCCTCCTCGGCCCGGCCGTCGAACCACAGACACGTGGTGAAACCCTCGGCGGACATGCGTACCTCCTCGAACGGGAACCTTCGGTCACCTGTGCAGACCGATCGTCGCGCCAGAACTCATCGGCGCACGCTCCGACCGGCCGCGGTACGCGGAACCCGCCGGGCCCGCACCGATCCCCTCACCCGTACGGCGGCGACCCGGGCGTCCCCCGCCACCGGTGGTACGGCACGCCGCGCGAAACGCGGCGGCGCGTGCGGCCGGCCCGGAGCTAGCATGCGCGGACATGACGTCCGCAGACAGCCCTCGCATCGAACCGTTCACCGTCGAATTTCCGCAGAGCGACCTCGACGACCTTCGTCAGCGCCTCGACCGCGTCCGCTGGCCCGACGAACTGCCCGGAGTCGGCTGGGCGTACGGCGTGCCCCGGGAGTACCTGCGGGAGCTCGTACGGTACTGGCGGCACACCTACGACTGGCGGGCGGCGCAGGACCGGCTGAACGAGTGGCCGCAGTTCACGACGGAGATCGACGGTGCCCGGATCCACTTCGCGCACATCCGCTCGCCGGAGCCCGGGGCGACCCCGCTGATCATGACGCACGGCTGGCCCGGCTCGATCGTCGAGTTCACCGGCGTCGTGGGCCCGTTGACCGACCCGCGTGCGCACGGCGGTGATCCGGCCGACGCGTTCCATCTGGTGGTGCCGAGCATTCCGGGGTTCGGACTCTCCGGGCCGACCCGGGACACCGGCTGGGAGTTCCGGCGGGTGGCGGCCGCGTTCGCCGAGCTGATGACGCGGCTCGGCTACCCGCGGTTCGGCGCCCAGGGCGGGGACTGGGGCGGCGCCATCTCCCGTGAGCTGGGCCGGGCCTTCCCCGAACGGTTGATCGGCGTCCATCTCAATCTGCTGCCCGGCTCGTCGGCGCTCACCGAACCGACCGACGCGGAACTGTCCGCGCTGAGCCCCGAGGAGCGCGAGCGCACCCTCACCTCGTGGCGGCGCGCCCAGGAGTGGCGCCGGGACGAAGCCGGGTACGCCGAGCTCCAGTCGACCCGGCCGCAGACCCTCAGCTACGCGCTCACCGACTCGCCCGTGGGCCAACTCGCTTGGATCGTGGAGAAGTTCAGGCAGTGGACGGACGCCGAGGACCGCCCGGAGGAAGCCGTCGACCGGGACCTGATGCTGACGAACGTGATGCTGTACTGGCTCACCGGCACGGCCGGGTCCTCGGCCCGCATCTACTACGAGCGGGCGCACGCGGACTACCAGGGTGCCCAGCCCGGCATCTCGACCGCGCCGACCGCGCTGGCGGTCTTCCCGCACGAGCCCCAAGTCCCGTTGCGGCACATCGCGGACCGCACGAACGACATCGTGCGGTGGACGGAGTTCGACCGGGGCGGCCATTTCGCCGCGGCCGAGCAGCCGGAACTCCTGGCCGGTGACGTACGGGCCTTCTTCAGGTCGCTGCGCGCCTCTGCCCACAGCGAATCTGCCGCGGGCCGAGAAAGCTGACCCCGGCGGGACTTCGGTCCGATGGTGGAGAGCGCGGCGGTACCCGCCGCACCACCACGAGGAGGACCGATGACCGCACTCACCCACGGCTGGAACCCGTCCCGCGCACCGCGGGCCGAGGAGGGCGACACCCCGCCGACACGCTTCGACGACCATCTGTCGGCGCAGCTGCTCGCCCAGCGGATCGTCCTCCTCGGCACCCAGGTCGACGAGGTCTCCGCGAACCGGGTCTGCGCCCAGCTGCTCGTCCTGTCCGCGGAGGACCCGCGCACCGACATCAGCCTGTACATCAACAGTCCGGGCGGATCGGTGACCGCGGGCCTCGCCATCTACGACACCATGCGGCTGATCCCGAACGACGTGTCGACGCTCGCCATGGGATTCGCCGCGAGCATGGGGCAGTTCCTGCTCAGCGTGGGCACCCACGGCAAGCGCTACGCGCTCCCCAACGCGCGGATCATGATGCACCAGCCGTCGGCGGGTATCGGCGGCACCACCGCCGACATCGAGATCCAGGCGGAGAACCTGGAGTTCACGAAGAGGGCGATCGAGCGGATCACCGCGGAGCACACCGGTCAGAGCGAGGAGACGATCTCCCGGGACGGTGACCGTGACCGCTGGTTCACGGCCGGGCAGGCCTTGGAGTACGGCATGGTGGACCGGGTCGTGGAGTCGCTCGACGACGTCCGCCCGGCCGCGTCGCGACGACGGATGGGTCTCTGACATGGGCAGTTACACGATTCCGAACGTCGTCGAGCGCACCCCGCAGGGCGAGCGGTCCTACGACGTCTTCAGCCGGCTGCTCTCGGAGCGGATCATCTTCCTCGGCACCGAGATCGACGACGGGGTCGCCAACGTCGTCATCGCCCAGCTCCTCCATCTGGAGTCGTCGAGCCCGGAGAGCGAGATCGCCCTCTACATCAACTCGCCGGGCGGCTCGTTCACTTCACTCATGGCGATCTACGACACGATGACGTTCGTGCAGGCGCCCATCTCGACGTTCTGCGTCGGGCAGGCGGCCTCGACGGCGGCGGTGCTGCTGGCCGGGGGCGATCCGGGCCGGCGGTTCGTGCTGGAGCACGCCCGGGTGCTGCTCGGCCAGCCCGCGAGCGGCGGCCGTCAGGGCACCGTCTCGGACCTCGCGCTCCAGGCCAGGGAGATGCTCCGGATCCGTTCCCAGGTCGAGGAGGTCCTGTCCCGGCACACGCACCACGACGTCACGACGCTGCGCGCGGACATGGACCGCGACAAGGTCTTCACCGCGCGGGAGGCGGTGGCGTACGGAATGGCCGACGAGGTTCTGAGCCGACGGCTCGCGACGGTCTGAACCGGCCCGTCGCGAGCGCCCGTCGCGCCTCAGGCGGCCAGGCACATGCCGTCGTGACGCGGGGACGACGGGGTGTCGCGGCGCGCGGGGCGCACCTCGGCGAGACGGGTGAGCTCGTCCTGCGCGAGCGAGAGGAGGTCGGTGAGGCCGAAGCCGAGGGCACGGGCGGCGGCCGCGAGGACTTCGGACGAGGCCTCCTTGCGGCCGCGCTCCACCTCGGAGAGGTACGGCATCGAGATCCGGGCCGCGTCGGCCACGTCCTTGAGCGTGCGCTCCTGCGCCAGCCGCTCCCGGCGCAGGACGTCACCCACGAGGTCGCGCCACAGTGGCTCCCTGCGTCCGGGAGCGGGCGGCGTCCGTCGGGGCGTGAGGACCGGCACGGTCCGCCGCGGCGCCTGGTCCGCGGGGACCGGGGCCCCCGGCGGCCGGCGGGTCGCCGGATCCGGCGCGGTGGCCGGGCGCAGCGGGATGACACGGGCTTGGTTCGGCGCTTGGTTCGGCGCTTGGTTGCTCACCTCTCCAGCCTAGGAGCGCCGGGCCGCACGGGAAGGCATCGGCGTTCCGCCCTCGGTGGAATGGGACCGTGCCAAGGGCTGTCCTCACCTCCCCGGTCGGCCGGCGCCCGGCGTCGTGCGTGGTGCGTCGCGAGGCGCAGGGCCGTCCGCGCGGAGGGTGTGTGCGGGCGACGCGGCGAGGTGCCGCGGCCGTCGGCGCAGGCCCGCCGGGGATCACGGGACAGCCTCTAGGCTGGGGGCCGGACGCCGGACCGGTGGAGGTGTGCGACGGTGCTGCGGGACACGTTCGACGAGGCCGCGGAGCTGTACGACCGTGCCCGTCCCCGCTATCCGGCGGCGCTGGTGGACGAGCTGGCCGGGCGGGCGGGCCTCGGGCCCGGTGTCCGTGTCCTGGAGATCGGTCCGGGAACGGGGCAGCTCACCGTTCCGCTGGCGCGGCTGGGATGCGACGTGACGGCGGTGGAACTGGGTCCCGCGCTGGCGGCGGTGGCCCGGCACAACCTCCGCGGCTTCCCCCGTGCGCGGGTGGAGGTGGCGGAGTTCGAGCGGTGGCCGCTGCCGCGCGAGCCCTTCGACCTGGTGGTGTGTGCCACCGCGTTCCACTGGCTCGACCCCGCGGTGCGGGTGGTGAAGGCGGCGGAGGCGCTCGGCCCCGACGGTGTCCTCGCGGTGGTCACCACGCACCATGTCGCGGGTGGCAGCACCGAGTTCTTCGCCCGGGTGCAGGCGTGCTACGAGCGCTGGGACCCGGCGACCCCGCCCGGACTGCGGGCGTCGCACGAGGCGGACGTCGCCACGGACACCGGCGAGCTGGAGCGGTGGGGCCGGGTCACCTCGTACCGGTTCGCGCGGGAGATCACCTACTCGACGCGGGAGTACCTCGATGTACTGCTGACCTACTCCGGGCACCGCGCCCTGGACGCGCCCGCGCGCCGTGGGCTGCTGCGGTGTGTGGAGGACCTGATCGAGACGCGCCACGCGGGCTCGGTCACCAAGCGCTACCTGCACGAACTCCTGCTGACACGGCGGGCGTCGGACGTCGGACACTGACCGGGCGCCTCCGCCGGCCGATCTGGCGGACGGCCGGCGAGTACGCGGTCGCCGGGCGCCCGGCAGCAGGTGGCCTGCCGCGACAGGGGATCGACGCTCTCCACCCTGAGGGCGTCGAATCCTCCCGGTCCCGTACCTCACCCGGGCGGCCGAGTACCCCGGGCGTTCCTCAGCGCAGCCACTGGTCCTTCTCCGCGGGCCGGTACACGGTCACGGCCCGGGTCAGCTTGTCCAGCACCAGTCGGCCCGCCGCGACCCGGGTGACCTCGCCGTCGTACGAGAACTGCGGGTCGCCGTGCAGGACTTCGAGACGCAGGCTGCGCACCTGTGCGGTGGTGAGCACCCGGCTGTTGTGCAGGGTGCCGGTCAGCACCGCCAGCAGCAGGCGGGTCCTGGCCAGCGGGGTGCCGGCGTCTACGGCGCGGACGTCGAGCAGGCCGTCGTCCAGCTGGGTCCGGTAGGTGGGCGCGAAGCCGGCGGGGTGGTAGATGCCGTTGCCCGCGAAGAGCAGCCACAGGCGCTTGGGGCGGCCGTTGACGGAGACGTTCACCGGACTGCCCTGGGCGAGGACACCGGCCAGGCCGACCACGAGCGCCGGCCACTTCCCGATCCGTTCCTCCAGTTTCTCGCGGGCGCCGACCAGTTCGGAGTAGACACCGAGGCTGAAGGTGTTGAGGAACACCTGCTCCGGTCCGCCCGGCACGCGGGCCCGTCCGAGGTCCGCGACCACCGCCTCACCGGCCTGTACGGCGCCCACGACGTCGTCGAGCGACTGGTTGCCCAGGTCCACGGCGAAGTGGTTGAAGGTGCCGCCGGGGAACACCGCGAGCGGCACGCCGAGCCGGGCGGCGATCTCGGTCGCGGCGTTGATCGTCCCGTCGCCCCCGCAGGCGCCGAGGGCGCCGCCCTGCTCCTTCGCGCGCCGGGCCGCGGCCTCCAGGAGCTCCGCGAGGTCCTGCCCCTGCTGCGCGACCGTGATGTCGGCCTTGGGCAGCGCCGTGCGCAGATGGTCGCTCGCGTCGGGGCTGTCGGCGCTCCACGAGAGGCCCGAGGACGAGTTGACCACGATGTGCAGCCCGGCGCCGCCGGGCAGTGCGGGCGCCGGGCGGCGCGGTGGCGCCGCGGCGGCGGCGGCCTCCGGTTTGACCGGCCACCAGCGGGCGGTCAGCGCGGCCGCGCCCGCTCCTATCGCCATGCCCACGGCCACGTCGCCCGGACGCCGGACCTCGGAGCGCAGCCGGGCCGCCGTCAGCGCGGCCGCGCCGGGCACCACGAAGAGGCCGTACCGGGGTGCTTCGAGGAGCACGGCCGCTGCGAAGGCAGCGGCGGAGGCTATCCGGCCGGCCGCGTCCAGCGGCTGCGCCCGGCGTACCGCGGGGCGGGCGACGGCGCGGGTCACGACCGAGGCGATCGCGACGGTGCCGATGCCCCGCAGGGCCGCCCGGCGCGCGGTCCGGTCCCCGGACGCGCCGAGGGCCGCGGCCGCGCCGCCCCACAGGAGACCGCCCGCCACGGTCCGCCGCCACCCGGAGGGGCCGGCCCGCAGCACGGACTCCAGGTTGGGCAGCCGGGCCGTCCCCGCGCCCGTACGTCGCGCTGTCCTGCGCCTTCTCATGGGAAGCCCACCCTCGCGTCTCGGCGACTGATCTGCTGGCCGGCAAGGTCGGTGCCGCCCCTGTCCCCTGTTCCCCGACTTCGCCCTTTCATGGACGGGCGGGTCGGGCGGTGGTCAGGAGCTCTTCGGCAGCTTCACCACGGACACGAAGAAATCGTCGATCTGCCGGACTGCGGCGATGAACTGGTCGAGGTCGACCGGCTTGGTGACGTAGGCGTTGGCGTGCAGCCGGTAGCTGCGCAGGATGTCCTCCTCGGCGGAGGAGGTGGTGAGGACGACGACGGGGATGTGCGCCAGTTCCTCGTCCGACTTGATGCGCTCCAGCACCTGACGTCCGTCGTACTTGGGCAGGTTGAGGTCGAGCAGGATCAGGTCGGGCCGCGGCGCGTCCACGTACTGGTTGACGCGGTACAGGAAGTCGAGGGCCTCCTCGCCGTCGCGTACGACGTGCAGGGCGTTGCGGATCTTGTTGTCCTCGAACGCCTCACGGGTCATGAGCTCGTCACCGGGGTCGTCCTCGACGAGCAGGACCTGGATGGGTTCGACGGGGGTGCTCACGTACGTGCTCCTTCGGGTGGGCGCGCTGTTTCGTCGACCCGGGGATCGGGTTCGTCCCGTGCCATGGGCAGGGTGAAGGACACATCCGTGCCCTCGCCCGCGGCGCCTTCCAGAGTGATGATGCCACCGTGATGCTCGACGATCTTCCGGCAGACGGCAAGCCCGATCCCCGTACCGTCGTACTCGTCACGGCCGTGCAGCCGCTGGAAGATGACGAAGACCTTCTCCCGGAACTCGGACTCGATGCCTATCCCGTTGTCGCGCACTCCCAGCCGCCACTCCCCCTCGGCCGCCTCGCAGCGGACGACGATCTCGGGTCGCCGCCCGGGATCGCGGAACTTCACGGCGTTGCCGATGAGGTTCTGCCAGAGCATCGTCAGGGTGGTCGCGTCGCCCGTCACGGTGGGCAGCGACCCCTCGCGCACCACGCGGGCGCCGGTCTCGTCCAGCGCCACGCTGAGGTTGCCCAGCGCCCGGTCGAGGACGTCGTCGAGCGCGACCGGCACCAGCTTCTCACCCACACGGCCGACCCGGGAGAAGGTCAGCAGGTCGTTGATGAGGGTCTGCATGCGCTTGGCCCCGTCGACGGCGAAGTCGATGTACTGCTTGGCCCGGTCGTCCAGTCGGTCGCCGTAGCGTTTCTCCAGGAGCTGGCAGAAGGACGCGACCTTGCGCAGGGGTTCCTGGAGGTCGTGGGAGGCGACGTAGGCGAACTGCTCCAGTTCCGCGTTGGAGCGTTTCAGTTCCAGCGCCTGGGCGTCGAGTTCCGCCGTCCGCTGCTCCAGGAGCGTCTCCCGCGCCATGGAGGCGGAGAGTTCCTCGACGATGCGGCGGCGCATCTCCTCGACGGCCCGTGCCACCGCCTCCAGGTCCCGTGGTCCGTCGAGCCGGATCATGCGCTCGAACGCTCCGCCGCTGACGTCGACCGAGGCCGCCTCCAGGGTCCGCAGCGGCCGTCCGACGATGCGGTGCAGGAGAAGGGTCAGGGCCAGTCCGCTCGCGAGGAAGGCGGCGAGTGTGCCGGCGAAGAAGAGGTTGCGTGAGTCCCGGGCGTGCTCCGCGGACGCGCGGGTCCGGTCGCGCACCTGCCCGAGGTGCGTCTCCATGGTGGACAGGAGGTTCCGGGTCTCGTCGAACTGGGCCTTGCTCGCCTCCAGTCCGGGTGCGGCGCGACCTCCCGTACGGACGGACTCGATCAGGGGCCTGGCGTAGTCGCGGCGCCAGGCGTCGCCGGCGAGCTGGACCGCGCGCAGGTCGGCGGCGATCCGGGGCTGGCCGGTGAGCAGTGTGCTCAGCCGGGCGCGCAGTGCCGCCTCGTCCCGCACCCCTGACTCGTACGGCTCCAGGAAACTGGTGTCCGTGCTCAGCACGTAGCCCCGTACGCCCGTCTCCTGGTCCACCAGCGAGGTCTCCAGCTGGAAGGCGGCGGAGCGGGCGGGCTGGATGCCGTCGGTGAGCAGGTCGGTGCGGTCGTCGGCGCGAGCCTGGAGGACTCCGCCGGAGACCGCGAAGACGATCACCAGCAGTACGTTGACGGCCAGTACGACATGGATCCAGCCCTGCACGGTCAGCCGGGCGACTCCGCTGGACCGGCGTGTCACGGCCTTGTCCGCGGTCTCGCGGGCCTCCGCGGCCTCCAGGGTCCCGTGGGCCTCGTGGGCCTCGTGGGCCTCGTGGGTACGGGTCACGACCTGCCGTCCGTCGCCAGGTGCAGGACCGCCACGTCGTCGGCGAGGCCTCCGTGGAACGTGCTCCGCGCCGACACGTCCTCGACCACCGCGTCGACGAACGGACGTCCGTGCAGGTCCATGTGTTTCCTCGCCACCGCGAGCAGTCCTTCCTCGCCCAGCCGCTGGTCGGGGCCCACGACACCCTCGAAGAGACCGTCGGTGAACAGCGTCACCGCGCTGATGTCGTGCGCGGGCAGCTCGGTCTCCGGCCAGTGCGCGCCGCCCGGGACCAGCCCCAGCGCGGGTCCCACCGGGGGTTCGAACAGCTCGATGCCCTGGGAGGTGCGGACGAGCAGACCCGGGTGGCCGGCCCGGATCACGGTCAGCCGGCTGTGGTCCCTGGACAGCCGGAGGATCGTGAGGGTGGCGAAGATGTAGTCCTCGGCGCGCTCGGCCTCGAGGATCTTCTCCAGGAGACGGACCTGCGGCGGGCCGACACATCCGGAGAGCACGGCGGCCCGCCAGGCCACCCGCAGGCAGACACCGAGGGCCGCCTCGGCGGCGCCGTGACCGGAGACGTCCCCGATCACCGCGTGTATGGTGCCGTCCTCGCTCTCGACGACGTCGAAGAAGTCGCCGCCGAGCAGCGCGTGGTCGCGTCCCGGGCTGTAGCGGGAGGCGACCTGGCACCGGTCGCCGCGCAGCAGGGGCGTGGGCAGCAGGCCGCGCTCCAGCCGGGCGTTCTCCTGGGCCAGCAGTCTGCTCGCCTGGAGTTCGGCGCTCGACCGCTCCACCTGCTTGCGCTGGAGGGCGTAGCGGACCGCCCGGCTCAGCTCCTCCGCGTTCAGACCGTCCTTGGAGAGGAAGTCCTGGGCCCCTTCCGCCACCGCGGCGAGACCCGCCTCGTTCTCCGCGAGTCCGGTGAGCACCACCACGGCCGCGTCCGGTGAGGCGTCGCGTACCAGCCGCACCGCGCTCAGCCCGTGGGTGTCGGGCAGGTGCAGGTCGAGCAGCACGCACACCGCGTGCTTCGACGCCTGCAGGAAAGCCCTCGCCTCGGCCAGGGACTTGCACCAGGTGACGTCCATCGGGAGACCGCTGTCGGCCAGTACCTCGCGCACCAGCAGGGCGTCACCGGCGTCGTCCTCGACGAGCAGCAGCGCCGCGGTGGCGTCCAGGCCCCAGCGGGGGTCGGAACTCACCTGACGCGGTACCGCGGCAGGTTCACCGATCCGCGGCAGGCGCTCCGCCACGTTCGTCCCCCTTGTATGACCGACGCCGACCATCGGCTGTGGCGAGCCTACTGGTATTCCGCCCCGGCCCATGCCCTGGGCGGTCGGCTCGACGGCCCCGCCGTCCTTCGCCGTGCCGTCGCACCCGGTCCGTCCCCGCTGCGCGGGCGGCCGGGTCAACGGCGCAGGTCGAGCTGTGCTTTGACGCACTTGCCGACCGGCACGCGCCCGACGGTCACCTCCGTCGCCAGCGCGTGGACGATCTCCAGCCCGTGCCGCCCGATGCGTTGCGGATCACGCGGAAAACGCCGGGGCAGGGTGGCGCTGCTGTCGTAGACCGTGACGGTCACGGAGACGTCGGTCCCCTCCAGCTCCAGGATGTAGGGCCCGTGGCTGTGCCGGTCCGCGTTGGTGACCAGCTCGCTCACGACCAGCAGGAGGTCGCCGTCGGCGCGCGCGTCGATCTCGGCGCACCACTCCGACCTGAGCTGTTCGAGGAACAGTTCCGCGAAGGCGCGTGCGTCGGCGATGCACCCCGGTTCGCCGGTGTAGTGCGCCGCCCGCCGAAGCGGGTCCACGGGCACGTCGAAGCCAGGCGGTATCACTGCTCCGTCCAAGTGCTCGATCATGTGGTTCTCTCTCGGATGCCGATACGTCCGCGGACCGCGCGTCCCGACGCTGCCGCACAGGACCGCATACCCAGTGACGCCCTCCACACTCACCCCGATGTTCCCTCGCCCCGCTCCGGACCCGGAGCGGGTGCGGCACCGGATCGTCACCGTCCCCTTCGGCACACGATCCCCACACGGTACCGGTGTCATTCCCGCGCGCCGGGGCAGGGCCACCAGTCGGGGGTCCTGAAGGGTCACCGAATCTCCGGTACGAGCAAAGGGTGCGGACGGATGGATGGACAGACCCCCGAAGGACGGGACGGCGCACCGCGCGGGGAACCCGACGAAGGCTCCCGCGAGGAGACGGACGAGGACGGGGGCACCCGCAGCGGACCGGACGAGCAGGGGAGCCCGCGTCGCGGACCCGACGGCCAGGGGAGCTCGGTCGCGGAACTCGACGGGGGGCCCGTCCGGGGACCGGAGGAGCGTTTCGCGCCGGTGCCGGACGGCCTGCTCCCACGAGGGCCGGCGGCGGACGTCGCGCCGTCCCGGGCACGGGACGACGTGCTGCTGCGCGCGGCCGACCAGCTGACGGCCGTGGCCGAGATCCTGGTCTCCGTGTCGGCACGGACGGCGGTCGCCGTCGACAGTCGGCTGTCGCCGCCGCTGCTGCGCGCGCTGACCCTGGTCGGTACGTCTCCCGGTCTGAGCCTCGCCGCGCTCGCCGACCGGGCACGGATCAGCCGCTCCCGGGCGAGCCGCGTGTGCGACACCCTCGAGACGGCGGGGCTGCTGGCCCGCGCACCGCTCGCCGCGGACCGCAGGACCGTCGGCCTGAGCCTGACGCGGCACGGCCGCCGCGTGCTCGACCGCGTACGCGAGCGGCGCGGCGACTGGATCAGGGACGCCCTGCTGCGGATGCCGGACGACGACCTGAACGGCCTGCTGGCCGCACTGCGCTCGCTCGGTCCGTCGTTCGCCCACGGACATCGCGCTCTTTCCCCGCCGCCCGAGCGGTCCTCGTGACCCGCTCTCAGAGAGCATCGTTCTCCAGCGCCTCGGCCACCGTGCGGAAGACCGGTACGACCTCGGAGACTCCGGTCACCCCCAGCACCCGTTCCAGGAACGGGGTGAGCGCGGCGAGTCTGAGCCGGGGGCCGAGGACACCGTAGGCGCGCAGGACGACGTTGATCGTGGTCGAGTCCGCGAAGGTCAGCTCGGCCAGGTCCAGGACCACCGGCCCCCTGGGACTCCGTGCCGCCGCGTCGAGGGCGGCGCCGAGGCTGCCCACGTTGTCGAGATCGGCTTCACCGCCGACCGCGATCACGGTCGCCGGACCGGCTTCGCGCGTGGACAGCGAAAGGGCCGCCTGACCTGGACTCCGGCCTGAATGCACAGCGATCCTTCGGGATGTCGTCGGAATGTGCGGGTATAGAGGGATACACGCACGGGGTGGCACACCGCGGCACCATCAGGGAGCCGCGCCAGGTCCCACCGTATCCGATCGTTGTCATTTGACAACAATTGCTGTCAGGCAACAATCTGGTTCCCCTGTGACTCCGAGTCAGGTGTCCCTGGGGGCGGTTTGTCGCGGTGGAGGGACCTCAATGGAGCTGACCGGTACGCAAGGGCACCTAACCGGTGCCGGTCGCGCGCCCCGGTTCCCTGCCGGAGCCGCCGCCCCGTTCGCCGAGGTGGTCCAGCGCGGTCGCCCGGAACGCTTCGAGCCCCTCGGTGAGCCGGGCGACGTCCGCCGACGGCATCTGCTCCAGGACGGCCCGCACCTCCCGCGCGCGGTGGTCACGGAGTTCGCGCAGCACCTGCTCGCCGAGCGGGCTCAGCACGACCTCGACCTCGCGCCGGCTCGTCGTGCTCGGCACTCTGCGGACGAGGCCGACGGCCTCCATCCGGTCGCACAGCCGGCTGACCGAGGAGGGACGCGAGGCCAGGGCCTCACCGAGCGAGCGAAGATTCATCGAACCGCCCTGCTCGATCACGATCAGGGCCCGTAGTTGTGAGGGCGGCACCGGGCCGGACGGCGCGGCCTCCTGCCCTCGGCCCCACAGAAGTTCGAGAAGTTCCGCGACGGCGTCGAGCGTTTGCGCGGCATCGTCTCGGGACACGGGTGGACGGATCGAGCGCGGCACCGAACCACCTTGTCATCTCCTGATGGGCTTCGCCAGCCACGACGGCCCGTCCGGTCCGTCCCGTCACCAGGCCCCCCGGACCGACCACACCACCCGCACGAGAACCACACGCGAACCGCACGAGAAAGCCACCACGACCGTGACCTCTGTGAACGACGTCGACCGAGCCCTGCGCGCGACCCCTCCGCACGCGCTGCTCGACACCCTGCGCACTCTCCTGACGGACGTCTGGGGAGCGACCGGCGCCGATCTGCTCATGGCGGACTACGGACTGACCGTGCTCCAGCCGGTCGAGGCACCCGGCGATCCCTCTCGTTCCGTCTCGCTGCACAACAGCGCCGAGGGCCGGGCGTTCGGCAGTCAGGCGCCGCACGAGGAACACCCCCGGCACGGGGAGCACGTACGGCTCCATCTGCCCGTCACGGCGCGCGGTGAGCGCCTCGGCGTCCTCACGGTGCGGCTGCCGGACTCCGTGGGCGCCGATGTGACCGAGGAGCTCGCCCAGGTGGCCGAGCTGCTGGGCCACGAGATCGTCGTCGCCGAGCGTGACACCGACGTCTACCGGCAGGCACGGCGGGTCGGCCGGCTGACCCTGGCCGCCGAGATGCAGTGGGAGCTCCTCCCCGGCCGCGCCTGCGCCCGCGAGGAGTTCTCCATCGGCGCGCAGCTGGAGCCCGCGTACGCGGTGCGCGGGGACAACTTCGACTGGTCCTCGGACGCGGACGGGCTCTCCCTGTCGATCCTCAACGGCATGGGGGACGGTATCAACGCCTCCCTGCTGACACAGCTGGCCGTCGGTGCCCTGCGCAACGCCCGCCGCGCCGACCTTCCGGTCGCCGACCAGGCCAGACTCGCCGACCAGGCGATCTACGCGCAGCACCACGGCGACCAGCACGTCTCGGCGCTGCTCCTGTCGTTCGACCTCGCCACCGGCAGGGTGCTCGCCGTGGACGCGGGCTCGCCCCGGCTGTGGCGCAGGCGGGGCACGACCGTGGAACGGATCGAACTGGAGGCGCAGCTGCCGCTCGGCATGTTCGAGGAGTCCGACTACCTGCCGCAGGAGTTCGCCGTCCTGCCCGGCGACCGCCTCCTGGTGGTCAGTGACGGTGTCTACGACGCCCTGTCCCCGCTGGGGGAGGTCTTCGGCGAACGGGCGCTGGCCCGGGCGGTGGCCGCCACGGCCCTGCTGCCCGCCGCCGACGTGCCCCGTGCCGTCCTCGACGAGCTGGCCGGCTACCGCGTGACCGAGCCGCTGGACGACGCGCTGATCATCTGCCTCGACTGGTCCGGCAGACAGCGCCGCGAAGGCGGCGGGACGCGCACCGGCTGAGCGGGGCTCCCCCGCGGCGGGCGGCGGGCGGCGGGCGCGCCGTCCGGCGGGGTTCCCCGGGCAGGGCATTGTCCGGTCGTCCCGGGGAACCCGGACCACGCGAATCCGGTCGACCGCGGCCGGGCCTGGAAGTCCGGAGGTGGGCGATGGTCTGGTGGATGTGGCCGGTCGTCGTGGTCGCGGCCCTGGCGCTGCTGGGCGCGGCGGTGGTCTGGGTGCAGACGAGCAGGCGGTCGGGGACCGTCATCGCCGTGCAGCGCGGACGGCGGTTCGGGAAGCGGGACGTGCGATGAGCGAGCTGACGGCCGCGCGCAGCCTGGCAGGACGACCGGTGGTCACCCTGGGGGGTGACGTGGTCGCGCAGATCAAGGACACCGTTTTCGACGGACCGGCGGGACGCGTCACCGGATTCACGCTGAGCGGCCGGGGCCTGCTCGCGGGACCGCTGAAGCAGAGCCTGCCCTGGAGCGCGGTGCACTCGGTCGGCCACGACGCCGTCATGATCCGCGGCCGCGAGGTCCTCGCCGAACCGGCCGCGGTGGTCGCGCGGGGCGAGGCCGCGCACGGACGGGTGGTGGGCGCCAAGGTGCTCACGGACGCGGGCACGGAGGTCGGCACCGTACTCGACCTCGTCGTGGAGGCGGGCGTCAGCGGGCGTGTGGTGGGGTTCCGGATCGCCGCCCACGAGACACCGAAGTCCGGTTCGCGACGCCGTCGCCGCAAGGTGTTCGTCCCCCGGGGCGAGACCCTCGCCGTGTCCGGGCAGGCGCTCGTCATTCCCGCGGACGCGACCCGGTTCGTCGCCGACGACCTGGCGGGTTTCGCCGCCCAGATCGACGCGTTCCACGCGACGGGAGAGACTCCGTGACGCTGTTCTCCGAGCTCAACGGTCTGCCGGTCGTCACCCTCGGGGAGGCGGCCCGGATCGGTGTGGTCAAGTCGCTCACGATCGACGCCGAGGCCGGGGTGGTCAGCCGGCTGCGGATCGCGCGGGCGCGCGGCCGCAAGGAGACCTCACTCGCCTGGGACGTGCTGCACGCGGTCGGCCCCGACGCCCTGCTGGTCCGTTCGGACACCGTCCTGGACGCCCTGCCGCCCACGGGTCCGCCGCATCACGAAGCCCTGGGCGCGCGGGTCCTGACCGAGAGCGGCGACGAACGCGGGACCGTGCGGGACATCGCCTTCGACCCCGCCACCGGCCGGATCGAGGAGATCCGCACGACGTCCGGCGGGTTTCCCGGCGAGCTGCTGACCGGGCTCGGGGACTACGCACTCGTCGTACGGACGGGCTGAGACGGCGGCGGACGGGCTGGGCCCCCTGCCGTGGCGGACGCACAGGCTGCGCCCCCTGCCGTACGGACAGGCTGCGCCCCCCCTGCCGTACGGACGGGCTCAGGCTGTGGGGCCGACGGACGGACTGAGTCCCTTGCCGTACGGACGGGCTGAGTCCCTTCCTGTCCGGACAGGAAGGGACTCTTCGGAACACCGGTGATCGGCACAGGGGCGATCCGGCGCGCTGGACGCGGGCGGCCGGGGGACGTGTCGGATCCGCCGCGCGAATGCCGCTCCGGAGCGGTCCGTGACGGGTCCGATCGTCACGGAGAGCGGTCGGTCCGGCGGACGGCGTCGACGCGGGTGCGGGTACGGGTGCCGGTTCCGGTGCGCCGTGGACCGGCGGCGCGGAGGCCGGCCGCCGGGTGGTCAGGCGGCCGAGGTGCCGAGTACGGCGGCGGTCCGCTGCATGCGCAGCGCGTCCACGGATTCGGCGAGCAGTTCGTACTCGGTGGTGTCGTCGCTCGTGGCGATGCGGACGAGCTTCCCGGCGGCCAGCTCCTCGGCGACCAGCTCCTGCTGACCACTGTCCCCGCACCAGGCGCGCAGCATGCTGGGCACGTCCGGGACGGTGTCCGACACCGGGGCGATCGAGTTCGGCGGGAAAGTGGGGTCGTCGGGCTGCGGGTCGAGCCGTTCGGCCATCCACGAAGCGCGGTCCCGCATCCACCACAGGGCCAGCGCCAGGGTGGGCGCCCGGTACGTTCCCAGGGGGACGCCGACGCGTCTGCCCCCGCACACTCCGTACGCGGTGACGTGGCACAGGAATTCGTCGTGCACGATCACTCCCCCATGGCGACGCTCGCTGCCGGGCCGGCCTCACTTTCCCTGCGGCTCGTTCACTGCGCGCGGCTCGTCCGCGGTCGACGGTCGTACCGGGCATCCGTGGTACACAGTGGTGCTGCGCTCGGGCGTGGCTGAATCGCCCTCCTTATCGAGTATCGCCACTCCTGACACTCTGTCACCATGCCATTCCAGCCAGTCTCTTGGCATATTCACCTACCCCCTTGGCCGAAAGGCGACCCGCCGCCCTTACCCGTGGGGTAATCGACGCCGTCGGGAGCCGCCGGGCATCGTTGCGGTACCGGATGACGGCGCGCCACCGCACCTCCGTATCCGGCTCCCGACCAGTCCGTATCCCTTTCGCCGGAGGCTGATCAGCCATGTCCGAGAACACCGACCGTTACGAGTCCGCCGTCGCCCGGTACCTGGAGGCCTGGAACGCGGGTGAACCCGACGCGCTCGCCAAGGCGGTCGCCGCCGCCTGGAGCGCCGACGGCGGCTACACCGACCCGCTGGCCGACGTGCGCGGACACGCGGGGATCGCCGCCGTGATCTCGGCGGCGCACGAGCGGTTCCCGGGGTTCTCCTTCCGGCTCGCGGGGAGGGTCGACGGGCACCACGACATCGCGCGATTCGGCTGGGAACTGGTCGACGACGCGGACGGCTCGGCGCCCGTCGCCGGATTCGACGTGATCACCCTGGACGACGACGGCCGGATCCGCACCGTGCACGGATTCCTCGACCGCGTGCCGGCGTAGTCCGACCGCTCCTCTTTCGGCCCGCGCGGGTCCGTGTCCCGCTGCGCGGCGCGCGGGCCCGCGACGGGTTCCGCCGCTTTCCGCGGACTCCGGAACGGGACACCCACCGGAACGGAACGGGACAGCCACCGGAAGCGGAGGCCGTGACCGCGCGCTGCGGCTGGTCGAGCAGCCGGCACAGCACGGGGGCCGCCGCGTCGGCGGCGGCCCCCAAAAGCAGCAGCGGCGCCGGGGCGTGCGGCGGCGGCTTCCGGCCCGCCCGGCCCGTCGCGACAAGGCCGATGACGAGGACGACGCGGAAGCCCGCGTGCCGCCCCGCGCCGTCGCCCCGGTGGCGGCCGACCGCCACCGGGGCCTCAGCGAGCGTCTCCCGGCCCGATCAGCGGGCCCGGGGAGTCCGGGAAGGTCGTCACCCTGGTCACCCATGGTGAGCGGCGCGAGGTGAACCGGGCCCGAGGGCCCGGCCGCCGTGCGTCACCGCTTGATGATCGCGTCGATCCGGGCCAGCTCCTCCTCGTCGAAGTCCAGCGCGCGGGTGGCCGTCACGCTGTCCTCCAGCTGCTGGGTGCTGCTCGCGCCGATGAGCGCGGAGGTCACCCGGCCGCCGCGCAGGACCCAGGCCAGGGCCATCTGCGCCAG
Source organism: Streptomyces fagopyri (assembly GCF_009498275.1). Classification (NCBI taxonomy): domain Bacteria; kingdom Bacillati; phylum Actinomycetota; class Actinomycetes; order Kitasatosporales; family Streptomycetaceae; genus Streptomyces; species Streptomyces fagopyri. Next base: position 8,548,095 of record NZ_CP045643.1, on the reverse strand, counting down.
GGACTGGCCGCGGGCCTCGGCGATCCCGGCGAGGGCGCGCAGCTGCTCCACGAGGTCCTCGGTGACCGTGTCGGCGCTCAGGAAGGGGCTGTCGCTCGCGGCGCGCGACCCCTCCGGGATGCCGTCGAGGTAGCGGCTGGTGAGCAGGCCCTGCTCCAGCGGGGAGTAGGCGATGGAGCCGACCCGCAGCTCGTCGAGCGTGTCCAGGAGCCCGTCCTCGGGCCGGCGGTCGAGCATCGAGTAGCGCGGCTGGTGGATGAGGAGCGGGGTGCCCAGCTCACCGAGGATGCGGGCGGCCTCCCGGGTCTCCTCCGGCGAGTAGTTGGACACACCGACGTAGAGGGCCTTGCCCTGCTGGACCGCCGAGTGCAGGGCTCCCATCGTCTCCTCGAAGGGGGTCTCGGGGTCGGGGCGGTGCGAGTAGAAGATGTCCACGTAGTCGAGGCCCATCCGGGCCAGGCTCTGGTCGAGCGAGGACAGCAGGTACTTGCGCGAGCCCCATTCGCCGTACGGGCCCGGCCACATCAGGTATCCGGCCTTGGTCGAGATGACCAGTTCGTCGCGGTAGGACGCGAAGTCGGCCTTCAGGGCGTCACCGAGCGCGGACTCGGCCGCGCCGGGCGGCGGACCGTAGTTGTTGGCCAGGTCGAAGTGGGTGACCCCGAGGTCGAACGCGCGACGCAGGATCGCGCGTTGGGTCTCCGCCGGCCGGTCGGGGCCGAAGTTGTGCCACAGGCCGAGGGACAGCGCGGGAAGTTTCAGGCCGCTGCGTCCGGTGCGCCGGTAGGGCATGTCCGCGTAACGGTCGGTGTGTGCGGTGTACAACGCGTGCTCCTGGAAGGCCGGGAAAACAGGTGTCCACTCTCGCGTGCGCACGGTACAGAGGTCCAACGGGAGAATCGGATCGGATTCAGCGAAGGGGACTCTCAATCGGCCGGTACGCTTGTGCCCCATGGAACTGCGCCATCTCCAGCACTTCGTCGCCGTCGCGGAGGACCAGCATTTCACCCGGGCGGCCGAGCGTCTGATGGTGTCGCAGTCGGGTCTGTCGTCCTCGATCCGTGCCCTGGAGCGGGAGCTCCAGGCCCCGCTCTTCGTGCGCACCACCCGGCGGGTCACGCTCACGGAGGCCGGTCGCGCCCTGCTGGGCGAGGCGGAGCGGGTGCTCGCCCAGGTCCGCGCGGCCCACGACGCCGTGGCGGCCGTGCAGGGTCTGCTGCGCGGCACGCTCTCGCTCGGCACCGAGCAGTGCATCGCCGGAGTGCACGTGGCGAAGCTCCTCATCGCGTTCCGGCGGCGCCATCCCGACGTGGAGATCCGGTTGCGGCAAGCGGGCTCCGGCGCGCTCGCCGAGGAGGTCGCGGCGGGGCGGCTCGACCTGGCCTTCGCGGTGAAGACGCAGCCGGACAGCGACCAGCTGCGCTCCGTCCCGCTGACGAGCGAGCCGATGACGGTGCTCTGCCATCCGGCGCACCACCTCGCGACGTCCGCCGTGGTCACCCCTGAGGACCTGGGCGGCGAGGCGTTCGTCGACTTCCACCCCGACTGGGGGCCGCGCCGCATCACCGACGCGGCCTTCGCCGAGGCGGGCGTCAGACGGACCGTGACACTCGAGGTCAGTGACGTGCACAGTCTCCTGGAGCTCGTCGGCGCGGGCCTCGGCATCGCCGTCGTGCCCCGGCACTTCGGTCTCAAGCGTGAAGCCGCCGGACTCACGTCGCTCCTGCTGAAGGACGCGGGTGACGCGCCGTACGAGACCGTCGCCATGCTCCCGCCGCCGGATGCCACGAGCCCGGCGGCCCGCGCCCTGATGGCCCTGCTCGAGGCGTCCGAGGACGAGCACTGACGCATACCGGCGGACATCGACGAATCCCGGTGCACGCCGACGAGCGTTGACGCTCCCCGGCTGACACCGGCGGACCGGCGCGCATCCACGAACCGGCGGACCACCCCTGACGGACCACCCCTGACCTGCGGACTCGGGCGCACCAGCGCGGGCCGGTCCCGACGCGCCTGCGCCGGGCGCCTCGGCACCGGCTGCCCGGCCCGGTCGCGCCGCGCGCGTGCGTGTGGCATCCCGGAGCGGGGGCAACCGGACACCGGGAGGTCTACATGAACGCGAGTACGACGACACGGACCGGACGGATCCAGGCCCGGCGCGCGGCGCGGGGCCCGGTGACGGAGTACGCGGCGAGGGCCGGTCTGACCGCGCGGGGCGTGATCTATCTGCTGGTCGGCGTACTGGCATTGCAGATCGCCTTCGGGGACAGCGGAAAGCAGGCGGACCGCGGCGGCGCGCTCGCGGAGATCGCGCAGAAGCCCTTCGGTGCCGTGGTGCTGTGGGCGCTGGGCCTCGGGCTGGTGGGCATGGCGCTGTGGCGCCTGTCCGAGGTGGTCTTCGGTTCCGCGGGGCCTGACGGCGGTGAGGCCAAGAAGCGGCTGCTGTCGGCCGGCCGGTGCGTCTTCTACTCCTTCGTCGCCTATTCCGTGCTGTCGTTCGCGGCGGGCGCGCGCGGCAGCGGGAGCGGATCCAGCGACCGTCAGTCGCAGGACGTGACGGCGAAGGTCCTGGGGCTGCCCGCCGGGCAGTGGATCGTGGGCGCGGCCGGGGCCGGGATCGTCGTGGCGGGCGTGTGGGTCGGCACCCGGGCCGTCCTGCGCAAGTACCACAAGAAGCTGAAGCTCGGCGAGATGTCGACGCGGACCCGACGCTTGGTGGACGTCACCGGAGTGGGCGGTGGCGCGGCGCGCGGGCTGGTGTTCGCCGTGGCGGGGTCCTTCGCCATCCGCGCGGCGGTCGAGTTCGAACCGGACCAGGCCAAGGGGATGGACAACACGATCCGGTCGTTCGCCGGCACCCCGGCGGGACCGTGGCTGCTGGTGTGCGTCGCGGCCGGACTCGTCCTCTTCGGTCTGTTCTCCTTCGCCATGGCCCGCTGGCGCAGGGTCTGAGAGCGGCATCCTGTCGGTACGGGTGGGTGCGCGGACCTCGCGCACCCACCCGTCCGCGTTCACCCACCCGCCCGCGTCCGTCCGCGGGACCGCGCCCGCGCTCCCGCGTCACGGGCCGTGGATCGCGGGGGCGCCCGGAAACCGGTTTCCGGGCGCAGGGGGCGGCGGGATGCGCGATGGTGGACGGATGCACGCAAAGGACATCCTCGTCGACGCGTTCGGCCGCATCCAGGAAGACGTCCACGCCGCCGTCGAGGGACTCCCCCCGGAGACCCTCAACGCGCGTCCCGTCGAGAGCGTCAACTCCGTGTCATGGCTGGTCTGGCATCTCAGCCGTGTCCAGGACGACCATGTCGCCGCGGCCGCCGGCCTCGACCAGGTCTGGCTGACACAGGGCTGGGAGACGCGGTTCGGGCTCGACCTGCCGCGCCACGACACGGGGTACGGTCACAGCCCCCGGAAGGTGGCCGAGGTCCGGGTCGAATCGGGTGAGCTGCTGCTCGGGTACTACGACGCCGTGCACGACCAGACGCTGGCCTTCCTGCGCGCGCTCACCGCCGCGGAACTCGACCGTGTCGTGGACGAGCGCTGGACCCCGGCGGTCACCCTCGGCGTACGGCTGGTGAGCGTCCTGGCCGACGATCTGCAGCATGTCGGCCAGGCCGCCTACGTCCGGGGGCTCCTTCAGAGCGCGGCTTCGTAACCGGGCAGGACGACGTCCCGGATGAGCGCCGCGCGCTCGTCGAACGGGATGAACGCGCTCTTGAGGGCGTTCACCGTGACCGTGCGCAGGTCCTCGACCGTCCAGCCCGCCTCCTCGACCAGCAGCGACATCTCGCGGGTCATCGTCGTGCCCGAGACCAGCCGGTTGTCGGTGTTGAGGGTGACGCGGAAGCCGAGGTCCCGCAGGGCGGTGATGGGATGGTCGGCGATCGAGGTGGCCGCGCCCGTCTGGAGGTTGGAGGTGGGGCACATCTCCAGGGCGATGCGGCGGTCGCGCACCCAGCCCGCGAGGCGGCCGAGTTTGCCGTCGACGATGTCCTCGGTGATGCGGACGCCGTGGCCGATGCGCTGGGCACCGCAGACCTGGAGGGCCTGGTGGATGCTCGGCAGTCCGTGGGCCTCGCCGGCGTGGATGGTGAACGGCACGCTCTCGCGGCGCAGGTGCTCGAACGCGTCGAGGTGGTCGGCGGGCGGGAAGCCGTCCTCGGCGCCGGCGATGTCGAAGCCGACGACCCCGGCGTCCCGGAACGCCACCGCGAGGTCGGCGATCTCACGGGTGCGGTCGAACATGCGCATCCCGCACAGCAGCGTGCCGACCCGGACCGGGGTGCCCGCGGCGGCGGCCTTGGCCATACCGGCCGCCAGGCCCTCCTGCACGGTCTCGACGACCTCGGGCAGGGTCAGCCCGCCGTTCACCATCAGCTCGGGCGCGTAGCGCACCTCGCCGTAGACGACACCGTCCTCGGCCAGGTCGAGGACGTACTCCTCGGCGGTGCGCAGGAGTCCCTCGCGGGTCTGCATCACGGCGAGGGTGTGCTCGAAGGTGGCTATGTAGCGCACCAGGTCACCGGAGTTGGCTGCCTCGTAGTACCAGGCGGCGAGTGCGCGCGGGTCGGTGGTGGGCAGCGTGTGGCCGACGGCCCCGGCGAGCTCCACGAGGGTGTCCGGGCGCAGACCGCCGTCGAGGTGGTCGTGCAGCACGGCCTTGGGGAGACGGCGGATGGTGTCGGTGTCGATGCGGGGCGCGGTCATGCGTGTCTGTTTCCTCGGCAGGTCGGTTCTGGGTGGTGGCGCGGTGCGGGGGCCGTGCGGCCGAACGGCGGGGCCGCGGGGCTACACGGCGGGCTGCAGAAGGTCCCAGCGGTTTCCGTACAGGTCCTGGAAGACGGCCACCGAGCCGTACGGCTCGTGGCGCGGCTCCTCCAGGAAGGTCACGCCGGCGGCACGCATACGCGCGTGGTCGCGGGCGAAGTCGTCGGTGTGGAGGAAGAAACCCACTCGGCCCCCGGTCTGGTCGCCGACCCGGGCACGCTGCGCCTCGTTCTTGCCCCGGGCCAGGAGCAGTCCGCCGCCAGCGCCCTCCGGGCCCGGCTCGACGACGACCCATCGCGAGCCGTCGGGCCGCGGCTCGTCCTCGGCCAGCCGGAACCCGAGTGCCTCGGTGTAGAAGCGGATCGCCTCGTCGTAGTCGTCGACGACGAGGGTGACCAGGGCGATGCGTCTCATCAGGGCCTCTCCGGAGGTACGTGCGTTATACGTAACACGTAGGGTACGACATTCCGCCCCGTGCTCGGTCCGCACGAGCGCGCGGCCCGTCGGCGACGCAGGGGGGAAAGGGCGTGCCGGCTCTTTCGGCCCTCTCGGGAACGATCCCCGCGGCATTTGCGTCTACAGTTATGTAGACAGTCTGTGGGTTCGCAGTCGGCGCGGACGGCGTGCGTCCGCGTGTCCGCGCCCCTCCAGGGAAGGGACCTTCCGCGATGTCCGCAGCGCCGCGCACCGTGCCCGTCCGGGCGGCCCGTGCCCGGGGCGCCCTCGTGAAGCGCGACGGAGCGCCGTCGTGAGGCGCGCGGACACGGCCGACCTCGCGGGATCGACCGCCGTGGGGAGCCTGGTCGCCTTCGTCCTGCTCACCCTGGTCGTGACCGGCCGGGACGGCGCCACACTCTTCGGCGACGCCGGCCTCAGCACCTGGTCGGCGGGCCACCGCCCGGCCGTGGCCCTGGCTCTGGCCCGAGGGGTCACGTACACCGGGACGGGCCTCGTGCCGTACGCCCTGGTCGTCCTGGCGGGTGTCGTCCTGGGGCGCACCGCGCGGGAGCGGTTCCTGCGCGCCCTCGGCTGTGTCGGCTGCCTCGCCGCCGCCCAAGCCGTGCGGTACGCCGTGATGACCCTGGTCGCCCGTCCCCGCCCCCCGGTCGCGGAGTGGGCCACGCACGCGTCCGGGTGGTCCTTCCCCTCGGGTCACACCACCACGTCCGCCGTCAGCGGCGGGCTGCTGGTCCTCGCACTGCAGGCTCGGGCCCCGCGCGCCGGACGGCCGCTCGCCCTGGTGGTCGGCTGCTGGTCCGTCCTCGTCGGGCTGAGCCGGGTCTATCTGGGCGTCCACTGGTTCTCCGACGTGCTCGGCGGCTGGCTGTTCGGCCTGTGCTGGCTGAGCCTCACCGTCCACCTCGTCGCCCGCTTCGCGCCACCCGCGCGCTCCTCCATACCGGCGCTCCGTTCCCGCCCCGATGCCCTGACGACGGAAGAGCGCCGCGATGACCCCCACTCCCGCCGCAAGTTCCCCCCTCAGCCTCCTCCGTAGCCACCTCGGCTGGGCCGTCGGCGCGGCCTACCTCGCCGCCGCGACCGTATCGGCGCCTGGTCTGTGGCTGCGCCGCCCGCACACGATCGGCGACGGCGGAGTCATCGAGGTCGCCTTACGGACGCCGCATCTCCTGCTCTCGCTGGTGCTGTTCACCGCCGGCCTCCAGGTGCCGGTCCACCAGCTGCGGGCCCTGCTCGTCCGGCCCGTCCCGCTGCTGACCGGCCTGATCCTCCATCTGGTCGCACCCCTGCTGATCATCCCCGGCGTGGCCTTCGCTCTGCACCGGACCCCGGACAGCGACGGCGGCAGCGGACTGGTCGCGGCGATGATCCTGATCGCCGCGATGCCCGTGGCGGCCGGTGCCACCGTGTGGACGAGCAGGGGCGAGGGTGACCAGCCTACGACCGTCGGACTGGTGCTGGCGTCGACGATCGTCGGCCCGCTCACGATCCCGGTGACCATGACGGCCCTGTGTCCGCTGCTGCGCGGAGGCTACGCGGAGGCGCTGACGCACGCCGCCCGGACCGCCGGGCACGATTTCGCGCTGACCGGAGTCCTGCTCCCGTGCGCCGCCGGCATCCTGTCCCGGCTCGTCCTGCCGGGCCGCCCCCTGCGCCTGGTGCTCGGCTTGGCACCGCCCGCCTCCCTGTTCGGGTCGCTCCTGCTGACGTACATCAACGCCAGCGGCGTCCTGGGGCCTTTCCTCGCCCGTCCGGAGCCGGTGCTGATGGCGGCCGCGCTGGCCGTCGCCGCCCTGGTGTGCGGGCTGTCGTTCGGCCTGGGCCGGATCACCGCCCGGATGCTGCGCCTGGACACTCCCACGGGTGCCTCGGTGACGCTGGCCTGCGGAATGAACAACAGCAGCGCGAGCGCGGTCCTCATCACCACGGCCCTGCCCGACAGACCCCACGTGCTGCTGCCGGTACTGGCCTACAGCCTGCTGCAGAAGGTGGCCGCGGGCCGCGTCGTGCGGGCCGGGGCCGGGAAGCGCGCCCGCGCATGACATCGTTGGCAGTGATCCGGGACCGGTTCCACCGGCCCCCTGACAAGCGCTGTCCCCACAGGAGTTGAGAGCCATGTCCGAGCTGCCGAAGCCGACCGGAGCCCCGGCCCATCAGAACGTGACCTTCCCCAGTGCCGGAACCACCGCCCACGGCTATCTGGCGTTGCCGCCGTCCGGTCGGGGGCCGGGTGTGATCGTCATCCAGGAGTGGTGGGGCCTGACCGACCACATCGCGCAGGTCGCCGACCGGCTGGCCGCGGAGGGCTTCGTGGCCCTCGCCCCCGACCTGTACGGCGGCAACGTCGCCCATGACAGCGGTGAGGCCTTCCGGATGATGCAGGACCTGCCCGTCGCGCGAGGCGTCGACCTGCTCTCCGGCGCGGTCGACCACCTGCTCGGCCTGCCCGAGGTCACCTCGGACACCGTGGGCGCGGTCGGCTTCTGCATGGGCGGAGGCTTCGTCCTGTACCTCGCGGCGGCCGACCCGCGGGTCGGCGCGGCGGTGCCGTTCTACGGCGTCATCCAGGGCGAGATGCCCGACTTCTCGGGTCTCAAGGCGGAGATCCTCGGCCACTACGGCGAGCTCGACACGAGCATCCCCAAGGAGAGCCTGGAGCAGTTGGGCGAGGCGGTCGGGCGGCAGTCCGGCGTCACCCCGGACCTCCGTCTCTACCCCGCCGACCACGCCTTCTTCAACGACGGCCGACCGGAGACGTACGACCCCGAGTCGGCCGAGCGCGCGTGGGAGAGCACGGTGCCCTTCCTGCACGCGCGGCTGGGCTGAACCTTCCGGTCTCGACGGCGCCGGCCGGGGAGACCCGGACCGGGGCCGGGCGGGCCGCCCGGGGCGTGAGTCGCTCGGTGCGACGGCCGGGCGTCGCGATCAGTCCCCCGGCCGGTGGACCGCGTCCAGTCGGGCCACCTCGTCGTCGGTGAGCCGCAGCGCACCCGCGGCGATGTTCTCGGTGAGGTGGTCCGGGTTGCCGGTGCCGGGAATGGCCAGTACGTGCGGGCCCTGCCGCAGCGTCCACGCCAGACGGATCTGCGCGGGGGTGGCGTCGTGGGCCCGCGCGACGGCGAGCACCTCACCGTCCGAACCGTGCGTACCACCGGGGCCCTTCGCGCCGCCCTTGCCGGCGATCGCGAAGAACGGCACGAACGCGATACCCAAGTCCCCGCAGACACGCAGCAGTTCGTCGGTTCCGGGATCGGTGGAGCCGAGGCCGTAGCGGTTCTGCACGCACACCACGGGCGCGATGGCCCGCGCCTCCGCCAGCTGCCGGGGCTCGACGTCGGAGACGCCGAGGTGCCGGATCAGGCCCGCTTCGCGCAACTCGGCGAGCGCGCCGAAGTGTTCGGCGATCGAGTCCTGCCCCATCCGGCGCAGGTTCACCACGTCGAGATGGTCGCGCCCGAGCTGGCGCAGATTCTCCTCGACATGGGAACGCAGTTGGTCCGGCCGGGCGGCGGCGCCCCACTCCCCCGCGTAGTCGCGGTACGGGCCCACCTTCGTGACGATCACCAGATCGTCGTCGTACGGTGCCAGCGCGCTGTTGATCAGTTCGTTCGCGGAACGCAGCGCCGAGAAGTAGAAGGCGGCGGTGTCGATGTGATCGACACCGAGCTCGATCGCGCGCCGCAACACGGCGATCGCGCGGTCACGGTCGCTCGGCGTACCCCGGTGGAAGGGCCCGCTGCCCGTGAGCCGCATGGCGCCGAACCCGATGCGGTTGACGTCGAGATCTCCGAGTCGCCAGGCACCCGCGGCCGCCGCGGTGATCATCTCTGAGGTCATCGTGGCAGTTTCGCACACGGCCCTGCGGGGTCAGGTCGACGGCCTCCGCGGCGAGCGGGCCTCCGGCGCCGTCCCGCCACGGGAAGCCGGACCGGCGCCGGATCTCCCGCCGGATCGGTCCAGGGTGCCCACGCCACGACGGTCAGGGGTGGTCGTACCAGGCGAACGCCGAGATACGCCAACCCGCGGAAGTGCGCACGAACTGAATGGTCTTGACCCCGCCGCCCTCGAACGGCTCACCGTCGAGAATCCCGGACTTGCGGTACTCGCCGACGCGCGAGGCGACATCGCCGGCGATGTCGGTCCGTTCGGAGGTCTCCCATTCGCGGAACTCGACCAGCCGGCCGTCGCCCAGCAGCGTCCGGCGGGGCGCGATGAACTCCTCGACCGTGTAGACGGTGAAGTCCGGGCCCGTCTTGACGATCACACCGCCGGGAAGGACCAGCCGGCGGAGGCGTTCCAGGTCGGCGGTCCTGCCACCCCGGTTGTCGAAGGCGCCGAAGAACTCGGCGGTTACCAGGTCGATCTCAGTCTGGGACACGCCGCGACGCTAACACGGGCCCGCGTGACCCCGTACGGTCACCTGGCAACCCTCTTCGCGGGCGCGGAGCCGGCCCGGTCGACCGGGGTGGGCGCGGGTCCACCGAAGTCGGCACGGGTCTGACCGAGTCGGCATGGGTCCGCCGAAGTCGACACCGGTGCGCCGGAGCCGCCCCGGTCGCCGGTCATCGCTCGGTGGGCACCGTACTCGCCTGCGCCCACCTCAGCTCCTGAGCTTCTCGGCGCCTCAGCTCAGCGGCTTCTCCAGTACCGCCTTGCGGTGGCTGAACGTCTCGATGGAGTAGCGGCCGTGGTAACTGCCCATGCCGCTCTCGCCGACTCCGCCGAACGGCAGGTCGGAGACGGTCAGATGGGCCAGCGGCAACCCGAGGCCGAGCCCTCCGGACGAGGTCTCTGCGGCCATCCGCTCCCGGGTGGTGTCCGACTCGGTGAAGACGTAGAGGGCCAGCGGCTTGTCACGGTCGTTGATGAAGTCGACGGCCTCGTCCAGGCCTGACACCGTCACGATCGGCAGGATCGGGCCGAAGATCTCCTCCCGCATGACGGGCGCCTCGGGGTCGACGTCCGCGAGAACGGTCGGCGCGAGGTACTTGGTGGCACGGTCGCCGGTGCCGCCCGTCACGGTGCGGCCGGAGTCGAGCAGGGAGCCGAGCCGGTCGAAGTGGCGCTCGTTGACGATCCGTCCGTACTCGGTGGACCGCCGCGGCTCGGTGCCGAACAGCTCCTCCACGGCGCGGACGAGTTCGGGCTCCAGCGCGCGTGCGGTCTCCGGGTCGGTGAGGACGTAGTCGGGCGCGACGCAGGTCTGGCCGGCGTTCAGGAACTTGCCGCGGGCGAGCCGGTCGGCGACGACGGCCAGGTCGGTGTCGCGGTCGACGAACGCCGGTGACTTTCCGCCCAGTTCGAGCACCACCGGGGTGAGGTGTTCCGCGGCGGCCCGCATCACTATGCGGCCGACGACGCCGTTGCCGGTGTAGAAGATGTGGTCGAAGCGCTCTGCCAGCAGCGCGGTGGTCTCCGCCACGGCGCCCTCGACGACCGCGACGGCGTCGGTGTCGAGATACCGGGGCAACAGCCGTGCGACGGCGGCCGAGGTGGCGGGGGCGAGTTCGCTGGGCTTGACGACGACCGTGTTGCCCGCGGCCAGCGCGCCGAGCATCGGCGTCAGCAGGAGCTGGACGGGATAGTTCCAGGGAGCGATGACCAGGACCACGCCCAGCGGGTCGTACCGCGTCCACGCGGTCGCGTCCGCGCCGAGGTACGCCGGGACCGGAGCGGCCTGCGGGCGCAGCCACCCGTCGAGGTGTTCCAGGGTGTGGTCGATCTCCCGGACGGTGAAGTCGATCTCGGTGCGGTAGGCCTCGGTGGAGCTCTTGCCGAGATCGGCGTGGAGCGCCTGCGCGAGGTCCTCGCCGTGCGCCGTGAGCATCTCGCGCAGTCCGCGCAGCTGGGCCGTGCGCCACTCGACGGGCTTGGTACGGCCGGAGCGGAAGGTGGCGCGCAGCCGGGCCACGAGGTCGGCGGGCTGCTCGGGGGTGGGGTGGGTCACGGGTCCCTCGCTGGTCGGAGCGGACCGGGTGGTCCGCGCACTGGGTCGCACGGCCTCTCGGCGCGCGCACTGGCCTTCGTCGAGACTACGGGCTCGATGTAATTGCCAACCTTTCAGGTGCCCAAGTACATTCCGGCTACACGAAGGCCACCCTCCGCCATCGGCCGATTACCCGACCTGTCACGGACGCCGGGTGGGTGGGGGCCGACGCGTCCGCGGCGCCCCCCCCGGGGGGGGCCGCGGACGCGGTCCGCCCGTCGTACCGTCGGTCAGCGGCCGTCCGCCGTCGTCGCGGACCCGGTGGGGACCGTCGCGGGTGTCCGGGTCGTGACGGGTGTCCGGGTCGCGCCCGTGGCGGCGGCCTGTTCGATGGCGTCGATCAGCCGGTGGCGCGCGAGGGCGTGGGCGAAGTCGGGCACGGTGTGGGTCCCGTCGGCCAGATCGCGCGCGAAGCGCTCGTACAGCCGTGCCACATTGGCGGCCGGTGAGGCGGCGAGGTCCGGAGACAGACCGCCCGTGTACGACGCGGGCACCGGCAGCGGTGCCGTCACCGCGTCGGCGCCCCGGCCGCCCGCCAGCGTGAGCGCCGCGACCTGCATGTTGCCCCAGTCGGCGGTCAGCACGAGATCTCCCTCGGTGCCGTTGATCTCCCAGCGGAAGTTCCCGGCGCGCGAGGTGCCGCCGCGATAGAAGACCGACGCGGAGGCGCCGCCGGCGAGCGTACCGATCACGGCGACCTGGTCGGCCGCCGTGACGGGAACGCTCCGGCCGTCCTCCGCGACCGTCGCCCGGGTGCGGCCCACCACCAGGTTCGCGGCAACGGACTCGAACTCGCCGAGCACGTGGTGCAGCGGGTCGAGGGCGTGCAGCGTGGGTGAGGTGAGGGGCGTCGCACCGTTCGCCCTGTCGTACCAGTACGCCTGGCCGTGGGTGGCGACCTCCGGTCCCCAGACCATGCCGGAACCGGAGAGGGTGGTGCCCAGCACCCTGCCGACGTATCCGTCGCGGATCAGGTCGCGGGCGAAGCGGACCTCGGGCGCGTACCGTCCCTGCAGTCCCACGACGGTGCGGACCCCGGCCGCCCCGGCACGCTGGGACAGCAGCTCCGCCTCGGCCAGGCCGTTGCCCAGCGGCCATTCGCTGTAGACCATCTTGCCCGCGTCGAGGGCCGCGGAGACCAGTTCGAGGTGCTCGGTCACCTTCACCGCGACGACGACCAGATCGACGCCGGGATGGGCGACCAGGTCCTGATGGTTGTCGTAGGCCGGCACCCCGTACTCGGCCGCCGCGGCCCGCGCCGAACTGGGCCGGGAGGTGCTGACGGCCCGCAGCTCGAAGGCCGCCGAGGCGTTGATCGCGGGGATGTGCGAGAGGGAGGCCCACCCACTGGTGCTGCCGCCGATGACGCCCACGCCTGTCGGTTCCATGTTCGGGGTCCTTTCGAAGTCGGACTTCTTCGGTGAGTGATCTTTAACAGTCGTTCCATAATTTGGGTACACGAATGTGTGTACGCCGAGGCTCCGCCGTACGCGCGATGGCCGCGCGTCCGCGGAATCCGTTCAGTCCAGGCAGCCCAGCGCGACCTCCGCGGACCGCATCAGGGCGGCACGATCGGGATCGATCGCGCCCATGACACGCAGCCCCTGAAGGCTGGTCACCAGGAAGGCGGCGAGGTCGCCCGCGGCACGCTCCGACGGGATCCGGCCGCGCAGCTGCCCCTCGGCGATCACGTCGAACAGGGCGAGCTCCAACGACCGGGTCGTCGAGCGGAGCCGCTGCCCCACCCGCACGTCGTCACGGGCCCGCTCCATCGCCGCGGCGACGACCAGGCAGGCGAGTCGGCTGCCGTCGCGGGCGATCTCGTCGACCGCGCCCACGAAGACCTCGCGGATCACCTCGCGGGCGTCGCCACCGGAGCGGAGCAGGTCGGTGAGCGGCACGGCGTAGCTCTGGCGGTAGAGATCGAGGGCGGCCAGATAGAGGCCCTCCTTACTGCCGAAGGCCGCGTAGATCGAGCCACTGCCCAGCCCTGTCGCCTCGGCCAGGTCCCGCATCGAGGTGCCTTCGTACCCCGTACGCCGGAAGGCCTCCATCGCCGCCGCCACGACGGCGTCCGTGTCGAACTCTCGGGTTCGTGCCATGGGAAGACGGTACCTCTATCTGGAACGAACGCCAAACAATTATGCCGGAACGGGACCGCCCCCGGCCGCGGCGGTCTCACCCCCGCCGCGTGGCGCTGTCGCGCAACTGCTGGATGCCCAGGTCGAGGGCGGCCTCCAGATGCGTCGTCCGTCCGGTGGACAGCAGCACCACGACACCGCCCTGAATGCCGGCCAGCAGCGCGGCCGCCGAACGGTCGGCGTCCACGCCCGGACCGATCTCCCCCTGGCGCTGCATCGCCCGGACGCCCTCGGCGATCTCGCCCTGCCACTTGTCCAGCAGTTCGGCGACGACCGCCCGGGCCCCCGGGGTGCTCCGCCCCAGTTGCGACATCAGCATGTTCAGCGGGCACTGCTGCCCCTGCCCCCGGTAGCGGGCGACCACGGTGTCACGCCAGGCGAGCCAGGCACCCCACGACGTGAGGTCGCCCAGTTCGGGCCGCTGGTCGGCGAGCACCTGGTCGGCCTCGAAGCGCGCCACCGCGAGCAGGAGTTCCTCCTTGCCGCCGGGGAAGTAGTGGAACAGCTGGCTCTTGCTGGTGCCGGTCCGCGCCCGCACGTCGTCCAAGGTCGTGACGACGACGCCCCGCTCCCGCATCTCGGCGGCCGCTCCCTCGATGATCCGGCCGCGCGTGGCCGCCCCCTTGGCGGTGAGCTTCACGGTCCCTCCCTCTTCCGGACCCGCCGATTTCCGGACCCGCCGGTCTTCCGCACGTGCCGGTCCAGTTCCACCGTGCCAGCTTCGCATCCCGCACGACCGCCCTTCACTCGCCCGCGAGTGCCGCCCGGCTCCGTTCGAGGCGGGCGCGCTCCGCCGGGCTCGCGGTCAGCGCGATGGCGGCCTCGTACGCCCCTACGGCCTCGGCGGTCCGGCCGAGACGGCGCAGCAGATCGGCGCGTACGGCGTGGAAGGCGTGGTAGCCGCCGAGGTCGAGCACCTCGACCAGGGCGAGCGCCGGTCCGGGGCCTTCGACCTCGCCGACGGCGACGGCCCTGTTGAGGGCGACCACGGGGCTCGGGGTGAACTGCGTCAACTGGTCGTAGAGCCGGAGGATCTGGCCCCAGTCGGTGTCGGCGGCGGTCGGGGCGTCGCTGTGCACGGCGTTGACGGCGGCCTGGATCTGGTACGGGCCCGGCCGGCCGCGGCGCAGACAGCGGCGCACCAGGTCCTGCCCCTCGGCGATCAGGTCACGGTCCCAGCGCGAACGGTCCTGGTCCGGGAGCAGGACCAGGGTGCCGTCCGGTGCCGTGCGGGCGGGCCGGCGCGATTCCACGAGGAGCATCAGCGCGAGCAGCCCGAGGGTCTCGGGCTCGTCGGGCATCAGTTCGACCAGCAGGCGGCCGAGGCGGACGGCCTCGGCGCGGAGGTCCTCCCGGCCCGCGTACCCCTCGTTGAAGATGAGGTAGACGACGGCCAGTACGCCCCTGACGCGATCCGGGAGGTCCGCGTCGCGCGGGATGCGGTACGGGATACGGGCGTCGCGGATCTTGGCCTTGGCCCGGACGATCCGCTGGGCCATGGTCGGTTCGGGGACGAGGAAGGCACGGGCGATCTGCGGAGTGGTCAGACCGCCGAGGAGACGCAGCGTGAGGGCGACCTGGGCCTGCACGGCGAGCGCCGGGTGGCAGCAGGTGAAGATCAGACGGAGCCGGTCGTCGCGCACGGGGCCCTCCTCGTCCGGTTCGTCCCGCGCGTGGAGGCGTTCGGCCTCGGCGTGCCGGGCCTCGCGCGTCGATTCGCGGCGCAGCCGGTCGACGGCACGGTTGCGGGCGGTGGTGATGATCCAGCCGGCCGGGCTCGGCGGTGTGCCCGAGCCCGGCCACGTCCGCAGGGCCGTGGTGAAGGCGTCCTGGACCGCTTCCTCGGCGAGGTCGATGTCGCCGAGGAAGCGGACGAGCACGGCGACCGCGCGGCCGTATTCGGCGCGGAAGACCGCCTCGGCGTCCAACGGCATCAGGCCTCGCCCATGAAGGGCCGCACCTCGATGGGAAGCGTCGTCGCCAGCGTCGCCCTGCGGCCCCACTCCAGCGCCGCGTCCAGATCGGGAGCCTTGATCAGGCAGATCCCGCCCAGGTACTCCTTGCTCTCGGTGTACGGGCCGTCCGTGACCAGGACGTCTCCCGCCTCGGCCCGCACCACGGTGGCCGTCTCGGGCCCGTGCAGCCCCCCGGCGAAGACCCAGGCCCCGGCCTCGCGCAGGTCCGCGTGGAGGACGTCGAGACGACGCGTGATCTCCTCCAGCACCTCGGGCGCCGGCGGCTCTCCCTGCGGCTGCAACACGCTCAGCAGGTAGTACTTCATGGTGTGCTCCTCGGGTGGCTCTCGCTCCGGATGGTCTTCACTGACTACACGAACGGGAGAGCCCCGGATCGACACACGCCACGACGACCGAGGGAGATTGTTTCGATGACCGCCCCACCGCACCCGCTCGTCTCCCGGGCCGGCCGGCTGGCGTCCGAGGTGCTCGCGCCGCACGCGGAGCGCGTCGATCAGGAGGGGGTGCCGGCGAGCAGCATCGCGGCGGTCAAACGGTCGGGGCTGCTCGGGGTGAGCGCGCCCGTCGCGTACGGCGGGTCGGCCGCGCCCGCGGCGGTGGTCCGTGAGACGGCCGAGATCCTGGCCGGGGCCTGCTGCTCGACCTGGTTCGTGCAGGCCCAGCACCACACGCCGGTGCTGACCCTGGCCCTGGCCGAGGGCGGCCTGCCGGTGCGGGAGAGGCTGCTGGGTCCGCTGGCGCGCGGGGAGCTGCTGTCCGGGGTCGCCTACGCCCAGCTGCGCGCGTATCCGCGCGTGCCGGTGCGGGTCTCGCGCGAGCGGGGCGGCTGGCGCTTCGACGGGACCGTGCCCTGGTACACCGGCTGGGGGCTCAACGACGTGATGATGCTGGCGGGCGTGACGGACGACGGGGAGGCACTGTTCGCTTTCACCGAGGCGCGCGAGCAGCCCGGTCTGAGGCCGTCGCCCCCGATGCGGCTCGCCGCGCTGACGGCCTCCCGGACGGTGTCGCTGGAGCTTGGCGGTCTGTGGCTGCCCGACGACGCGGTGGCCCTGCGGACGCCTTATGAGACGTGGGCGGCGACCGACCGTCCCAAGAACACCAACGCCTCGCCCGCCGTCTTCGGGGTCACGGCGGCGGCCCTCGACCTGCTGGACACCGGTCCGCCGGCGAAGGAGACCGCGCGGGTGCTGCGGGCCCGCCTCGGCGAAGTACGGCGGCGGGCGTACGAGCTGGCCGATCATCCCGTGCCGAGCGAGCGGATCGAGGAGCGGCTGGCGGCCAAGACGCTGGCCTACGACGTGATGCGGGCGGCCACGACCGCGGCGGTCGTGGCCGGTGGCGGCCGGGCGATGGACCTGGGCAGTCCCGCGCAGCGACTGGCCCGGGAGGGAATGTTCCTGCTCGTCCAGGGACAGACGGCGACGGTACGCACGGCACACCTCGGTGCACTGGGTGCGGCGGGTCCGGCCGGGGTGACCGGGTGACGGGGTGACCTCCTGCCCCGGAGCCGACCGGCGCCCCGGGGCCGGCCAAGACACCCGGTCGGACCAGCACGCCCGGTCGGACCGGCGCACCGGGTCGGCCCGGCGGCTCGGGCCTGCCCGATGCTGAGGGCGCGCCGGGACCGGCCTGAGCCCCGAGGCGGCCCACTGTCCCCGGTCGGTCCCGAGCCGTGGGCCGCCCGGTGTATGGGGGTGCCGGGTTCCCGTAGGGCTCAGGCGCACCAGGGCGGTCCCGACGGAGTCGCCCGTTCAGCTCGTGAAGGGGACCTGGGCCGCCGGCACCGGTGACGTCTCGAACGGGTGGTGCCACAGGCCCCGCGCTGCGAGGCGCGGCAGGACGTTCTCACCGAACCAGTACGCCTCCTCCAGGTGGGGGTAGCCGGAGAGGACGAACTCGTCGATGCCGAGGGCGTGGTACTCGGCGACGCGCTCGGCGACCTCGTCGTGGCTGCCGACCAGGGCGGTGCCCGCGCCGCCGCGGACCAGCCCGATCCCGGCCCACACGTTCGGGTGGACCTCCAGGCTCTCGCGGCTGCCGCCGTGCAGCGCGCGCATGCGCCGCTGTCCCTCGGACTCGCTGCGGGCGAGCCCGGCCTGCACGGACTCCACGGTCTGCGGATCGAAGCCGTCGAGGAGCCGGTCGGCCTCGGCCCAGGCCTGTGCGGAGGTGTCGCGGGTGATGACGTGGAGCCGGATGCCGAACCGGAGAGCGCGTCCCTCGCGCTCCGCGAGCCGGCGTGCCCACGCGATCTTCTCGGCCACCTGCGCCGGCGGCTCCCCCCAGGTCAGATAGACGTCCGCATGGCGGGCGGCGACCTCGCCCGCGATCGGCGACGACCCGCCGAAGTAGATCTCGGGCACCGGGTCGGGGACGTGGGCCAGTCTGGCCTCCTCGACCCGCAGGTGCTCGCCCGACAGGTCGACGGTCTTGCCGTCCCACAGGTCCCGGACGATCCGCAGGAATTCGCCGGTACGGCGGTAGCGGGCGTCCTTGTCCAGGAAGTCGCCGTAGGCGCGCTGTTCGTGGCTCTCGCCGCCGGTGACCACGTTGAGCAGGAGCCGGCCCCCGGTCTGCCGCTGGAAGGTGGACGCCATCTGCGCGGCGAGCGTCGGCGAGACGAAGCCCGGCCGGAAGGCGACCAGGAACTTCAGACGCTCGGTGTTCTGGCTGACCATCGCGGTGGTCAGCCAGGCGTCCTCGCACCAGGCGCCCGTGGGGGTGAGCGCGCCGACGAAGCCCAGGTCCTCGGCGGCGCGGGCGATCTGGCTCAGATACCCGACCGTCGGCGGCCGGTCGCGGCCTGAGCCGGTGACCGGCGTGCCGTGGCCGCCGCCGACGACGTGCCGGCTGTCTCCGTTGGTGGGCAGGAACCAGTGGAAGGTGAGGGACACGTGGAGGTCTCCGTTCAGAGCAGGCCGTGACGGGGTGGCGGGGTGCCGTTGAGCGCGTACCGGCCGATGTGCTGGATCTTCCAGCGGGCCGGGTCGTGCAGGGTGTGGGTGCGGGCGTCGCGCCAGTGGCGGTGCAGATTGAGGGAGTCGAGGGCCGAACGGGTACCGGCCAGTTCGAAGAGGGCGCCCGCCACCTCCACGGCGGTGGCGGAGGTGTGCACCTTCGCGGCGGCCACGGCGATCGACGCCTCGGCCGCCGACTCCTCGGTGAGGTCGTCACGGGCCGCGTCGACCGCGCGGGCCGCGGCGCCGAGCAGTGCCTCGGACGCCCGTACCCGGACCGCGAGTTCACCGAAGCGCTGGATGAGCAGCGGGTCCTCGGCCGCGGTCTCCACTCCGCTCTCGAACCACGGCCGGCTCTTGGTGCGGACGAAGTCGGCGGCTTCGGCGAACGCCCCGGCCGCGATCCCCGCGTCGATCGCGGCGTGCAGCAACTGGGCCACCGCGCCGTGGAGTTGCGGTCCGCGGAAGGTGAGGTGGTGCGGGACGACCCGGTCGGCGGGTACGGGGACGGCGTCCAGGTGGACGGTGCCGCTCGCCGTCGTGCGCTGCCCCATGCCGTCCCAGTCGTCGACGACCTCGACGCCCTCCGCGTCCCGGGGGACGTAGGCGACGTGCAGCTCGTCGTCCTCGGTGCGGGCCAGGACGGGTATCCAGTCGGCGAAGAGGGCGCCCGTGGAGTAGTGCTTGACGCCGGTCAGGAGGAACGAGCCGTCGGGCCGCGGGTCCAGACGGGTGCGGATGTCCTGGACGTGCCGGGTGCCCGCCTCCGACTGGGCGTTGCCGAAACGCCGTCCCTTCAGCACCTCATCGAAGAAGAACGCCTTCTGCTCCGGCGAGCCCTGACGGCGGATCACGTTGACGTACACGAAGTGGTTCTGCGGGATCTGGGCGAGGCTGGCGTCGGCGGATGCCAGCAGCCGGAAGATCTCCGCGAGGGTCTCCTGCCGCACATCCGCCCCGCCGTACTGCGCGGGCACGGTGACGGCGAGCAGCCCGGAGGCCGAGAGTCGCGCCAACTCAGCGCGCGGGAGCCTCCGTTCGGCGTCCCGTATGGAGGCTCCGGTGCGGAACTCGGCGGCGAGCGCGGCGGCGACGGCCAGTGCCTCGGCGTCGTCGGCGATCACCTCGGCGGGCGAATGGACGGGCGTCCCGCGGCCGGCCGCGTCGTCGGGCGTCGTCTGCGCGGACACGGGTCAGCCCGCCGCGGCCAGCAGCGGTGTGCGGCCCAGGGCCGCCGAGAACTGGTCGACCACCTGGGCCAGGGCCTCGGCCGTGCCCGGCGCCAGGGTGACGCCACCGTCCTCCCCGGTGGTGATGTCCTTGTCCAGGGTGAACCAGCCCTGGACGATGTGCGCCGCGCCCATGGAGTTGAGCACCGGCCGCAGGGCGTAGTCGAGGGCGAGGACATGCGCGGTGCTCCCCCCGGTGACGAGCGGCAGCACGGTCTTCCCGGTCAGCGCGTACTGCGGGAGCAGGTCGAGCAGCGCCTTGAGGACACCGGAGTAGGCCGCCTTGTAGACGGGGGTGCCGATGACCACACCGTCGGCGCGGGCGAAGAGTTCGGTCGCCTCGACGACGGCGGGGTGCTCGAAGTCCGCGCCGAGCAGCGCCTCCGCCGGAATCGTACGGACGTCGAGCGGGGTCACCCGATGTCCCTGCGCGACCAGCCGCTCGTCCAGGTGACGCAGGAGTTTCGCGGTACGGGAGGAGACGGAGGGACTGCCGGAGACGGACAGGACGGTGGCCATGGGCCCTCTTTCGTGAGCGGCGTAGGGGTCGGGTCTCAGACGTGCGCGGGGGCGGACTCGGGCTCGGTGTCCGGCAGCCCGGCCTCCAGCTCGCGGACGAGGGGCAGCACACGGCGGCCGAAGTACTCGACCTCCTCGTGGTAGTGCAGGAAGCCGAGCAGGAGGAGGTCGACGCCGAGGCGCTTGTAGGCGACGATCCGCTCGGCGATCTGTTCCGGGGTGCCGATCAGCCCCGTACGGAAGCCGTCGTTGTACTGGACCAGGTCCTCGAAGCGGGAGTCCTGCCACATGCCCTTGCCGTCGGCGGTGGACTGTCCGGCCTGTTTCACCGCGGCGCCGAAGCCCTCGACGGCCTCGGTGTCGGCCCGGGCCACGATCTCGCGCAGGGTGTCACGGGCCTCGGTCTCGGTGTCCCGGGCGATCAGGAATCCGTTGAGCCCGAACCGGGGTGGCCGGCGCCCGGCCCGCTCCGCCGACGCCCTCACGTCCGCGATCTGTTCGACGACTCCGTCGAAGTCCTTGCCGTTGGAGAAGTACCAGTCGCTGACCCTGCCCGCCATGGCGCGGGCGGCGGTGGAGTTGCCGCCCTGGAAGATCTCCGGGTGCGGACGCCCGGGGGAGCTGAGCGGCTTGGGCTTCAGGGTGAAGTCACGCAACCGGTAGAAGTCACCGGCGAGTTCGGTGTGGTCCTCGGTCCAGATCCGGCGCAGGGCGTGGATGAACTCCTCCGAGCGGCGGTAGCGCTCGTCGTGCTCCAGCCACGGTTCGCCGAGCGCGGTGAACTCCCCTTTGAACCAGCCGCTGACGACGTTGACGGCGAAGCGGCCGTTCGACAGATGGTCGGCGGTGGCGCCGAGTTTGGCCAGGACACCCGGGTGCCACAGGCCCGGGTGGACGGCGGCGATGACCTTGAGCCGCCGCGTGGCCAGGAGCAGGGCGAGGCTGAAGCTGGTCGACTCGTGCTGGAACTCGGCGCCGTAACCGGCCATGTAGCGGACCTGGGTGAGCGCGTAGTCGAAGCCGTTGTTCTCGGCCAGGACGGCCAGTTCGCGGTTGTAGTCGTATCCCCAGTCGGTGCGCTGCTCGATCGTGCTGGTGACCAGGCCGCCGCTGACGTTGGGGACCCAGTAGGCGAAGCGGACGGGTTCGTTTGCGGACACGAAGAACTCCCGGTGTGCGGAGGGGGCATGACGAAGGGCGGCCCGGCGTGTCCTGGGGAACGCGGGCGGAGAACGGCATGCGGCAGGGAGCGGAGAAGGCGGCGCTGTGCCCGCGGGGGAAGTTCACCTGCGGGCGGGCGGCCGGTGCGAAGGGGACCCTACCGTCGGGATCGTCAGGCTTCGCGACAACAGAAGGCGCTGGAGACACGCGCGAGATCGACGTGGCGTCGTCGCGTGAGGTCCGGTCGCTTCTTCATGTGGCCGATCGTGGCAGCCGCCGGTCAGGACCGTCAAGGAACGGCGGCCCGGTCTCGCATCCCGGACCGGCGAATTTCACGAAGGCGTGACAGGGCAGCCCTTGAACCGCCCGCGTCGGCGGTCGCATGCTGCTGATGTGCGCACCGAGCAACTGGAGTACATCGCGGCGGTCACCCGCCTCGGCTCATTGCGCCGGGCCGCCGAGGAACTCCATCTCTCACAGCCCGCGCTGAGCGAGACCGTACGGAATCTGGAGCGGGAGCTCGGCGTCGACCTCCTGGAGCGCAAGCGGTCCGGGGCCCGGATGAGCGCCGAGGGGCGCGAACTGCTGCCGCACATCATCAACGTGCTGGACGCGGTCGACCGGCTGCGCGGCGCGGCGGGCGAGCAGCACCGCGTCAGCCGGATGGTCCGCGTCGGCACGGTGAACGCGGCGACGGTGCCGCTGCTCATCCCGGTCGTCCGGGGATTTCGCGCGACGCACCCGCAGACACAGGTCGAAGTGGTCGGCGCACAGCAGACGGAGATCCACCGGGCCCTCTCGGAGGGCGGTTTCGACCTCGGGCTGGTGAACCACCTGGACGGCGACGACATGCCCGCCGGCTTCGAGACCACCGAACTGCTGCGCGGACGGCCGGTGGTGTGCGTACGCCCGGACAGTCCGCTGGCCGCGTCGTCCGCCGTGTCGCCGGCCGATCTCCTCGACGGGCGCGAGCCCTTGATCGCGATGCGCTCCGGCTATGTCATGCACCGCTACCTGCACCGGTTCCTGGAGGGCCGGGGTCCGTCCCTGTCGTACTCGACCGACGGTGCGGAGATGGGCAAGCTCATGGTCGCCGAGGGTCTCGGCGTCACCGTACTGCCCGACTTCAGCGTCATCGGCGATCCTCTGGAGCGGTGCGGGACCCTCACGTACCGGCCGCTCACCGACGGCACGACCCGCGTCCTGCTGATGCTGCGGCGCCGCAGGACGGACTCCGTCCCGCGCGCCGCGGGCGACCTGCACGACGCGTTCGTGCGCAGGTCCGCGGAGCTCGGCGGCGATCTGGCGGCCACGGCCCGGGCCGGCGGCGACCGCCCGGGGGCGCCGTCCTGTGACCATCCGAAGAGTCACTCGTTTGACGGATCGGCGTGACAGGACGCCAGCACCTTCGGAAGGCATTCGTTCCATGCCCCTCCCTCCGTTTCCCCGTGCCGTCCGCCGTGGCAGGTCCGGACTCGACCGGGCCGAGGCCGCCCTGGTCGAGGAGTACAGCGACCTGGTGCGGCTGGCGTATCTGACGCTGCCGTCGTCGCTGAGCAGGCACCGTCGCATTCTCGTGGCGCACTCCCTGGTGCAGCGGTCGCTGCGGGGGACGCGGCCCGGACGAGCCGGGCCCCTGGTGCCGGCCCCGCGGGGGACGGCGCGCCAGTCCCTCGCGGAGAAGGACCGCCTGCGCGGACGGGTCGTGCGCTCCGCCCTGGCGCACGGCCGGTCCCCGCGCGGATGGCCCCGCGGGATGCCGCCGCCCCGTACGGTCCTTCCGACGCTGCCCGTCGTCTGGGGGCTGCGGCTCTTCCCGCGCGCGGGCGGGGCCGAGGAGCTCGCCCTGAGCCAGGCCCTCGCGGGTGCGTCGGCCGCGGGACGGGCGGCGTTCGTGCTGCGCCGGGTGGACGGGCTCGCCGACGCGACGGTCGAGTCCCTGCTGCGCACGGCGGGCGTCCCCGACCCCGAGGGCGCCCTGCGGTCGGCGAACCGGCTCGACGAGTCGGCGGGGGCGGCGGCGCGGACCCTGCTCACGTCGAGGGAGTTCGACGCGTGCTCGGTGCTGACCCGGCCCACCGATCTGCTGCGCCGCAGACGGCGGGTGCGGTTCGTGTGGGCCGCGCTGACCGCCGCCGTGATCACCGGGCTGGTGCTGACGGTCGCCGGCCAGGGGTCGGCGCCGTCCCGGCCGGTCACCGGCGCCCGTACCGGCGGGGGGCTGCCCCGGCCCGAGGACCTGGTGCGTACCGCCGGGGACGTCTGGGCCGACACCTCCCGGGTCGACCTCACCGCGTGGCCCGCGCGGGGCACCCGCGTGAACGACCGGGAACTGCTGGTCAGGGCTCTGTCCACATGGGGCGGCCCCGCATCCGCACGACGGGTCACCATGACGCCCGGCACCCCCACGGACCCTCCACCGCACTCGCCCCAGTTGCTCTACGCCGGGAACGTCGGCGGCGACGCCGTGGTGCTCCTGTACGACGGCCGGCGGGTGGTGCGCTACAGCGAGCCGCTCGACGCCCCCGGGCCCGGTGCGCTCGCCCTCGCGCGGGCCGACGACGCGGACGTGACGACCGCCGCCGCCCTGGTCGTCCACCGCGGTGCCCGTGGCGCGCGGTATCTGCTCGCGCCCTGGATCGCGGAGGCGTCCCGCCGCGACCTGCTGCGCCCCGACTCCCCCGCACGGCCGGTCGGCGTCGCCCGGGACGGGGTCACCGCGCCCGTCCCCGCGCCCAGCAGGAAGGCGGCCTGCGACACCCGGCCCGTGCTGCAACTGCGTTCCTCCGCGCGCATCGTGGAGAAGCACGCGTTCCTGCTGACCGACCTCGGCGAGTTGTCCCCGGCGCACCTCACCTACACCCCGCTGCCGGGGCACGGGAGCCCTCCGGCCCGGGAACCCCGCGAGGCGACCGGCGGACCTGCCCTCCTCGCCTGGGCTCATCTGGCGTGCGGGCTCGAAGAGTTGCGGGGCACGGGGGTCCGGGCGGTCAACGCCTGGGACTTCGCCGAGCAGGAGTTGCCGGAGCGGGGCGGACACGCGGTGTGGACCTGCGCGCGGGCCTCGACCTGGCGCGGGCCCGGTGACGTGGAGCTGGTGCTGCGTGCCCCGGCCTCCTCCCCGTCCGCTCCCGCGGAGGTGGTCGGCCGGGCCCGGTCCACCGCGGCCTGCGGCAGGTTCGGCCGGCACGTGGTGGCCGACGTCCACTGGCGTTCGCGCACCGGGCGCTGGTATCTGCTGGCGGCCGGCAGCCGGGCGGTCACCCGTATCGACGTGAGCGGCGAGGTGACAGTCCGGCAGCGGGGCCGGACGCTCGCCGTCCGCGCGCCGAGGGACTCCCGGACCCGGGTGTCGGCCCGTCTGGGCAACGGCACCTCACTGGACCCGGTCGGTGATCCCGGTCGGTGACGGGGTGACAGCGTGAACGCGGCGCGGCCCGTCGCGCGGGCCCGGCCCGCCGACCGGGCGTGCCGGGCCGCTCAGTCCTCGTCCCCGGACGGGACGACCACGAGGAAGGCATCCGACTTCAGATCCATCACGACGGTGGCCGGCTGGCCCTCGGTACGGCGTCGGGCGGCGTACTCCTCCGCCGTCCAGGATCCGCGCGGGGACCCTGCGGGAAATCGTTCCAGCACCTTCGCGCCCATAGCGGCGGACACCTCCAGCTCCGGCTTCCGACTCGGACCGCCGAGTCGCCTGGAATCCACTTGCCCGCGTTTTCCGTGTACATGCCCGGGAGGGCCGTGGCGGTCGCGGCGGGACCCGGTGCGGACGGGCCCGGCCGCGGACGGCCGTCTCAGACGGTGACGTGCTCCTCGACCCCGGGCAGCGGGGCGGGCTCGCGGCTGAGCCGTCCCGGCCACCACGCGCGTCGCCCGATGTCACGGACGAGTGCGGGCACCAGCAGCGAGCGCACCACCAGGGTGTCGAGCAGGACGCCGAAGGCGACGATGAAGGCGATCTGCACGAGGAAGGCCAGCGGGATGACACCGAGGGCGGCGAAGGTCGCGGCGAGGACCACGCCCGCCGAGGTGATCACCCCGCCGGTGCTGACGAGTCCGCGCAGCACCCCCTGGCGCACACCGTGGATCAACGACTCCTCCCGGACCCGGGACATCAGGAAGATGTTGTAGTCCACGCCGAGGGCCACCAGGAACACGAAGCCGTACAGCGGAACGGACGCGTCGGTGCCGGTGAAGCCGAAAACATGGCGGAAGACGAGCGAGGAGATCCCGAGGGTGGCGAGGAAGTTGAGCGCCACCGTGGCCACGAGCAGCACCGGCATCAGCAGCGAGCGCAGCAGGCCCACCAGGATGACCAGGATGATGGCGAGCACCACGGGCACGATGAGGGTGCGGTCGTGTTCGGCGGTCCGCCGGGTGTCGTACTGCTGGGCGGTGTAGCCCCCGACGAGCGCGTCGGCGTCCGGCACGGCGTGCACCGCGTCGCGCAGTCGCGCCACGGTGTCGGTGGCCGCGCCGCTGTCGGCGGCGGCTCGCAGGGTGGCGTCTACGCGGACGCGGCCGTCGACGACCTGGGGCGCTCCCCCGCCCGGACGTCCGGACGCCGTGACCGCGACGGCCGACGCGACCCCGTCGGTGGCACGCGCCGCCGCCGTGACCTGGTCGACGCGGTCCGCGTTGGCGATGATCACGGCGGGGTTCCCGGAGCCGCCCGGGAAGTGCCGTCCGAGACTCTCCTGCGCGGCGACGGACGGCGCGTCGTCGACGAAGATCTCGTCGAGCGGAACGCCCTTGGCGGTCAGCGTGGGCGCGAAGGCCGCGCAGGCGAGCAGCCCCACCAGGGCGCCCGCCCAGACCTTTCGCGGCGCACGGTCCACCAGGGCCGCGACCCGGTTCCAGACGCGGCTGCCGCCCCGCGCGTCACCCGTGGCCCGGGGCGCGGCCGGCCAGTAGGCGGCGGGCCCGAGCAGCACCAGGACGGCCGGCAGGAAGGTCAGCGAGCTCAGTACGGCGCAGACCACGCCGATGGCGCCCACCGGTCCGAGCGCCCGGTTGTTCGTCAGATCGCTGAGCAGCAGCGCCAGCAGGCCGAGGGCGACGGTTCCCGCGCTGGCGACGATGGCACCCCAGGACCGGCGCAGCGCCGCCCGGACGGCCGCGAACCGGTCGGCGCGCAGGGCGAGTTCCTCGCGGTAGCGCGCGGTCAGCAGCAGCGCGTAGTCGGTGGCGGCGCCGATCACCAGGATGGAGAGGATGCCCTGCACCTGGCCGTCGACGCGTACGACGTCGTGGGCGGCGAGCGCGTAGACGATGGCGCAGGCGAGGCCGAGCGCGAAGACCGAGCCGAGGATGATGACGAGCGGCAGCAGCACGCTGCGGTGGACGAGCAGCAGGATGACCAGCACGGTGGCGAGGGCCACCCCGAGCAGCAGTCCGTCGATCCCGGCGAACGCGTCGGTGAGGTCCGCCTGGCTGGCCGCGGGCCCCGCCGTCCGGGCGGTCGTCCCCGGGACGCGCTCGGCCGCCGAGCGGATCCGGTCGAGCGTGTCGGGGAGCCGCTTGCCCAGGTCGGGCCTCAGTTGGACGACACCCTCCAGCGCCTTGCCGTCGCGCGACGGCAGTGCGGGGGACGCCTCGCCGACCACCCCCGGGACGCCGGTCAGCGAGGCGAGCGCGCGGGTGGCGGCGGCCTGCCGGGCTCCGGTCGACGTCCCGCCGTCGTCGACGGTCCAGACGACGATCGCGGGCAGCGTCTCGGCCTGCTGGAAGGCGCGCTGCCGGGCGACCACCTCGGTGGACTCGGCGCTGCGCGGCAGGAACGCGGCCCGGTCGTTGGTCGAGACCTCGCCGAGCCGGCCGGCGTAGGGGCCGAGGGTTCCTCCGATGCCGAGCCAGGCGACGAGCAGGACGACGGGGATCAGCCACAGGGCCCGTCGCGGGGTGAGGGACATCGCTCTCCAGGTGTCACGGTGTCACGCGGGGCACTTGTCTCAATGATCAAGAATCTCAATCATTGAAATATCTTGCAGAATCGTAGACCATCAGGACCCTGATCCCGTTCCCCCCGCCCTTCCCCTCCAGGCGCCGGACCGGATGCGCCGCGGCACCCTTCTCGTCGCCCGACCCGCTTCGGAGGCCGCCGCGCCGGGCTCAGCGGCCGGGTGAGCGCACGGTGGAGAGTTCCTCGTTCATCTCGGCGAGGAAGCGGAGCACCACGGACAGCTCGTCCTCGTCGAAACGGTCGCGCACCCGCGCGGTGACCTCGGCGAGCGGCCGGAAATGGGCGCGGGCCGCCGTCCTGGCCTCGGAGACGTAGTGCAGGTGGACCACCCTGCGGTCGGGACTCTCCCTGACCCGCCGGATGTGGCCCGCGCGTTCGAGCCGGTCGAGACAGGCCGTGACCGCGCCCGAGGTGAGTCCGAGATGGTCGCGCAGCCGGCCGGGGGTGAGCGGCTCCGGCGCGTCGAGGATCGCGGCCAGCGCCTGTACGTCGGTCGCGTGCAGACCGTGTTCACCGGCGAAGGCGTGCACCAGACGGTTGATCTCGCCGTTCATGCGGCGCAGCTGCACCGCGAAGGCCTGGAGACCGGTCGCCTCGGCACCCTCCAGCCCCCGACCGCCCTCGGGCGGCGGGTCACCCGCCCGGTCGTCACCGTCGTCTCGTCTGGCCACGCGATCAGCCTATAGAAGTCCGCCGTCCGCCCCCTCGTGGATCCCCGGTCGCCGGAAAGACCGCTTGCGCGCATCCACCGTCACCGCCCGCGTGGAAGGCATCACGAGGGGAGTACGGAAAGGGGGCGACGCGGCGAACGACGGAGGGACCCATGAGCGAGGACGACACCGGCCTGCGATGTCTGGTGACCGGTGCCACGGGCTACATCGGCGGACGGCTGGTCCCCGAGCTGCTGGCGGAGGGACACCGGGTGCGCTGTCTCGCCCGCTCCCCCGCCAAGCTGCGCGACTACCCGTGGGCGGGCGAGGCGGAGGTCGTGCGGGGCGACGTACTGGACGCCGACTCGGTGGCCGAGGCGATGCGTGACACGGATGTCGCGTACTACCTCGTCCACGCCCTCGGCACGGGCCACGACTTCGAGGCGACCGACCGCGAGGCGGCGCGGATCTTCGGCGAGCGGGCCCGCGCGGCCGGCGTCCGGCGGATCGTCTACCTGGGCGGCCTCACCCCGCCGGGTGTACCGGAGACGGAACTGTCGCCGCACCTCAGATCCCGTACCGAGGTCGGCCGCATCCTGCTGCACTCCGGCGTGCCGACCACCGTGCTGCGCGCCGCGGTGATCATCGGCTCCGGCTCGGCGTCCTTCGAGATGCTGCGCTACCTCACGGAGCGGCTGCCGGTGATGGTCACGCCGAGCTGGGTGCACACCCGCATCCAGCCGATGGGGGTACGGGACGTGCTGCGCACCCTCGTCGGCAGCGCCCTGATGCCCGCGGACGTCAACCGCACCTTCGACATCGGCGGCCCCGAGATCCTGACGTACCTGGAGATGATGCGGCGGTACGCGACCATCGCCGCCCTGCCCCGCAGGCTCATCTTCCCCGTGCCGGTGCTCACCCCCCGGCTGTCCAGTCACTGGGTCGGACTCGTCACCCCGGTACCCGCGTCCATCGCGCGCCCGCTCACCGAGTCGCTGCGGCACGAGGTCGTGTGCCACGAACACGACATCGTCCGGTACGTGCCCGATCCGCCGGGGCGTCCGATCGGCTTCGACGAGGCGGTGTCCCTGGCGCTGCAGCGGGTGAGGGACGCCCAGGTCACCACGAGGTGGTCGTCGGCCTCGGTGCCGGGCGCGCCCAGCGATCCGCTCCCCACCGACCCCGACTGGGCGGGCGGCAGCCTCTACACCGACCGTCGCGAGCTGACCGTGGACGCGCCGCGCGAGGCCCTGTGGAAGGTGATCGAGGGTATCGGCGGCGACAACGGCTGGTACTCCTTCCCCCTGGCCTGGGCCGTGCGCGGCTGGCTGGACCGCATGGTGGGCGGTGTCGGTCTGCGGCGCGGGCGACGCGACGCGACCCGCCTGCGGACGGGCGACTCGCTCGACTTCTGGCGGGTCGAGGAGATCGAGCCGGGCCATCTGCTGCGGCTGCGCGCGGAGATGCGGCTGCCGGGGCTGGCCTGGCTGGAGATGTACGCCGAGACCGGCGACGACGGCGGGTCACGGTTCCGCCAGCGGGCGCTGTTCCACCCGCACGGGCTGCTGGGGCACGCCTACTGGTGGAGCGTCTCGCCGTTCCACGCCGCCGTGTTCGGCGGCATGGCCCGCAACATCGCGAAGGCCGCGGTGAAGCACGCGGCCGACAGCGCCCCCGCGACGAAACCGGAATCCGCGTCCACTCCCTGACGGCCCGCCCCCTGTCCCCCGGCCCATCGCTTCGCCCCTGCCTCCGCCCTGCCCCCGACCTCGCGGTGTCCGGTTCCGTCCCGCCCTCGCCCCCGTTATCTTCTTCGCGGTCCTGCAAGAGGGCCGCTGGCCTCCGGGCCCGGCATGACTGTTCCCCCCTGTCGAAGGCATGACCTGGGGGGTGGTGCCACCGGGCCCGGGAGGTGCCGTCGGAGACGCTGATCAGAGGTCCGGCCACCACCCGGTCCGGCGCAATGCCGGACAGCTCACGGGCGGCAGGTCTGCATAACGTGGATGCGCGCGTACGACACCACTGCCGAGGCCGGCACGTTCAACTCTCCTGGAAGGGCGCGATGTTCGATACCGAAGACGTGGGCGTGTTCCTCGGCCTGGACGTCGGCAAGAGCTCCCATCACGGGCACGGGCTGACTCCGGCCGGCAAGAAGGTCTTCGACAAGCAGCTGCCCAACAGTGAGCCGAAACTGCGGGCCGTGTTCGACAAACTGGCCGCGAAGTTCGGCACCGTCCTGGTGACCGTGGACCAGCCCGCCTCCATCGGAGCCCTCCCGCTCACGGTCGCCCGGGACGCCGGCTGCAAGGTCGCCTACCTGCCCGGACTCGCGATGCGGCGAATCGCCGACCTGTATCCGGGCGAGGCCAAGACCGACGCCAAGGACGCCGCCGTGATCGCGGATGCGGCCCGCACCATGCCGCACACTCTGCGCTCGCTGGAACTCACCGACGAGATCACCGCCGAACTCACGGTCCTCGTCGGCTTCGACCAGGACCTCGCGGCCGAGGCCACCCGCACCTCCAACCGGATACGCGGCCTGCTCACCCAGTTCCACCCGTCGCTGGAGCGCGTTCTGGGCCCCCGCCTCGACCACCAGGCCGTCACCTGGCTGCTGGAGCGCTACGGCTCCCCCGCCGCACTGCGCAGAGCCGGCCGCCGCAGGCTCGTCGAGCTCATCCGGCCCAAGGCCCCGCGCATGGCCCAGCGGCTGATCGACGATGTCTTCGAGGCGTTGGACGAGCAGACCGTCGTGGTCCCGGGGACCGGCACCCTCGACCTCGTCGTGCCCTCCCTGGCCCGCTCGCTCGCCGCTGTCCACGAACAGCGCCGGGCCCTGGAAGCCCAGATCAACGCCCTGCTGGAGGCCCACCCTCTTTCCCCGGTCCTGAGGTCGATGCCCGGCGTCGGCGTCAGGACCGCCGCCGTCCTGCTGGTCACCGTCGGCGACGGCACCAGCTTCCCCAACGCCGCCCACCTGGCCTCCTACGCCGGACTCGCCCCGGCGACCAGGTCGTCGGGGACCTCGATCCACGGCGAACACGCGCCCCGAGGCGGCAACCGCCAGCTCAAACGCGCCATGTTCCTTTCCGCCTTCGCTTGCATGAACGCCGATCCCGCCTCCCGCGCCTACTACGACAAGCAACGCGCCCGCGGCAAAACCCACACCCAGGCCCTCCTCCGCCTCGCCCGCCAACGCATCAGCGTCCTGTTCGCCATGCTCCGAGACGGCACCTTCTACGAATCCCGCCCGCCCGCGGACGTCGAACTCGCCGCATGACCCCAGCAAGACCGAATCACCCCAAACCCGACAGGGGTGCCTTGACGAAAGACATAGAGGCACCCCCCCGCATCCGCGGAAGCCCGTCGGACCGAAGCGGTAGGTGCCGTACCCCTCGCGGCCGTACCCCTCGCACCCGTCCATCCAGCCGAACCCGGAGCCACCCCATGAACGTCTCGGTCGTCCTGTTCACCTCGGACCTGCGTCTGCACGACCATCCGGCGCTGCGGGCGGCCCACGACGGCTCGGCCGCGCTGGTGCCCCTCTTCGTGCGCGACGACGCCGTGGCCGCGGCGGGGTTCACGGCTCCCAACCGGATGGCGTTCCTCGCGGACTGTCTGGCGGACCTCGACGCCGGACTGCGTGAGCGGGGCGGACGGCTGGTGGTGCGTTCCGGTGACGTGGCCGCCCAGGTGTGCAAGGTGGTCTCCGAGGCGGACGCCGACGAGGTGCACATGGCCGCCGGCGTCAGCGCCTACGCGCGCCGCCGAGAGGACCGGCTGCGCGCGGCCCTGGAGGCCGAGGGGTGCCGCCTGCACGTCCACGACACCGTGATCACCGCGCTCGCGCCGGGTGCCGTCACCCCGGCCTCGTCGGACCACTTCGCGGTCTTCACCCCGTACTTCCGGCACTGGTCGCAGCAGCCACTGCGTGGCGCGGTCGCCGCGCCGCGGACGGTCCGGGTACCGGACGGTGTCGCCTCGGAGCCGCTCCCCTCCCGCGAGGGCCTGTCCGGGATCTCCGCGGGACTGGCGCGAGGCGGCGAGACGGAGGCCCGCGGGAGACTCGCCTCCTGGCTGCGGAGCGGGATCGCGTCGTACGAGGACCGGCACGACGACCTGCCCGGCGACGCCACCTCCCGGTTCTCCCCGCACCTGCACTTCGGCTCGCTCTCCCCGGTCGAGCTGGTGCACCGGGCCCGCGGCACCGGCGGGGCGGGCGCGGAGGCCTTCGTACGGCAGCTGGCCTGGCGCGACTTCCACCACCAGGTGCTCGCCGCGCGGCCGGACGCCGCCGTCGCCGACTACCGCACCCGGCACGACAGCTGGCGCTCGGAGACCGAGGCCCGGGAGGACATCGCCGCGTGGAAGGAGGGGCGCACCGGCTATCCGGTGGTCGACGCGGCGATGCGCCAACTGCGCCACGAGGGCTGGATGCACAACCGGGGGCGGCTGCTGACGGCGAGCTTCCTCACCAAGACCCTCTACGTGGACTGGCGGGTCGGCGCCCGGCACTTCCTGGAACTCCTCGTGGACGGCGATGTCGCCAACAACCAGCTCAACTGGCAGTGGATGGCCGGCACGGGCACGGACACCCGCCCCAACCGGGTCCTCAATCCGGTCCTCCAGGCGAGGCGTTACGATCCCGACGGGGAGTACGTCCGACGGTGGGTGCCGGAACTGGAGGGGATCGCCGGTGCCGCCGTGCACGAACCGTGGAAGCTGCGGGGCCTTGACCGCGCCGCCTACGATTACCCGGACCCCGTGGTCGAACTTCCGGACGGGCTGGCCCGCTTCAAGAACGCCCGGGGCCGGGACTGAAGGAAGTCACCAGGGATTTTACTATTGGCAGAGATTTTTTCGTCGAACGCGTGCGTACTGGTGGGCGTCAGAATCACTCGTCACCGGATCCACTCGCACCGGATTCACCATGCGGCACGACGGGGCTCCCCGCTCCGCGCCGCCGCCCGCCAGGAGGCTCGATGCGCATTGCACGGAACGCAGGAACGCTCTTCGTGGCAGGTGCGTTGACCATGACGCTCGCCGCGCTCGCGTACCCTGCCGTGATCGGTGTGCAGACCACGTCCAGCGCCCCGAACCGCGTGATCGCCAACACTCCGACCGGCCCGTTGACCGAGGCCGACCGTGACTTCGTCGTCAAGGTGCGGGCGGCGGGACTCTGGGAGTACCCGGTCGGACAGCTGGCACTCCAGAAGGGCACCATCCCGGCGGTCAGAACCGCCGGCGACCACCTGATCAGGGGCCACGCCGCGCTGGACGACACCGACCGCAAGGTCGCCGCCACGCTCGGTATCACCATCCCCAACAAGCCGTCTCCGCAGCAGCAGGGCTTCGTCACGACCCTGACCGCGGACACCGGCAAGCAGTTCGACACGGACTTCGCCAACATCCTGCGGCTGACCCACGGAACGATCTTCCTGACCGTCGCGAAGATCAGGTCCACCACCGAGAACTCCCTGGTGCGCCAGCTGGCCGACCAGGCCAACGACACGGTGCTCGACCACATCACGGTGATGGAGAAGACCGGACTGGTCAACTTCGACCAGGTGCTGTTCCAGGAGACCACCCCGCCGAAGCTGCCGTCCCAGAACGTCACGCCGCCCGCACCCGCGCCGGGCGAGCCGACCGTCGTCCTCACCCCGCCCGCGGGTAGCTCCGCGTCCCCCTCGCCGACGGTGCGGTGAGCCGGAAACGTCGCCCCGGCCCGGTACCTCAGCTTGCCGGGACCGGGGCGACGCCGTCGTAGAGGCCCCTGAGGGATCCGAGGGCGTCCCGCAGCCCCGTCGGGCGGAGCATCCCGCGCAGCGGGCGTCCGGCCCAGCCGGGGCCGCCCAGCACGACGGCGGGATGATTGCGGGCGCCCTTGACACCCCAGTGGGTGCCGGCCACATGCCGGGCGAGCGGGACGTCGGCCGTCGAACGGGTCTGGGCCCACAGCACGACGGCGGTCGGGCCCAGCCGCCGTACCGCCGCTGTCAGCGCCTCGGTGGGCACGGCCGCACCGAACATCCTTGCGGGCAGGCCGAGTTCGGCGAGTCCGGCGTGCAGCGCCTGCAACGGCAGGCTGTGCTGCTCGCCGGGGACGCACGCCAGCACCACGGGCCCCGCGCCGGTCGCGGGAGCGTCGGGCCGGGCCGGCTCGGTGGCCCGGTGGAGGGTCCGGGAGATGTGCCAGGACAACAGGTGCTCCACCTCCACGTAGCGGTCGCCGGAGGACTCCCACTTGCGTCCCACGGCGTGCAGGGTGGGCACCATCACCTCGTCCCAGGCGACGACCAGGCCGTGCCGTTCCACGAGCGAGGCCAGCTGATCGTCCATCGCGGGCGCGTCGAGGCGTACGGCGGCGCGCGCCAGGCCCCTGCACTCCTGCCGGACGTCACCGAGCGGCAGCGCGCCGGCCGCCTGTGAACGCTGGCGACCGAGAGGACCGGCCGTCGCGCGCGGGTCGGAGCCGGACGGTATCCGCTCGACGCCCTTCCGCGCGGTCCTGGCCGCCTCGGCGGGCGGCACCCCCGCGGACGTCAGCCGGCACATCTCCTCCAGCATCGCCACGTCCTGCGGCGTCCAGCGGCGGTGCCGGCCGCCGGAGCGGACCGCGGGACCCACCCCGTACCGCCGGTCCCAGGAGCGCAGCGTGGTGGGCGACACTCCGAGCCGACGGGCCAGCGCACCCGTGGTGACGCCCGCCTCGGAGGGCTGTGCGGCCGGTTCTGACGACGGTGTCGGTCGGTCCTCGCCCATGCGGCGACTATACGACGCAGAAACGATGCAAGTTGTCCCGGATGTCCTGCGGTTCACACGATGGAGCTCACGGGGCACGGCCCGGGAGACGCCCCGTGAACCACGTACGAACCGAGGAGCCGTGGTCATGGCCGCACATCCGATCACCAGGGGGCGCCCCGGGGAGCGGACACCCGGCACCGGGACACTCACCGGCGCGGAGATCACCCGGGGGCTCGCGGACGGTGACGAGCGCTGTCCGGCCGCCGCGTACCACCGGTGGGGCAAGCCGGTGCGCGCGACGGCCCGGCGCTCCCTGGGTGACGCCCGGGAGACCGAGGGCGTCACCCCGCAGCTGTTCCTGGCCGACTGGCGGGGCGGACACGGCCGTCGCCCCGAGCGCGGCGCACCGGCCGGCCGGCTCGTGGGCCGCAGCCGCCACAGGAACACCGACATGCGGCCCGCGCGTACGCCCGGCCGCCGTACCCGGAATTCTCCCGACGTGGGCCAATCCACGGCCGGACCTGCTCCGGATCAGTCCCGTACCGATCGCCCCACTTGGAGGACCACCCCGTGAAAGAAGCCGTGGAAATCGGGAGAAACCCGGCGGCCGAACCCAGTCTGCCGGACCTGATGGCCGACGTCGCCCGGGGCGACCAGGAGGCTTTCGCAGCGGTCTACGACGTGGTCGCGGGGCCGGTGCTCGGCATCGTGCGCAGGGTGCTGCGCGACCTGGCCCAGTCCGAGGAGGTGGCCCAGGAGGTACTGGTCGAGGTGTGGCGGACCGCCGCCCGCTACCGGCCCGAGCGCGGGTCGGTGATGAACTGGGTGCTCACCCTCGCCCACCAGCGGGCCGTCGACCGGGTGCGCTCCGCCGAGGCTTCGGCGGCACGTGAGCACAAGGCGGCCCTCCTCGACCGGACGCCCGAGTTCGACGAGGTGACCGAGCAGGTCGAGGCGCGGCTTGAGCGGGAACAGGTACGGCGCTGTCTGCGCACGCTGACGGAGCTCCAGCGCCAGTCCGTGACCCTCGCGTACTACCGCGGCCTGACCTACCGGGAGGTGGCGGAACTGCTGACGCTTCCGCTCGGCACGGTCAAGACCCGCCTGCGCGACGGCCTCATCCGCCTCCGTGACTGCCTGGGGGTCACCGCATGACCACGTCCGACCTGCACACCCTGACGGGTGCGTACGCGCTGCACGCCCTCGGCGAGGAGGAGCGCGACCGGTTCGAACGGCACGCCGCCGACTGCGAGGCCTGCGCCCAGGAGGTACGTGAGCTGACCGCCACGGCCGCGCGGCTCGGTCTCGCCGAAGCCGCCGGCATCACCCCCGAGCTCAAGGCCCGCGTCATGCGGCGCATCACCACGGTCCGGCAGGAAGCACCCCGGACGGCGCCCGCCACACCCGCCACGCCCCCCGCGCCGGTCCTCCGGCGCGTACGCCGTCCACGCGGCCTGTCGCGCTGGGCGCTGGCCGCCTGCGTGGCCGCCGCGGCGGCGTTCGGCGGCACGGCGGTGTGGCAGCACGACCGGGCGCGGGAGGCCCGGACCCAGGCACGGGACGCCGAGCGCCGGACCGCCGATCTGACCGCGGTGCTGGCCGCCCCGGACGCGAAGAGCCGTACCGCGAGGCTGGCCGGCGGCGCCGGCGGCACGGTGGTCGTCTCCGCCGCCCGCGACGAGGCCGTCTTCATCTCCTCGGGCATGGCGAAGCCGCCGAGCGGCAAGGTCTACCAGCTGTGGTTCGACGACGCGGGCACCATGCGCTCGGCCGGTCTGATGGACCCGCACCGCACCAGTGAGGCGGTCCTCCTGGACGGGAAGCTGGCCAAGGCCTCGGGCATGGGCATCACCGTGGAACCGGCGGGCGGCTCGGCCCGGCCGACCTCGGCCCCGCTGGCGGTGCTGGAGTTCCCCGCCTGACGGGGCCGGCCGCCCCTTGCGGTGCTCTCCCCGGGGACCGGCCGGCCGGTCCCCTCCTCCGGGTACGGACCGGCCCGCCCCTCTCCGGGTACGGGCCGGTCCTCCCGGCGTCGCCCACCGGTCCTCCCCCGGCGGGCGACGCCCGGACGCGGTCCCGTCAGCCGCGCGACTTCGGCGGCAGCGGAAAGAAGCCGCTGGTCCTCGCCGTGTACTCGGCGAACCCCGCGCGCCCCGCGAGATGTTTCTCCAGCAGCGCCTTCCCGCTGCCGCTGATCAGCAAGAAGCTCATCACCAGCGGCGAGAGGACCGAGACCGCGGCCGCCGCGCCCGAGTCGCAGGTGAGCAGGAACAGCCCCCACCACACGCAGAAGTCGCCGAAGTAGTTCGGGTGCCGGGTCCAGCTCCACAGGCCCCGGTCCATGACCCGGCCGCGGTTGGCGGGATCGGCCTTGAACCGGGCCAGCTGCGCGTCGCCCACCGCCTCGAAGAACAGTCCCACCGCCCACAGCGCGGCGCCGGCGAGGGTGACTCCCGTCAGTCCCGTGGACACGTACTGCGCCGCCTGGACGGGCAGCGACACCAGCCAGACCAGGGCTCCCTGCAAGAGGTAGACCATGCGCAGGGCGTACAGGTCGCGACGGCCGGGCGCCTTGGCGAGCATCGCCTCGTACCGCGGGTCCTCGCCGTGACCACGGCCCCGCCGCGCGATGTGCAGGGCCAGCCGCAGCCCCCACACCGAGGTCAGGACGGTCACGAGGATCCGCCGCCCCTCGTCGCCCTCGCCCGCGGAGGCCAGGAAGGACACCACGGCCACCGCGGTGAACCCGACTCCCCAGGCCACGTCCACGATCCGGTGCACGCCCTTGCGCACGGCGACCGCGAAGGTGACGAGCATGACGGCGAAGGCCGCGGCCGCCGCGAGGCCGAGGTTCTGGGCGAACGCTCCCCAGGGAAAGCCGCTCATCGCTCGTCCGCCCCCGTGTACCAGTGCCCCGGCACGGCCGGCATGCCGCTGCCGCCCCCGGGAGCGGGCCGCACGCTCAGGATCTGGTCGACGCCCATCCGCCGTTCCTGGAAGGCGAGGGCCCCGCCGACCAGGTACAGCCGCCACACCCTGGCCGTCTCCGCCCCCACGAGCCGTACGAAGTCGTCCCAGCGGTCCTCCAGCGTGCGATGCCAGGCCGCGACCGTACGGACGTAGTGCTCCCGCAGCGACTCCACGGAGCGCACCTCCAGGCCTGCGGCCTCCAGCAGGCCGACGGTGTCACCGAGCGGCCTCATGTGCATGTCCGGGGCGATGTACGCCTCGATGAACGCGCCGCCGCCGGGGGCCACCGAGCCCCGCGACATCTGCTGTACGAGTACGCGTCCCTGCGGGCGGACGAACCGGTGCAGGGCGGCGGCGAACGCCGGATACTCGGCGTCCCCCACGTGTTCGCCCATCTCGATCGCGGTGACGGCCTCGTACGCTCCGCCCGCGATGTCCCGGTAGTCCTGGCAGACCACGTCGACCTGGTTCTCGAGACCTCGCTCGCGCACCTGCTCCCGTACGTACGCGGCCTGTTCCCGGGCCAGCGTGACCGCGGTGACCTGGGCCTTGTACCGCTCCGCCGCGTACAGCGTGAGGGAACCCCAGCCGCAGCCGATGTCGAGCAGCCGGGCGCCCGGCACGAGACCGAGCTTGCGGCAGATCAGCTCCAGCTTGGCGCGCTGGGCGTCGGCGGGGCCGAAGTCCGGTCCCCCGCCGGTCCAGTAGCCGCACGAGTAGGCCATGGTCTCGTCGAGGAGCAGTCGGTAGAACTCGTTCGACAGGTCGTAGTGGTGGCTGATGGCCGCGCGGTCCCTGGACCTGCTGTGCAGCCCTCCGCGCAGTCGTGCCTGCGAGGCGGGTGTCGCGGGCCTCGGCCCCACGGCCCCCAGGCGCAGCGCCGTGCCGGCGGCGCGGACCCGGTCGGCGGCGGTGAGCCGGGGCGCGTGCACGCTGCGCTCCCGCACGGCGCCCCACATGGCGCTCAGGCCCGCCGCCAGGTCGCCCTCGACATCGATCTCCCCGGTGATGTAGGCCTGGGCCAGGCCCAGTTCGCCGGGCTGCCAGAGCAGTCGCCGCAGCGCGCGCCGCGTGCGGACGACGACCACGGGGGCGCCCTGGGGACCGGACTCGCTGCCGTCCCACGCGCGCAGCCGCAGCGGCAGGGGGCCGCCGAGGGCGTCCTCGGCCAGCGCGGCGAGCCGGTGGGCGGCACCGGGGCGGGCGGGGTGGACGGTGGTCACGGTGGTCACGGGGTGGAGTCCTCCTTCGTGAACAGGTACTGCTGGACGTCGAGGTAGCCGGCGCGGAACCCGGCCTCGGAGTAGGCCAGGTAGAAGGTCCACATCCGGCGGAAGGCAGCGTCGAAGCCGAGCGCCTCGACCTCGTCGGCGCGCTCGGTGAAGCGTTCGCGCCACAGCCGCAGTGTCTCCGCGTAGTGCGCTCCGAAGGGGTCCCTGCGGGTGGTCCGCAGGGAGGTGTGCTCACGGGTCACCTGCTCCACCGCCTCGACGGAGAGCAGCAGACCGCCGGGGAAGACGTACTTCTGGATCCAGGTGAAGGTGTCGCGGCTCGCCAGCATCCGGTCGTGCGGCATGGTGATCGCCTGGAGCGCCGCGCGTCCACCGGGCGCGAGCCGCGCGTCGAGCGTCGCGAAGTAGACCGGCCAGTACTCCGCCCCGACCGCCTCCACCATCTCGACGCTCACCACGGCG
The DNA here is from genome assembly GCF_009498275.1 of Streptomyces fagopyri. Taxonomy (NCBI): domain Bacteria; kingdom Bacillati; phylum Actinomycetota; class Actinomycetes; order Kitasatosporales; family Streptomycetaceae; genus Streptomyces; species Streptomyces fagopyri. Next base: position 8,508,874 of record NZ_CP045643.1, on the reverse strand, counting down.
TCGTACGTGCCCTCGGCCTCGCGGTAGTCGCACAACTCGATGGAGACGAGGTCGGTCAGGCCCTCCTCGGCCACCCGCCGCCGAGCCAGGTCCCGCTGCTCGCGGGAGAGGGTCAGCGACGTGACGCGGGCACCGCGGGCAGCGGCACGTATCGCCAACTCGCCCCAGCCGGTGCCGATTTCGAGCAGCCGGGTACCGGGTCCGACCTCGGCGAGGTCCAGCAGCCGGTCGATCTTGCGGTGTTGGGCTGCGGCCAGCAGGGGCCAGGTGGCGGGGAAGCCGCGGAAGAGGGCCGCCGAGTAGCTGAGGGTCTCGTCGAGGAAGAGCGCGAACAGATCGTTGGAGAGGTCGTAATGGCGGCTGATGTTGTCCCGGGCGCCGGCGGGTGTGTTGCGCTCCGCGTCCGGGCGGCGCGGCGCCCAGAGACCGCGCAGCCGTTGCAGCGGTTCCGGGATCAGCCGCGCCGCGTTGTCGGCGAGCACGGTGAGCGCGGCGACCAGGTCCGGCGCGTCCCATTCGCCCGCCATGTAGGACTCGCCGAAACCGACCAGGCCGTGGGTGCCGATACGGCGGTGGAAGGCATCCGGATCGTGGATCTCGATCACCGGGCCGCCGGTACCGAGACGGCTTCCGTCGGCGAACCGCACCTGAAGGGGCAGACGCCGCAGCGCCCGCTTCAGCACGGCGCGGGTGACGGCGGTCCGGGTGCGCGAGGCCTCCGGCGGCGCCACCACGTCCGAACGGCGGGCGGGATCCACGTCCCGGCGCTGCGCGGTGGCGGAGCGGGGCTCGGCTGTCCTCATGTGTCACTCTCCTGGTTACGGTCGCGGGGGCGGGGCTGGACGGGCAGTCCCCGCAGGTAGAGACGGATGCCGTGGACGCGGATGGCGGCCGAGACGGCGAGGGTGGAGAACGGGTGGCGCAGCGCGGCACGCAGCAGCGTCCCGGCGGTCGCCTCACGACGGGTCCCGCGCACGGTCGCACTGAAGGGCCGGGTGCCCGCGCGCTCCAGGCGGACCATGAGGTCGAGGCGATCGTCCGGGAGGGGCAGCCGCATGCGGTACTCGCCGTCGACGGGGAAGAACGGCGAGACGTAGAACTGTTTCTCCGTGCGGTAGAGCCGCTTGCCGGCCCGGTGGGGATCCCGCCCGGGCAGGGGGCCTTGCCGCTCGGACGCCTGGGGCGGGTCACTCACCGGCCCCGTCGGCCGCGTCGGCCCCGTGGGCCCGGCAGAATCCGACGGCCGGAGGGGCTCAGGCGGACCGGTCGACCCCGACGGTCGGAGGGCCTCAGGCGGCCCGGCCGGCTCCGACGACCGGAGAGGCTTCGAAGGCCGCTCGCCCTCCGACGACCGTGCGGGCCGCGAAGGGTCGTGGGCGGCGACCGTGGCGTGGTCGTCGCGCTGTTCCCGCGTCGTCCCGGCGTCGTCCGGGAGGAGCAGATAGCAGTGCCGCTCGCCGTAGGTGTTGTGCACCTCGGCGACCACGCAGCGCGGTGCGCCGCCGGGGTCGTGGCACCAGTAGAGGGTCAGCGGGTTGAAGACGTGGCCGAGGACCCGCGCGTGGGCGAGCATCGTGACCGAGCCGCCGCGCAGGTCGACGCCGTGTCCGGCGAGGAAGTGGTCGAGTCCGGCGCGGATGGTCGGCTGGTCCCCGTCGAAATGGTCGCGGGGGTCGAAGCGCGCCAAGGGCCGCAGCGGAAGGGGCAGTCGGGGCGGGTGGTCGGGGTCCGTCAGCCACATGTAGGTGCGGTGGCGCAGCGCGTACCGGGTCGGCGCGGTCCGTACGTGCGAGACCGTGCAGGGGTAGAGCGCGGGGGTACCGGTCACCATGTCACCCCGAGCGCCGCGGCGGCGGCCACGCCGGAGCGGCAGCCGTCCTCGTGGAATCCCCAGCCGTGGTAGGCGCCGGCGTACGCGATCACCGGGCTGTCCAGCTCCGGGAGCCGGGTCTGGGCGGCGACGGACTCCGGTGTGTAGACGGGGTGTTCGTACACCATGCGGGCCAGGACGCGGTCCGGGTCGACGCGGTCCTCGCCGCCGAGGGTGACCACGTAGTTCTCGGGCGCGTCGAGGCGCTGGAGCCGGTTCATGTCGTAGCTGACGCGGACCCGGTCCGCGCCGGCGTCGCACGAGGGCATCAGGTAGTTCCAGGAGGCCCTCGCTCCCCGGGCGCGCGGCAGCAGCGCGGTGTCGGTGTGCAGGAGGGTGGTGTTGCGGGAGTAGCGGAAGGCGCCGAGGACCTCGCGCTCCGCCTCGGTGGGGTCGGCCAGCAGTCTCAGGGCCTGGTCGGGATGGACCGCGATCACCGCGGAGTCGTACGACTCGGTGGTGCCGTCCGCCGTGGTGATGTCCACGCCGTCGGCGTGCCGTCGCACGGCCCGGACGGGGGCGGAGGTGTGCACGGCGTCGAACTGTTTGGCCACCCGGTCGACGTAGGAGCGGGAGCCCCCGGTCACCGTGCGCCAGACCGGGGAGTCGCTCACCGAGAGCATGCCGTGGTGGTCCAGGAAGCGGAACAGGTGGCCGGCCGGGTAGCGGGCGGCGGTGACGGCGTCGCAGGACCAGACCGCCGACACCATCGGGGTCGCGAAGTGCCGGACGAAATACGGTGAGAACCGCTCCCGGGTCAGGAACTCCCCCAGCGTCAGGCCCTCTTCGCCGCCCGCGTCGAGCAGCCGCCGGGCCGCGCGGTGGAAGGCCGGCACTTCGGTGAGCATCCGGAGGTAGGAGCCGCGCAGGGCGTTCCGCGGACGCGCGAACAGGCCGGCCGGACCGCGGGCGCCCGCGTACTCCAGGCCACAGCCCTCGCACCGCACCGACATGCTCATCTCCGACTCCTGCGTGGCGACGCCGAGTTCGTCGAACAGCCTCAGGAGGTTCGGGTAGGTACGGCGGTTGTGCACGATGAAGCCGGAGTCGACGCGGTGCAGCCTTCCGTCGGAGGAGGCGAGGTCATGGGTGTGCGCGTGGCCGCCGAGCCGGTCGTCGGCCTCGTACAGGACCACCTGCCGGGCGCGGCGCAGCACGTGGGCGGCGGTGAGCCCCGCCACGCCCCCGCCGATGACGGCCGTCCGCCGCCCCTGACCGCGCTGTCCGCGCCGGCCCGGCTGCGCGCGGCGGCCGCGGTCCGCGGTCTCCTCGTCCGTACCCGAGGCGTCCCCTGACGCTTCCCGCACCATGTCTCCTCCCACCCGGCTCGCCTCTTTTCGGCTTCAGAGCCCTCGGCCCTATTCCGAAGCTGCGGCGGTGACGGATTGGCCGGAACGCGCTCTTCCTCCGATCGGGTGAGGGCCGGTGCGCGCGAGGGCGGTTCGCGTGGTCGGCGAGGAGGGGGAAAGCGCGAGAAGTCGGTACGAAACGTGCCCCGGCGACCACCGTGGGTCATGGCCGGGCGGGACTCGTCCACGGGAGTTCCCTGGCGCGGCACGGGGGCGTTCCGGGGCGGTGGGACCGGCTCGCGGGTCGGCGGGACGGGCCCTGTGCGCGGGTCGGCAAGGCGGGCCCGGACGGCCGGTCGGCAGGCGGGTCGGCCGGTCGGCAGGCGGGTCGGCGGGTCGGCGGGGTGGGACCTGTCCGCGGGTCGGCGCGGCGGGAAGGGCCCGCGGGACGGCGGGGCCTGTCCGTCAGCCGCCGCCGGGGCGCGCCCGCTTGAACCCGAGCAGCGTGCGGTAGCGCTCACGCGCCGCGAACTCCCCCAGGGGCCAGATCACCGGACGCCCCACCTCGGCGCAGAGATGAAGGACCCGGCGCTCCCCCACGACCACCCCGACGTGAGCGCCCCACGCTTGGTCGCCGGGGTTGAAGAGGGCCAGGTCCAGCGGCCGGGACTCCCTTACCCGCTCGGTGAGTACGGTGTCGTCCCACAGGTCGCTCGAACGCCAGGCGGGCAGCCGCGGTCCGAAGTGACGCAGTACTTCGTAGGCGAAGAACTGGCAGTTGGCGCCGCGAGCGAGGCCCGGTCGCTCGGCGACGGATCGCGAACCGGGAAAGCGCCGGCCCACGTACGGGGTGGACCAGATCCCCTCGGGCAGGCGCGCCGTCAGCTCGCTCTCACTCGGTTCCCGCACGCGCGCCTCCGTCCGTGTGCCGGGCCGGTTCCCGGCAGCCGTGCGCGCTGGTGACGTCCGCCATGTCGCCGTGCGGGTGCGCGAGTTCCGGCAGTCGTGCATGGTTGCCGAGCCGCGGCGGCCTGTCCACCTCGGGCCCCCTCCGGCCACCTCGGCGATCCGTCGGCGGACGTCGGTGCCTGAGCCGGGCCGGGCGCCGCCACCGCCGCCCGGTGGGCGGGCCCGCCCGGACGGAACCGGGCCTGCCCACCGCTACACATAAAGAAGAAATAAGCGCACAATAAGGACAAGCGGCGCTTACCGCACACCGAACCAGAAGCGGTCAGGCCTGCCGAGATCGAAGGAGTCGACCCATGGCCAACGTCTCTCACCCCAGAAACGACATCACGTCCCACCCCGACGTGTCCGAGATGCGGGACCGGTATGCCCGCGTGATGGGTGGCCGCGATGTGGCGCTCGTCGACGGACCCGTGTTCCTGCTCGGCCTGTACTGCGCCGTGTCCCCGTGGATACTCCACTACACGGCGAGTCAGCCCGCCCTGATGACCCACAACCTCGTCATGGGCATCGCGATCGCCGTGCTGGCGCTCGGATTCACCGTCACGCCGGAGAGGATGTACGGCCTCAGCTGGGCCATCTGCGCGATGGGCGTGTGGATGATCATCTCGCCGTGGGTGGTCGGCACCAGTCCCGACACCGGCGTGGTGCTCAACAACATCATCATCGGCGCGCTGGCCGTGGTACTGGGGGCGGTGTGCGCGTTCGCGGCGACGAAGAGCACACCTCGGGCGTAGGCCCGGCCCCCGCTCCCGGACGCTGTCCCGTTCGCAGGAGAAGAAGCCGACGACAGCCACAGGCCGGCCCGCCCGTGCGGGCCGGCCTCCGCGCGCCCCGACCCGCGACCGACGCCGGACCCGGGATCAGAGCCCCGTGCCGAGCGACCATCTCGGGGTGCTTCCCGCGAGGCGGCAGATGAGGAAGTACAGCGGAATCGGAGGGGTATAGGGCGACTGCCCCTCGGGCCGGTGGATCAGACGCGGGCGGCCGAAGCGCGCGCGCCGCAGCGCCCGCGTCCAGGACGGTTCGGCCAGCCGGGCGCCGATCGCGTAGCGCGTGGAGGACGGCCAGGTGACACCGATGTGGGAGCCGGACGGGACGATCCACCACCACCGCTCGTCGTCGGCGAAGACGCAGCCGACACGGGGCAGGCAGTCCATGATCCGTTCGCCGTGTTCCCGGGAGGTGCCCACCGCGTCGTACCCCAGGCTCGGGGACAGCTCCTCGGGTATCAGCAGGCGCGAGGGGTGCTCGGGCGACGGCGCCCCGGGGGGTCGCGTACTCGGTTCGGGGACGAGGGCGTGCGTGCGCGGGTCGGCGGCCGAGGCGTGCGCACGGGGGCCGGGGGCGGTACCGGACGGATCGGGGAAGGGGCCGCACGCGCGGGGATCGGGTGAGAGGCCGTGGTCGCGCGGGTCGCGGGCCGAGATGTGTTCACACAGGTCAGGAGCGTGCTGTCGTTCCATCAGACGGAGATCCTTCGGCCGAGTGGGGGATGGGCCGGGCGGTGTTCGTGGTCGGCGGACCGCTGATCGGGGCGGGGCCGCCGCTGCGCGAGGGCAGGACGGCCCAGACGATGCGGCCGGACCCGTCGGCGGTGTCCCTGACACCCCAGTCGCTGCTCAGCGCGCCGACCAGCAGGAGCCCGCGGCCGCACTGGTCCTCGGGCCCCGGCTGACGCCGCGCGGGGAGGGTCCAGCCACGGTTCTGGTCCTCGACCTCGATATGGAGCGGACCGAGAGCGATGTGGAGTCTGCACACGATCCACTCGCTCGCCGTGTGGGTCAGAGCGTTGGTGACGAGTTCGGAGGTGAGCAGGACAGCGTTGTCATACGTCTCACGATCGACGCCCCACTCGCTCAGCAGGGCGGACACATGTCTTCGGGCCACCCCTACCGACGCGGGGGCCGCGCGCAGGGCGAACACTCCGGCGCGGTGGGGGTATTCGTCCCCCGGCAGTCGGTCCAAAGGCTGGGGGAGGGAGGGCGGGGTCATCGCCGTTCGCCTTTCGTCTGCCTGCACCGCAGGCGGTGCCAGTGCCGCCCCGAAGGCCCGGTAACGCCACGAGACGCGTCCGCCTCGTCGCGCAGGGAGTCCTGCCTCAGCCCCGTCTCCCCCAAGTGGGCTGCGCTGCCTCTCCCTTGACCGTGCCAGGGACGATAGGACCACTGTGGCAGCTGCCAACAGCACCTCGCAACCGACAAGTTGAAATTTGCAGAGTGCCAGGTGCATGCTTCCCACGTCGACGGATGATCGTGACAGACTGCGACCTCGAAGCCCGCTGTGAGGGGGTAAGGCGTGTCCACGGAATCCGACTGGGGTGGCGCGCCTTCGGTCCTGCGCATGATCCTCGGCAGACAGCTCGAGGAACTCCGTACCGGGGCCGGTCTGACGTACGAGCAGGCCGGTGAGGCGATCGGTGTCAGTCACTCCACCATCCGCCGGATGGAAGCGGCCAAGGTGGCCCGACTGCGGCTCGCGGACGCCGAGAAGCTGCTGCAGACCTACGGCGTGACGGACCGGCAGGAGATCGACACCTTCCTGAAGTCGGTGCGCGAGGCGAACAAGCGTGGCTGGTGGCACACGTACCGCGACGTGCTGCCGGACTGGTTCGCCGCGTATCTGAGCCTGGAGCAGGCCGCGCTCCAGATCCGGGCGTACGAGGCGGAGTTCGTCCACGGACTGCTGCAGACGGAGGCATACGCGCGCGCCCTGCTCGGCGCGGGCAACCCGCACACCCCGGCGGAGGCGACCGAGCGGCGGGTCGCGCTGCGCATGCGCCGCCAGGAACTGCTGACCCGGCCGGCACCGCCGCGCGTCTGGGTCGTGATGGACGAGACCGTGCTGCGATGGCCGGTCGGCGGCCCCGAGGTGATGCGCGCCCAGATCGACCATCTGATCGCGGTGAACGCGCTCCCCCACGTCACCCTGCAGATCATGCCGTTCAGGAACGGCCCGCACCCGGCCATGCGCGCCGGCGCGTTCCACCTCTTCCGGTTCAGGGCGCGCGAGTTGCCGGACATCGTGTACTCGAGCGGTCTGGTCGGCGCCGTCTATCTCGACAAGGTGGACGACGTCCTGGTCTACCGCGAGGCACTGGACCGGCTGGGCGCCCAGTCGACGCCCGCCACGAAGACCGAGGCCCTTCTCGGCTCGATTCGCAAGGAGCTATGAGTGCACCACCACATAGGCAAGTCCCCCATAGGGCACCACCACGTGGGGGACCCTTCCGTCCGCAATGGCATGCCCTCCCGGGAACTCGGCGCCCAGGGCTGGTCCAAGCCGTGGAGCGACGACGCGGGCGGTGCCTGCGTCGAGGCGAAGAAGCTGCTCGACGGGCGGATCGCGCTGCGTCAGTCCACCGATCCCGACGGGCCCGCGCTGGTCTTCACGCCCCATGAGATGACGAGCTTCCTGGCCGGCGTCAAGGCGGGGGCGGCCGACTTCCTTCTCTGACAACCTTGTCCACTTGCTATGCCTGTGTGTCCCGCTCACTCACCGTACGCAACACCCGCTGTGAACCGACGACTTGATGGGAGGGGCGGCGTTGCCCGACAACGGATGGCCGGCCGACCGTATCGACACCGAGAGCGCACACTCCGCGCGCATCTACGACTACATCCTGGGCGGCAAGGACTTCTACCCCGCCGACCAGGAGGCGGGCGACGCCATGGCGCGGGAGTGGCCCGCGCTGCCGATCCACATGAAGGCCAACCGCGACTGGATGAACCGCGCGGTGGCCTATCTCGCCGAGGAGGCGGGGGTACGCCAGTTCCTGGACGTCGGCACCGGCATCCCCACCTCGCCCAACCTCCACGAGATCGCCCAGTCGGTGGCCCCCGACTCACGGGTCGTGTACGTCGACAACGATCCCATCGTGCTGACCCTCTCGCAGGGTCTGCTGTCCAGCACGCCCGAGGGCAGGACGGCGTACGTCGAGGCCGACATGCTCGATCCGGCGACGATCCTGGGCGCGCAGGAGCTGCGTGACACCCTCGACCTCACCCAGCCCGTCGCCCTCACCGTCATCGCGATCGTCCACTTCGTGCTGGACGAGGCCGACGCGGTCGGTATCGTCCGGCGTCTGCTCGACCCGCTTCCCTCGGGCAGCTACCTGGCGATGTCCATAGGCACCGCCGAGTTCGCCCCGCGGGAGGTGGCCCGCGTCGCCCGCGAGTACGCGGCCCGCGACATGCCGATGCGCCTGCGGACGCACACGGAGGCGGAGGAGTTCTTCGAGGGCCTCGAACTCGTCGAACCCGGCATCGTCCAGGTCCACAAGTGGCACCCGGACGGCACGTCGACCGAGCCGATCCGCGACGAGGACATCGCGATGTACGGGGCGGTGGCCCGCAAGCCCTAGCCCCGCCGCGGGCGGCGTTCACCTGTCTTCGACGGTCTTCACCGGTCTTCGACGGTCGTGGAACAGCGTCCGGTGTTCGCCGCCCGCGTGCCGGCCGGAAGCCCGGGTACGTCCCGTACCCGGGCTTCCGGCCGGTGCGGAGAGCCGGGCCCCTCCCCCCTGGGACGACGGGGAACCCGCGGGACGTCCTGACGGGGCGAACGTCGCCCGCGCCGGCTCCCGCAACGCCCGCTGCCCCTCGGCCGGGTCGAGGCGTCCCACCGCCGACGGGCGGTTGCCGGCCCGGTCGGCGCCCGGACACGCGTCGGGGCGCCGGCCACGGCTCGCGCCCGTGCCGGCCGGAACCGCGCACATGGCTTCCGGCCGTGGCAGCGGCCCTCAGGCGTCGGCCGTGGAGTCCAGCAGGGCCCCGCACTCCGCCGCGAGCGCCGCCATCCCGTAGTCCTGGGCCACACGCAGCGCTTCCCGCAGGAGCCGGGAGGCGTGGGCGGCGGTGCCGGGACGGCCCGTTCTGCGCAGCGCGCGGGCACGGGCCAGTCTCAGACGGGCCAGTTGGGGCTGGGAGGAGCGGACCGGCTCGGCCGCCACGTGGAAGTCGGCGAGCGCGGCGTCCGGTTCCCCCGCGGCCAGCGCGAGCAGACCACGGGCCCGCGCGGTCGGGCCGACCAGCACGGTGGGCCAGCCCGCGAGGGCGATCTGCTCTCCGTCGTGGGCGGCCAGGCGGTCGCGCAGTCCCGGCACGACCTCGCGCAGTTCGGTCTCGAATCCGCCCTGCGCGTCGAGCGCGGCGCTCACCTCGGCGAGCAGGACGAGCGTGGGCACCGCCCACCCCGAGGGCGGGAACCGGGTGAAGTCGGCGGTGTCGTGCGCGAAGCCCACGAGCCGGTCCGCCCCTTCGGCGTACCGGCCGGTCTCACAGAGCGCGAGCGCCAGGCCGGCCCGCCAGACCGGGAAGTACCCGTGCCGCTCGACGGTGTCGGCGAGACCGGAGGCGAACAGGTCGGCCATCCTGCCCTGTTCCCGCAGCAGCCAGTAGGCCTGCCCGAGGCGGGTCTGCTGGAGGTTGTCGGCGGGGACGGCCAGATCGGCGGATAATCGCTCGACGAACGTCAGCGACTCGCCGAAGATCCAGCCGGCCGCCCGGTCGAACCGGCCGTGCCACAGGTCGAGCAGGGCGTCCAGGGTCCGCTGCTGCCAGACGGCGAGGGTGCTGCGGGTGTCCGCGGCGTGCTTGCGGTACTGGTTCGCCGTGGCCAGCGCGCTGTAGACCTTGCCGACACGCAACTGATCGATGGCGAGGGCCATCAGCGCCTCACCGCGGAAGTACCCGGAGTCGTGTCCCGCCGCCGCGTCACGCAGCCGTTCGGAGAGCGACAGGGACTCGTCGGCGGGGACGAAGTCGTACAGGCCCCAGCGGCATTCGGTGAGCACCTCGCAGCGCACCTCGTCGTCCTTGGCGTCCACCGGCAGCCGGCGCAGCGTGCCGCGGGCCAGCCGCGCTCCCTGCTCAGGACCCGCCCGGCCCGCCGCGGTGTCCTCGCTGACGGCCATGGACAGCTTCTTCGCCAGGTGCGCGTTGAGCCGCAGACGCAGCCCGGCCGCCTCCACTCCCGCGTCCTGCGCCAGCGCGGCCAGACTCTCCCTGATCCGTTGCAGCAGTTCGTGGTCGACCTGTCCGGGATCCGACCAGCGGCGGGCCATTCTGATCACGGCCTCCGCCTGCGCCGAGGGATCGCCCTCGGCACTCGCGTACGCCGCCCGGTAGAGGCGCTCCGCCTCCCGCATGTCCCCGGTGGCGTGGCTGAGGTCACCGCGTCTGAGCAGGCGGTCGAACTCGTCCCGGCGCCGGGCCACGACCGGACTTCCCTGTCCTGGTGGCGACTTCACCAGTTTTCCGGTCCGCTCGCGCGAACCGGCGCCGACGGTCTTCGAGATGCGCTCGAAGGAAGGGTCGGGAACGAGGGCGAGCAGTGCGCCCTTGGCGTCCAGGCGCTCGTCGCAGAGCTGCGCGAGTTCGCGTGTCACGCGTCGCTGGCCCGTCTCGATCCGGCTCAGGAAACTGCGGCTGCAGTGCACCTCTTCGGCCAGCTCGCCGAGCGACTTCCCGGCCGCCGTCCGACGCCGGCGCAGTTCCGCGCCGAACGCGTTCTCCTCGATCGTGATCCCTCCAACGGCTCGCGCCCTGCCACCTGTTGCCAGATCGCGTTGGCAACAGCCGACCGCTCCGCGTTGGCGCTGAAACCCACCAGTCTGTGTGGGGCGAGCTTACAGGGAGCAAGCGCGCGGACACCGGCAGACAGGAGCCTCGGGCATGGGTGCGGACGGTCCCAAGGTGGTGGCGGCGGTCGACTTCGGCACCCATGGCACCGGCTTCGCCTGGGCGGTGAGGACACCGCCGAACGACGATCCGCGCACCAGGAGGGTGCAGTTCTTCACGCGGTTCCCCGGCCGTCAGCTGGACTACCCGAAGAACCTGACCGCGATCCTGCTGTCCGCCGGTGGCGAGACGGTCGCCTGGGGCCACCGTGCCCACCGCCTGTGGGCCGACGCCCTCGCCAAGGGGGAGTCCGACGGGCTCGGCTACGCCTACGCCTTCAAGACGGCGTGGCAGAGCGGCGGCACGATGTCGGACATGCCGACGGTGGGCGGCTTCGTCGACCTCGACGACCGGGGCCGGGTGCGGGAACTGACCACCGCCTACCTGAAGGAGATCCGCGAGCTGGCGATGGCGGAGATCAGGGGGATGAAGTACGCGGAGCGCGAGGTCCGCTGGTGCATCACGGTCCCCGCGATCTGGGACGACGAGGGCAAGGCCGTGATGCGGCGGGCGGCGGTCGACGCGGGGTTCCCCGACGATCCGGAGCGCCTGCTGCTGGCCATCGAACCCGAGGCCGCCGCGCTCTACTGCTATCTGCGGATGACGGACGCGGACGCGGCCACGTCGGAAACCGCCCGGCTGCCCCTGCATCTCGACGGGTTCCGGTTCGTGGTGATCGACTGCGGCGGCGGCACCGTCGACATCACCGCCTACGAGTCGGACAGCGGGGCCGGAGAGCCGATCGCGCTGCGCGAGATCGGCCTCGCCACCGGTGGACACCTCGGTTCCGAGTACGTGAACCAGGCGTTCCGCGACACGACGCTCGGCGAGCGGTTCGGGCCCGCGGTCCTGAAACGCATCGAACGGGACCACCCGGCCGAGCTGTTGAGGATGTCCCGGCAGTGGGAGCACGCCAAACGCACGGTGGAGGTCGAGCAGGACGCCTCCTCGGTCGCGCACGTGCTGGATCCGGTGCGCATCGAGGTTCCGGCCGTCGTGTGGAACCTCCTCGACGAACCGGTCCGGGCGCGGCTGACCGGCGACGCCGGCGGCCTGCCCCGACAGATCGTCCTTTCGCCCGACGAGGTGGAGGGACTGCTCGACGAGACGGTGGACGGCATCCTGGACAAGGTCGCCGAGCAGCTGGCCACCATCGCGCGGACCGGCGGCACCGCCTCCGGGCCCGAGACCCTGCTCCTGGTGGGCGGGTTCGCGCGGTCCGACTGGCTGCGCGAACGGATGCGCGTCCGCTTCGGCGGGCGGCATCGTATCGTGGTCCCGCCAGATCCGGCCCTGGCGGTCCTGGAGGGCGCCGTCCACTTCGCCTACCGGCCGGACGTGTTCGTCTCCCGGCAGGCCAAGTACACCTACGGGTTCGAGACGGCCAAGCCCTTCGAGGAGGGCGTGGACCCCACCGTGCGCATGTACCGCGACGACGAGGGTGATGTGCTGTGCGTCGGCCGTTTCGGCATCGCGGTGCGCCGCATGGACGGCGTACGGGTGAAGGACGCCTATCCCTTCCGGATCGTGCCGGTCCGCGAGGAGCAGCGCCAGCTGGACGTGGACCTGTACCGCACGGCCGAGCCCGATCCCCGGTATGTCGACGAGGACGGGTGCGAGGAGATCGGCCGGCTGACCGTCGACCTGAGCGGCACCGTAGGCAGGCCGCTGCGCGAGCGCGCCGTGATGCTGCTGTTCTACTTCGGCGCCAGTGAACTCCGGGTCGAGGTGTTCGACCCGGCCACCGAGGAGACCAGCCGGGTCTCCGTCGACTTCGACCGGATGTAGCCATGGCCGGACACCCCGAGGGAGGAACCGTGTTCTTCAGCCGACACAAGGCCGAACCCCCGCAGGACGGCCGGGACGGGTCCGCCGGCCGTGCGGCCGTCGGCGGGCCGCGCCTCGTGGAGGAGGAGACGGCCTTCCTGATCCCGCAGTCCGAATGGAAGCAACTGGCCGTCCGGCTGGACACGCTGGACGCGCTGGAGACGCGGCTGCGGAAACTGGAGGCGGACGCGGTCACGGAACGGGCCGCCGTACGTGCGCAGACACGGTCCGAGATGGGCGAGTGGGCCGACCGGGTGGAGCGCCGGATGCGGGGGTTCGACACCCGGCTGCGGGACACCCTGGCGGGGTTCCGCCCGCTCGGCGAACGTCTCACGGAGCTGACGACCCGTCATGATCAGGTGGACGAGCGGACGCTGGCCCTGGAGAGCACCGTCGCCGACACCCGTCGCCTCCTCGACGAGTTGGGCGAGGTACTGGATCTGGTGCGGGTCGCCCAGGTGGAGGAGCGCACGGACCTCACCCGGGAGGACTTCCTCGTCCACTACGAACTGGCGGACCGGCTCAGGGCGTTGTACACACAGCGCATGCCCGACCTGGTCCAGCCCCGGCTGGCGGCGGAACGCCCCCGTGATGTCGTACGCCGTCAGGCCGAGTTGATCCGACGGCTGTGCCTGGCGCTCTTCGGCCCGGAGGGTCGCGACGGGGTGGGCGATCCGGATCTCGACGAACTGACCCGCATCACGACCGACACCGGGCGGGTGGGGCTCGACCAGCAGCACCAGCGGCTGTTGGAACGGGTCGGCGCGGAGGCCACGAACCTGTCCCGGGCCATGAACGAGAGCGGCTACGCCAGCCGTTTCGACTTCTCGGTGGAGCCCGCCACCGTGGCCGACCCCCGGGAGCACGCTCTCTGGCTCTCCTGCGAAGCGGGTCGCCCCGTCGCCTTCGTGGTGTGTCCCGGCTACCGGGCGGCGGACCGGCGGCTCCTGGAGCCGCTCGTCTTCACCGAGTCCGGCGGGGAGGGCTGAGGACCGTGCGGAAGCTTCCCTGCCCGGACGGACATCGTCTCCAGGCCGGTGCGTCGCGATCCGGCAGCGGCTCCCCCGCGGGGACCGGTGCACCGGTGACGTCCTGTGCGACCGCGACCGGGGCGCGGACCCGGCGCGGGAAGAAGGTTTCGGTCCGGGGCGCGCGGGGGGCGCTCCGGCCCGGAAGTCCGTACGTGAGCGGGTGGGCCGGCTCGTCGGTGACGCGCCGGCCCGCGGCCGGGACCCGCTCGCGCGGCGGCGGGTGACGAACGGCCTCCGGACGCGCGGCCACGGGCAGGACCCGCGGCGGGCCGCGCCGGAGGCCGGAAGAGACCACCGGGCCCGAGGGGGACGGGGGAAGGAGGGGGAGCGGAGTGCCCGATGTACGTCCGACGGGGGAAGTTCGGACCTGCGGTGACGGGCCGCGGCCATCGGTTCCGCTCCCCCTCCGGCAACTGCGGAACCGGCTCGATATTCGCTCGCCGGAGCCGCCCGGCTCGCCCACACTGTCGCCGTGACGAGAACGGTGAGTGCGTGGGTGAGTGCGGGTGACGAACTGCTGGGCGGCGTCGGGCCGTTCCCGGTGGACATCCCCTGGTGGTCCGAAGCGGCTCCGGTCGTCGACCGGTTGGAGAAGCTGCTCGGCGTTCCCGTGCTGGTGCTGCGGCTGCTGGACGTGGACGGGGGCGAAGGCGGCCGGGACGGCCATGTGACCTATCACGTCGAGGCGTTGGGACGCCCGGCGCCCGGCACCCTCTCGAGGCAACGGACCGTCGAACCGCACCTGTTCGGCGCCGACGAGGTCTTCCGGTCACCCTGGGCACGGGCGGACGGTCTGCGCGAGCTGTTCGGCTGGGCCGAGGAGACGCTGGCCGCGGCGGGTCGGCCGGTGACCGGTCCGGTGGAGCAGCGTCGTACGTGGAACCTCGCCGGTCTGTTCCGGCTTCCCACGGCGCGGGGCCCGGTCTGGCTCAAGGCGACGCCACGTTTCGCCGCCGACGAGGCCGCCGCCATCTCCGCGTTCGCGCGGGTGGACACCGGTCTGGTCCCGGTGCTCGTCGGTTCCGCCGAGCGGCGCGTCCTGATGGAGCACATCCCCGGCGTGGACTGCTGGCAGCCCTCCGCCGAGACGATCGGAGCGGCCATGGAACGCATGGTGGCCGCACAGGTGGCGCTCGCGGAGCTGGGTCCCGAGTGTCTCGGGGGCGGCTCTTCGCCGTCGGCCCACGTGGGCGGCCCGGACCAGCCGGCGTCCGGGGACGGGCCGCCCTCCGCCGGCTCGGTGGACGAACGGCCGTCTCCGTCCGGCGTCCCGGACCGGCGCGTACCGGACCTGGTCACCGCGGTCCACGCCCTGCTCGACGGACCGGCCGCGAGGGAGCTGACGGCACAGGATCGGTTCGCGGCACGGGAGTTGACGCGGCGCTGGGAGACGCTCACCGAGTGCGGTCTGCCCGACACCCTTGTGCACGGCGACTTCCATCCCGGCAACTGGCGCAGCGACGGCGGCCCGCCGGTCGTCGTGGACTTCGCTGACGCGCACTGGGGGCATCCCGTCCTGGACGGTCTGCGCGTCCATCACTTCCTCGCCGAGCCCGGCCGCGCGACGGCCGCCCGCGCCTGGAGCGACGCCTGGAAGACCCGGGTGCCGGCGAGTGACCCGGCGCGCGCGCTCGTCCTCGCGGAACCGCTCGCCCAACTCACCTACGCCGTCCGCTACCAGGAGTTCCTGGACGGCATCGAGCCGTCGGAGCGGGTCTACCACGAGGGGGACCCGGTGGACGCGATCCGCGCGGCACTGCGGTCCGCACGCGAGCCCAGCCCGCACCTGGCGTCCGCGGGAACCCCCACCGAGGCGAGGTGATCCCCGACGGGTCACGCGTCCGGGCGACGGGACAAGGGGATTCCTGCCTTTCCTGCCCGGCCGCCCCGTGGTGCCCGGGCACCCAGTCGTCCCCGCCCTCTCCATGATCACGGACGACGAGCCGGTGGTCAGGACCGCGAAGGGGCGGGAGGTCGTCCCGCGGACCTGGCACCACCCCGGCGACGGCGGGCGGGCGGCCGCCGACAGCCCCCGGTTCGTCGCGGTGCCGGAGGGGTCCAGGGTGCGCGCGGCGGTGAGCGGCCCGCGCACGCGGTCGAAGGCGGCCGTTGCCGATGAGGCGCACTCCTCGCGGGTGGGTCGAGCGCTCATGGGTCTCACCCGGAGGGCGGGTCCTGGCGCCCCGGGGCGCCGCGGTGCCGCCGTCCGGCCGGTGGGCGGACGACGGCACCGCGGCGGCCCGGGGCGCTCGCTCAGGTGGCGGCCGGTTCCACGTCCGGTGACGGCCCGGTCAGGTACTCCTCCGAGATCTCCTTCGGCCCGAAGGGCCACACCTTCTCCAGCCGTGCCCAGACCACGAAGGCGACGCAGCCGAGGGCGAGCCAGGCCAGGGACCATTCGATGGGGTGGCGGCCCGGGGAGTTCTTGTCCGCGTAGCCGTAGATGGTGAGCCAGCCGACCAGCGCGATGAGACTCGGGATCGGGTAGAGCCACATCCGGTACGGGCGCCGCAACGCCGGCTGACGTCGGCGCAGCACCGACAGGGCGACGATCTGGGCGAGCGCCTGGACGATCACCATGACCGTGGTGAGGAGCTGGATCAGCGTCGCCAGGTCGGTGTGGCGGCCGATGAGGAAGCCGATCCCGGTGATCACACCCATGGTCGCCAGGCCCAGCATCGGGAAACGGTGCCTGGGGTGCAGTTTCGCGTACGGGCGGAAGAAGACGCGTTCGCGGGCGGCGTCGTACGGGACGCGCGAGCCGCCCAGCAGTCCGGTGAAGACCGAGGCGAACGCGGTGATGAGGATGAGGACCGTGACCGTGTCGGCGGCGCCCTTACCCCAGGTCTCCTCCAGGACGGCCGAGGCCACGGAGGTGGAGGCGATGTCGCCGGGATCGCTCATCCGGTGCCAGTCGACGACACCGAGCGTGCCGATCTGGAGCAGGAGGTAGATCGCCATGATGCCGAGGATGGAGAAGACGATGGAACGCGGCAGGGTACGGCCCGGGTCCTTGATCTCGGCGCCCATGTACGCGGTGGTGTTGTAACCGAGGTAGTCGTAGATGCCGATGGTCAGGCCCGCGGCGAACCCGACCCAGAAGTGGCTGCTGGTCAGCTCGAAGGCGTGCGCCGGATACGTGAAGGCCAGATGCGCGCTGAAGTCGGTGGCCGCGGCGACGATCACCAGGAGCACCGAAGTGATCATGACGGCCCACATGACGGCCGTGATGCGCGCGATGTGCTCGACGCCGCGCCACAGGAGCGCGACGACCAGCACGATCATGCCGAGGCCGATCAGGTCCCCGGTGGTCCTGCCCATGTCGGGGGCCAGATATCCCAGGTACTGGACGAAGCCGACCACGCCGGTGGACATGATCAGCGGGATGAAGAGCATGGCCGTCCAGACGAACAGGAACGGCATCAGGCGTCCGGAGCGGTACTGGAAGGCCTGGCGGAGATACACGTAACTGCCGCCGGAACCGGGCATGGCGGCACCGAGTTCGGCCCAGATCAGGCCGTCCGCGAGTGCCAGCACCGCACCGGCGACGAAGCCCATGATCGCCTGGGGGCCGCCGAACGCGGCGACCATCAGCGGGATCGTCACGAACGGACCGATCCCGCACATCTGGCTCATGTTGATGGCGATGGCCTGGAACAGGCCGACGCGGCGGACGAAACCGCCGGTGGGTGGCGGACTGCCGGACATGGGTCCTCCTGTGATCGGGACGAGGGGAGAGAGGGACGGCGTACGGGAACGGCCCGGATGGCGGCCGACGGATCAGGGGCGGCGGGTGACCGGCCGGCGCTGGGCTCCCCTTCGTTCGCCCGGCGAGGCTGACTGGGCGATAAAGTTAAGGAGCCTTACTAGATGCGTCAAGGGGGTGTCATGAATGCGTGAGAATGGAGCGATGTCCGCCCGCGACGCCAACGAGCAGCCCGAACAGCCCTGGAACCGCCGGCGGCTGCGCAGCACCAACGAGCGGCTTCTCCTCGACCGGTTGCGCGCCGGAGGTCCCGCGTCGCGGGCGCAACTCGCCCGCAAGACAGGGCTGTCGAAGCCGACGGTCTCCAGCGCGCTCGCCGCGCTGGAGGAGGCGGGACTCGTCCACGAGGTCGGCACGCACGCTCCGGAACGCGGCCGGGTGGCGGTCCTCTACGCCCCGGACCCCGCGGCCGGTCACGCGCTCGGCATCGACATCGGCCGCGGGTGGCTGCGCGTGGCGCTCGCGGACCTGGACGGCGCCGTGGTCGCACGCGCCGATGTGCGCAACCGCGCGCGCAGTTCGGGGGCGATGGCCGACCTCGTGGTGACCACCGCCCGCCAGGTCGTCGCCAACTCCGGCCTCGGCACCGACGAGGTGGCCCACGCGGTGGTGGGCACGCCCGGCGTGTACGACGAGAAGCAGCGCCGGGTGCGGTACGCGATGCATCTTCCGGGCTGGGGCCGGGCGGGTCTGTTCGACCGGATGCGCGAGATGCTGGGCATCCCGCTCGAGGTGCACAACGACGCCAATCTCGCGGCGCTCGGCGAGTACACGTACGGCGTCGGCGCGGGCAGCCGGCTCTTCGCGTACATCATGATCGGTACCGGGCTCGGCATGGGGGTGGTCAGCGAGGGGCGGCTGTTCACCGGGGCGCACGGCGGGGCCGGGGAGATCGGGTTCCTGCCGTGGCCGGGGCAGCAGAAACCGGAGACGCTGGAGGACGCGGTGTCGGGCGTGGCCGTCGTCGAGGCGGCGCGGCACTTCGGCATGACCGGACAGCTCACCGCGAAGGCCGTCTTCGACGCGGCGCGCGAGGGTCATCCCGCCGCCGTGCGGGCCGTCCGGCTGGAGGGCGAGCGGATCGCGCACACGGTGGCGGCAGCGGCGGCGGTGCTCGATCCCGATCTGGTGGTGCTGGGCGGCGGGGTGGGCCACAGCATCGACCTGCTGCTGCCGCCCGTCCGCGAGACCCTGCGGACGCTCACACCGCTGCGGCCGAGGATAGTACCCGGTCGGCTGGGCGAGGACGCGGTGCTGCTCGGCGCGGTCGCCACCGCGCTGGGGACGGCCCGGGACGTGGTGTTCGACCGGCGGTCGGCCCTGTGAGAGCGTGCCCGCGGCGCTCGGACGATTGACACCACCGACGTGGCGACCTAGCTTGTGGGCCCAGTTAGTAAAGTTTCCTAACTTGCAGTGCCGTAGCGCGGAGGATCCCCCACCCCCAAAGGAGACCACCGTGTTCGACCGCTCTGCCTCGCGTCGGCGCCTGACCGCGGCCGCCGTCGCCCCGAGCCTCCTGGGCACCCTCTCGACGAGCGCGTGGGCGGGGTCCCATGACACCCGGCCGGCCGCCGCCACGGCCGTCCGTGCCACGCCGGTACCCTCCACGGCGGGCAGCACCACCGCGCTCTCCGGTTACGCGATCCAGTCGACGGCCAAGGTCACGGACTCGGCGGCCGACGTCTCCAGCCCGGGCTGTCCGGCCGCCGGCTGGTATCCGGCGGGCTCGCGGTCCACCGTCCTCGCGGCGCTGCTCACGGACGGCGTGTACGCGGACCCGTTCTCCTCGACCGCCCAACAGCGGATCCCCGAGGCCGACTTCACCGACTCACGCGGCAGGACCGTGAGCCGCGACGTGTACTGGCTCTCGACCCGGGCCGACACCCTCGACCGGGCGCGCACGGACTCGTACCACACACCGACGACGGCCTACGCGGACCTCACGGGACTCGGTGGGACGGCGCGGGTTCCGGTCACCGCGACGGCCTCGACCACAGCCGGTCCCCGCTACACGTCCACGACGACGGTCACGGTCCGCGGCCCCCGCACCGGGAAGACTCCGTCGCTGCTCACCGACGTACATCTGGTGGACTCGAAGGGCCGGCCCGTGCTGCCGGTCCGGTGGTCCGACAACCAGGTCGGCCTGTGGCCCGGCGAGTCGGCGACATTGACCGCCACCTACCGGACCGCGGACCTGCACGGCGCCGTCCCCGGGATCCGGATCTCGGGGTGGAACACGCCCGGAGAGGACCGTGCCGGCGGCCTGAGAACCGGCGGGGCGCGCCCGTTCCCGGGCCCGCCCCTTCACTCACCCGCCCGCGCTCAGCTCACGTTGAGCGCCGTGTCGTCGAGGACGAACGACGTCTGCAGCGTGGAGCCCTCGGTACCGGTGAACTTGACCGTGACCGTCTGCCCCGCGTAGGCGGACAGGTTGAAACTGCGCAGCGTGTACCCGGACGCGGCGTTCAGGTTCGAGTACGTGGCGAGCGTCGACAGGACCGTGCCGGCACTGTTCAGCACCTGGACCTTGAGGGTGTCGTACGCGGTGCTGGTGGTCGTCTCGGCCGTGTCCACGTGGAGGTAGAAGTTGAGCGTGGCCGCGCAGCCGGACGCGACGGTGACCGTCTGGGCGAGCGTGTCGGTGTGGGCGGAGCCGTAGCCGTCCGTCCATGCCTTGTACGAACCGGTGCGGGCGGCCTCGCCGGTGCTGTTGGTGATCACGCCGCTGCTGGCGGTCCAGGAGGTACTGCCGGACTCGAAGCCGGGGTTGGCGAGCAGCTGGCCGGCGGTGCAGGTGCCCCCACCGCCTCCGCCACCGGTGCCGCCGGCGCCGGCGAGCCACTCGGTGGCGTTCAGGGCGAGGGCGGCGTTCGTGGCGCCGGTGTCGTTCCAGCCGTCGTACAAGGTGTTGCCGGACTGCCCGGTGCCGTCGTCGATCGGTGAACTGTCGCCCCAGAAGGCGACCTTGCCGCTGCCGAAGGTGCTGGTGGCGAAGAACGCGCCGGTGTTGCCGGAGTAACCGCTGCGGTAGACCAGGCCCTTGACGGCGGAGTTGTCGGACGGCTTGAGGGTGGCCGTCGTGCCGTCGGCGATCAGGCTCTTCGTGACGGTGCCGAACGAACCGTGCAGGACGGGGTTGGTGCTGTCGCTGATGGCCGCCGGGTATCCGGAACCGACGTCGAGCGTGTCGATCGAGAAGCCGAACGGGTCCGTGGAGTCGACGCTGTTGTCGGTCATCAGGTCGTTGAAGATCTCGACCGCGTCGTAGCCGTCGTTGTTGCGGTCGGCGCCGGTGTGGTCGGAGATCATGAAGAGGCCGCCGCCGTTCTTCACGAACGTCATGATGGCGGTCTTCTCGGCGGTGGTGAAGAGCGTGTTGGGCTCGGGAAGCACCAGTTCGTCGAAGTTCGACAGGTCGGTGGCGGCCGTTGCGCCGTAGGTGAGGCCGGAGCCCGCGGGGAGTGTCCTGAGGCTGTAGTCGCCGGTCTTCTGCAGGGCGACGCCCCAGGAGGAGAGGGCCCCGGTCCAGTCGGTCTCGGACGACGGTGAGGAGTCCTGGCCCAACGGGTCGGGCTGGCTGGTGGAGATGATCCAGTCGGCGTTGCCCGCGGTCTCGGCATGGCCGTTGTCGAACAGGACACGGTGTGTGGTCGCGGCGGCGGCCGGCGCGGACGCCTGGACGGCCGCGCCCGTGGTGACCAGTCCGAACACGGCCAGCGCCGAGGCGAGTCTGTGACGGGACGTTCTGAATCCAAGCATCCGGCGAACCTCCGTGGGGGTGGGGAGAGGCGGTGCGGGCGCCCAAGTCTCCGCGCGTAGAAAGGTGATCGGCCGTCTTCCGCGCGAAAGATTATTGAACGGTACATGGCAATCACCTCGACTGCACAGGAGCCCGTCGGGTCGGATCGAGGACGGCCGGGAAGGGGAACGGACTGTCTGCGCCGGCAGGGGGAACACCCCTAACTGCGGGGTCCACACTCGAAGGGGCGGACATGGAGATCTCAGGCATCATCAGTGCCATCGTCATCGGCATCATCATCGGCGTACTGGGCCGGCTCGTCATCCCGGGACGCCAGCACATCGGCATCCTGTGGACGATCGTCGTCGGCATCGTCGCCGCGTTCATCGGCGCGGGAATCGCCTCGGCGTTCGGCGTGGCCGACACCAAGGGCCCCGACTGGATCGAGTGGTTCATACAGATCGCCGTCGCGGCGGTGGGCATCGCGGCGCTCGACCGCGTGAAGGTGCGCCGCTGACGCGCCGGGCGGGTACACATCGGCGCACTGCCCCGATCCGGTAGGCCCCGGCCATTCCCTCGCGGGGCCCTGAGCGTGACACGACGGTTCCGCGGGCTTCACCCCGCCCCGCGGAACCCGCACGGAGATCGCGCCCCGCGGGCCGGCCCGAGACCGGCCCGTCGAGCCCTCGACGCGGCCGTCCGGACCACGCGGGCCGGATGATCCGCGCGCGGTCCGCGCGACAAGCGAGCGCCGTCCGGGCGGCGGCACTACCCGTGGACGTACGGCGTCGTCGTGGTCAGCGGCTGGAAGCCCAGGCGGGCGAGGACCGGGCGGCTCTGGCTGGAGGCGTCGACCTGGACGTAGCGGTAGCCGCGGTCGGCGGCCACCCGGGCACGGTGGGCGACGAGGGCGCGGTAGATGCCCCGGCCTCGCCAGGACTCGACGGTGCCGCCGCCCCACAGACCGGCGAACCGGGCACCGGGCACCATTTCCATGCGGGCCGCGCTCACCGGCTCGTCGCCTGCGAGGGCGACCACCGCCACGACGTTGTCCTCGTCACCGGTGAGCTGCGCCAGCAGTTGGTGACGCATACGGCTGCTGTCGGTACCGAAGGCCTGTTCGTGGACGTCCGCGACGAGATCCACGCCCGCACGGTCGGTGACGGGCAGGAGCCGTACGCCCGCGGGAGGTTGGGCGTCGAGCGCCAGATCGCCCAGCTCGGCGATCATCAGCGTCTCCTCGGGCTGCGCGACGAACCCGGCGTCCCGCAGGCGCTGTCCGAGGTTCTCCGGCTTGTCGTGGCCGTACAGCTTCCACTCGAACTCCCGGCCGAGCTCGGCGAAGTACCGCACCTGCCCGGCGATGGCCGCGTCGGCGCCCGAGGCGTCCAGATCGGACCAGATCACCCCGTTCCAGCCGTGCTCCGCACCGACCTGGCGCACCACCTT
This sequence comes from Streptomyces fagopyri, assembly GCF_009498275.1. Taxonomy (NCBI): domain Bacteria; kingdom Bacillati; phylum Actinomycetota; class Actinomycetes; order Kitasatosporales; family Streptomycetaceae; genus Streptomyces; species Streptomyces fagopyri. The sequence goes on along the minus strand of NZ_CP045643.1, from coordinate 8,486,257 downwards.
GTCGACGCGCTCGACCCGGACCCCGGGGCCATCGGGCCGCGCGTCCTCCCGCATGTCCCGGTCGAACAGGGCCAGTACCGCAACGTGATCCATGGGGTCACTCCAGCATCCTGCGACGCATACGGCAATGGCATTCCCGTGAGGGTGTCGGCCTCCCGTGCTCACCCGACGGCGTCACCGCAGGTCAACACTGGTGCGGTGAGGGCCGGTCGGGCGCCCGGCACCGGCCGGGTCCACCGTCGCACGACCAGAGATCGATCCCCGGATCCGCGCCGCGCCCGGACCCCGCGCAGGGGAACGCCGTATCGCCGTATCGCCCCACCGCCCCACCGGCGTACCGGCGTACCGGCGTACCGGCGTACCGGCGTACCGGCGTACCGGCGGCGGCGTACACACCCGGGGCGTCGGTGCCGGCGCGGTACCGGACGCCGCGAAGGCCCGCGGGCCGAGCCTCCCGCACGAGGAGTGGAGACGGTCCGGCGGGTGTTCGCCTGCCCCGTGGGCCACGCCGCCGGGGCCCGCGCACGGCGTCCGGCCACCGAGCGCTCCGGGTCCGCCGACGGGGCTCCGGGGCGCGCGCGATACCTTCGCCCTGACACGGCCCGGCCCGGCGCAGCCCGGCCGGGATGGGATCTCAAGCATCGGGATGGTCATGCGCGAGGACGCGATCGTCGAGGTAGCTGCCGGAGTTCATCTGGTTCACGGCAGCAACACCAACTGGGTGATCCTGAGCGAGGGGGACGCCGTCACCCTGATCGACACGGGGTACCCCGGCGACCGTCCGGACGTACTCGCCTCCCTGGACGCGCTCGGCCACTCCCCCAAGGCGATCGGCGCCGTCCTCATCACGCACGCGCACAACGACCACCTCGGCTCGGCCGAGTACCTGAGCAGCTCCTTCGGGGTCCCGGTGCATCTGCACGAGGAGGAACTCCCGCACGCGCGCCGGGAGTTCCTCCAGCAGGTCAGCGTGGGTACGGTGATGCGCCAGGCCTGGCGTCCCGGCGTGCTGCCGTGGGCCCTGCACGCCATCCGGTCGGGGGGCACGGCGGACGTCCGGATGACCCGGCCCGAGTCGTTCCCCGGTGAGGGGCCGCTGGACCTGCCCGGCCGTCCGGTGCCGGTGCACACGCCCGGGCACACCGCCGGGCACTGCGTCTACCACCTCCCGGACGCCGGTGTCGTGATCTCCGGCGACGCCCTGGTCAGCGGTCACCCCACCTCGCGGACGCACGGCCCGCAGCTGCTGCCGAACATGTTCCACGCCGAGCGCACGATGGCCATCGCGTCACTCGCGCGTATCGAGACCCTCGCGGCCGACGTGCTGCTGCCCGGCCACGGCCCGGTCCACCACGGCTCCGTGGGCGACGCGGCGCGCCGCGCGCTGGAGCTCGCCGACTGACACGGACGGTCCCGTCCCCACCTCGCGGACGTACGCCCGTGAGGTGGGCCTCGGCCTGTCCTCGTCGCGAGCCGGGCCGTCGATACCGTCCTGGGGCGCGGGCGCGCCCGCCCTGTCCCGGGCCTCGCTCCCGTCGATCGCGACCGCATCCGGTCTCGGGCCGCGGGTCACGGCCGGTCGTGTCCGGCGCACCGCGCCGACGCCGACCGCCGTACCCCCTCGCGGGCCCGGCGCGGACCGTCAGCCGAGCTCCAGCGTGGTGATGCCGAAGACCCGTTCCCGGGCGAACGGCCTGACCGGTCCGGTGTACATGCGGGCCGTCTCGAAGGAGGGGGTGAGACCGAACTCCTCGGCCAGGGCCACGCCCGCCGTGTTCGTCCGGGGGACGTCGACGGTGATCCCGCCCCCGGGGGTCTGCGCGCCCAGCGCCAGCAGGAGGGCCCGTGCGTCTCCCGCGGTGTCGGCGAACAGCGGGCCGACGCGCGGACGGTCGAGGGCGGGCCGGACGACCGCGTAGCCGGTGAGCCTCCCGTCCACGACACGGACGACCGTACGGTGGCCCGGTTCGGCCAGCCACCGTGCGAGGAAACGGGGGCGGTCGGCCGGACAGCAGGCGCTGTCGTAGGCCGCGATGTCCGCCAGGTCGGCCGCCTCGGCGGGCCGCACCCCCACGGGCGCCGGCGCCGTCGGGGCCGTTCCGGTGAACCGGACGGTGCGGTGCTCGAGTGCGAACCCGGACCGGCGGTAGTTGTCCTGCTGCGCGACCACGCCGTCGAGTCCGACGGTCCGGCCGCCCGCGTGCGCCAGAGCCGTCTTCCACGTGGTCAGCCCGTAGCCGCGGCCACGCAGGCCCGGCCGTACGAGATAGAAGCCCAGGAAGGCGTGATCGGCGCCGTAGTTGACGACCGAGACGGCCGAGACCTGCTCCGCTCCGATCCTCCCGATGAAGAAGCCGTCGGGGTCCTGGGCGAAGAAGCTCGGGGCGTCGGACAGTCCCGGATTCCACCCCTCGTCGGCCGCCCACCCGGTGACCACCGACCAGTCGTCGAGCGTGGCCCGGGTGACGACGAGGTCCTCGGAGCCGGGGAAGGCCATCTGTGCGCTCCATTCGCTGGGTGGTGCCGGGTGCCGGACGCGGAGTCGGCTGCCGGGGTACGTGGGGACGTACGGGGCCGGGCGCGCCCGCACCATCTTTGCGGATCTCCACGGGGATTTCCGCCCCCACCGCCCGGCGGGCGCCCGGTCGGCCGGAACCGCTCGGCTCGGCTCACCCGCGGCGGAAACGGGAACGGAAGGGCGCAGACGCGGCCGACCGCGACGGGACATACGAACGGGCACGGGGCACGACACACGGCACGACATATACGAGGCCCCACCGGTCACGCCCGGTGGGGCCTTCCGCCGCCGTCGTACCGCCGGTTCAGCGGAGCGCGGCGGGCCTGAACCGCCGGTAGAGCACCGCCCCGCCCAGCAGGAGCGCCGCGCTCACGGCGATCGCCGGCACCGTCTGGTCGGCACCCGTGTGCGCGAGGGAGGCCATGGGCTGTTCGGCCGCCCGGTACGGCGCCTTCTCGGGCACGGCCGCCCTGGTCGGGGGCTTCGGCGCCGGGGTCGGCGTCGCGGGCCGGTCGGGCACACCGTCCGAGGTGTTCGTGGACGTGTTGCCCACCGAGGCGTTGCCGAGGCCGATCGCGGTCACGGAGTTGCCGCTGACGTTCACCGGAAGGTCGACCGGCAGTTGCAGGCCGTCACCGGAGAGCACACCGGGAGAATCCTTTCCGCTTCCCTGTGCGAGCGCCCCGCCGACCGCCGGACCCGAGGCCCTGCCGTTGTGCGCGCCGCCATGGCCGGAGCGCGGGCCGGCCGCACCGGGGCCGTGCCCGCCGACGCGGCCGCCGGTGCCCGCCCCGCGGACGGCGGCGCCGTCGCCGGCGTTGGCGCAGCTGTTGCCCGCCGCGGGGTTGAGGAGACCGGCCACGTTCACGGTGTTCCCGCAGGCGTTCACGGGGACGTGCACAGGGAGCTGGATGGTGTCGCCGGAGATCAGTCCGGGTGAGCCCGCCGTACCGCCCTGCGCCGCGGAGTCGGCGAACGCCGGCATCGTCACGGCCAGCGCGCCCGATGCGGCCGCTGCGGCGATCAATCCGTTCCGGGTAACCCGTTTCACAGGTTCCCTCCCTTTCAGACATGGTCGCGGGCACTCACCCGCACCGCGTAAAACGCGAGAGAACCATCCGAGTTATGGCTTATCGGGCTTTCACTCCATCGAGCGTCACGCTTATCGAACTGATCCGGGCGCGCCCCGAGCGGGCCGTCGCCGCCCCGGGCCGGAGTCCCCCGGGCACCGGGAGCCCTCCGCGATACCCGCGGTGTGTGGCGGGAGGGTGCGGCAAGTGAGTGCGGACCGTCCGCCCGGAGGCGCGCTCCCGGACCCCCGCCTATCGTGATTCGTGTCGTGACCGGGAGGGCATCCCGGTCCGGCTCCCGCTGTCCCTGGAGGCCCGCATGCTGTCCGTGCACCACCGCTGGACGTACGTCGGAGCCGGCGCGGCGACCCTGGTTCTGCTGACGGCGGGGCTGCCCTCGTCCGCCGTGGCCGCCGACGCCCCCGACCTGTCCCGCTTCTACCGCCAGAAGATCACCTGGGGGGCCTGCGCGGGCGACGGGATGCCCGCCGACCTCCAGTGCGGAAAGGTGACCGTCCCGCTGGACTACGCGCACCCGAAGAACGGGACCCTCGACGTCGCGCTGGCCCGGTACCGCGCGACGGGCAAGTCCAGGGGGTCCGTGCTGCTGAACTTCGGCGGTCCGGGGGGCGCGGGGATCGCCGAGCTCGCCCAGGGCGGCGGCAAGGACTTCATGGACCTCACCAACGGCTACGACGTGGTGACCTTCGATCCCCGGGGCGTGGGCCAGTCCTCGCCCGTGAGCTGTGGCGAAGGGGCCGACCAGACGTCCGACGCGGCGGGGACCGTCACCGACGGCGGCGATCCGCAGGCCGTGCTCAAGGCGCTGCGGAAGGTCGCCTCCGAGTGCGCGGCGCACTCCGGGCCGGTGCTGCTCCACATGGGGACGGTCGACGCGTCCAGGGACATGGACGTGATGCGCCAGGCGCTGGGCGACAAGAAGCTCAACTACCTCGGATTCTCGTACGGAACCCGCCTGGGCGCGGTGTACGCGGCCCAGTTCCCGAAGAAGACCGGCCGAATGGTGCTCGACGGGGTGGACACGCTCACCGAGTCGATGGCCGAGCAGGGGCTCGTGGGCGCCGAGGGTCAGCAGACCGCCCTGGACGACTTCCTCACCTGGTGCACCCAGGACGTGTCCTGTCCCTTCGGGGAGGATCCGCGCGAGGCCCGGCAGCAGGTCGTCCGGCTCGTCGCCTCGCTGGACCGGGATCCGGTGCCGACCGGTCTCGGGCAGATGTTCTCGGGCCAGGATCTCGCGGGTGCGATCGGTCAGGCGCTGTACAGCCGGGAGATGTGGCCGGCCCTGGAGCGGGCGCTCGGCTCGCTCGTCGAGGACGGTGACACCCAGGGGCTCATGCGGTTGTCGATCGGCGGCGCCTCCCTACCGGCGTCGCGCACGACGGGTACCCCGCGGGCGACGGCCGCTCCGCACGCCGGGCTCGTCGACCCCGCCGACATTCCCGTCGACAACCTGCCCGCGGCGTTCATGGCGATCAACTGCGCGGACGACCCGGACCGGCCGAGTGCCGAGCGGGCCGCCAAGGACGTGGACGCGCTGCGCACCGCCTACGAGCAGGCGTCGCCGGTCTTCGGCCGGTACCGGCTCACCCAGGTGCTGCTGTGCCACGGCCGCCCCAGGGGGACCGACTACATCCGTGACAAGGTGCGCAATGTGCGGACCCCGAAAATGCTGCTCGTGGGCACCCGCGGGGACCCCGCGACCCCGTACCGCTGGACCGAGGAGACCGCCGCCCGGCTCGGCTCCTCCGCCGTGGTGCTCGACAACAAGGGTGAGGGCCACACCGGGTACGCCTCCTCCAAGTGCGTGCACCAGAAGGTCGACGACTTCCTGCTGTACGGCTCCCTGCCGGACAACGGCAGTTCCTGCGGCCCGGAGAGCGGAAGGGACAACCCCTGACGCACGTGATGGAACCGGCGCGACGCGCTGAAGCCGACAAGTCGGATACAACCCCTTGTGCCCTCCGGTCGTCAGACTGTGCGGGCGTCGCCCACGCGCGCCGCACCGTACGTGACCGACCGTCGTGACCGAAACAGGGGAACCCACCGATGCGCTTCCGCTCCGTTCTCGCCCTTCCGTCCGCCGCCGCCGCACTGCTCCTCGCCGTGCCGCAGAGCGGTTCGGCCGCCACCGGTCCGGCCGCCGCGGCCCAGCCCGCCAAGTGCGCCGCCAGGTCCGTCGTCGTCCGCGCCCACCAAGCCGCCGACCCCAGGGTGGTGCACATCAGCGTGACCAACCGGTCCGCGCGGACGTGCACCGTCGACCGCATCCCCACCGTCGTCTTCGGAGATCTCGACGGGGCGGCCCTGCCGGTGCCCCCCGGTGACAGCGGGCCCTACCGGATCGGCGTGGGCCGGACGGCGTACGCGGCCGTACGGACCATCGCCGACCGCGCCGACCCCGAGGCCCGCCGGGTGGACTCGATCAGCGTCTCGGCGGACCCCGCGCGGTTCGGGCGTTCCTTCACGGCCCGGGAGCTGGGCGCGGGGGACGCCGTCCTCGTGTGGGAGCCGGTCACCACGTGGTGGCGGTCCTCGCAGGCCGCCGCCGACCGGCAGCTCAGCTGAAGGACACCTCCGGGGAGTAGAGGTCCAGCCACAGCGCGAGGTCCAGCGTCCGTTCCAGGCCCCGCCGCGACGCCTGCGTGATCTGCGGGGTGTCGCGGTGGGCGGCCCGGCGGAGCCGCTCGGCGTCCACGAGGTCGAAGACCGGATGCGTCGGCCTGGCCAGCAGGTCCTTCGCGTGGTCCTGGAGGGCGACCGCGTACTTGGGGTCCTGGGTGGACGGGTAGGGGCTCTTGACCCTGTCGTACACGGACTTCGGGATCACGTCCGCGGTCGCCTCCCGCAGCAGGCTCTTCTCCCGGCCGTCGAAGGACTTCAGGGCCCACGGCGTGTTGTACACGTACTCGACGAGCCGGTGGTCGCAGAACGGCACCCGCACCTCCAGGCCGACCGCCATGCTGGTCCGGTCCTTGCGGTCGAGCAGGACCCGTACGAAGCGGGTCAGGTGGAGGTGGCAGATCCGCCGCATCCGGTACTCGAAGTCGCTCTCGCCGTCCAGGCGCCGGATTCCGGCGACGGCCGTGCGGTAGCCGTCCGCGACGTACGCCTCCAGGTCCATCGCCTCGGTGAGGTCGGGGCGCAGGACGTCGGCGTCGTCGCCGAAGTCGCGTGAGAACCGGACGAGCCACGGGAAGGTGTCGGCGTTACGGGCCTCCTCGTCGAAGAACTGCAGGTAGCCGCCGAACACCTCGTCGGCCGACTCCCCGGAGAGCGCGACGGTGGAGTGCTCGCGGACGGCCTGGAACAGCAGATACAGCGAGGCGTCCATGTCACCGAAGCCCATCGGGAGGTCGCGGGCCCTGATCACCTTGGCCCGGACGTCCAGATCGGCCAGGGCCTGCGCGTCCAGCACGATGTCGCGGTGGTCGGTGCCGGAGGCGCGGGCCACGTCGTGCACGAAGGGGGTGTCCGGGGTCGCGCGCAGTTCGTCCGCGACGAAGTGGTCGGTCTGGCCGACGAAGTCGACGGCGAAGCTGCGCACCCGCTCACCGTGTTCGGCGAGCTGCCGGGCGGCGAGCGCGGTCATGGCGGAGGAGTCGAGGCCGCCGGAGAGCAGGGTGCAGCGCGGCACGTCCGCGACGAGCTGGCGGCGCACGATGTCGTCGAGGAGCGTGCGCACCGCGGCGACGGAGGTGTCGCGGTCGTCGGTCTGCGGCCGGGTCTCCAGTTGCCAGTACACGTGCCGGCGCAGACCGGAGCGGTCGACGGTGACGACGGTGCCGGGTTCGACCTCGTGCATGCCGTCCCAGATCGCGTGCCCGGGTGTCTTGACGAAGGTGAAGAGCTCCCGCAGACCGTCGAGGCGCACCCTCGCGCGGGCGAGCGGATTGGCCAGGATCGCCTTGGGTTCGGAACCGAACAGGACGCCGTCGGGGGTCGGGTAGTAGTAGAAGGGCTTGATGCCCATGCGGTCGCGGATCATCACGAGCTTGTCGTGGCGACCGTCCCAGACGGCGAACGCGTACATGCCGTTGAGCCGCCCGGCGAGCTCCGCGCCCCACTCCAGGTAGCCGCGCAGCACGACCTCCGTGTCGGAGTCGGTCGAGAAGCCGTGACCGCGGCCGGTCAGCTCACGGCGCAGCTCGGTGAAGTTGTAGGCCTCGCCCGAGTAGACCAGCGCGACCGTGCCCTCCGGGGTCGCGGCGGTCATCGGCTGTCGCCCACCGGGCAGGTCGATGATCGCGAGCCTGCGGTGTCCCAGGGCCGCGGGGCCCTCGGACCAGGTGCCGCGGTCGTCGGGACCGCGGCAGGACATCGTCTCCGTCATTGCGTCCAAAGTCTCGCCCTCGGCACGCAGATCGCGGTCGAAGGAGACCCAACCGGTGATGCCGCACATGCGTTACCTCCTGCGTCCGGTTCACCGGGAGCCGCCACGCTCACCTGCACCTACAGGGTCGCGCGATCGCTTCCGGAAAACCAGTTGTATCCGGCAGCTATTTCTTGAGGCTGCGCCCCGCCGGCCGGCCCCGTCAACACCGGCGTAACCCGGCCGGCCCAGCGACCCCGCCGGTTCCGGCCGCGTTTTACCCCGGACGGACCCGTCCGCCCGCTCACCATCGGGCCACTCCCGGCCGGAATCGGCCACGGGTAAAGAATTCCCCGGCAGACGTGGGGACCTCCGTGAGCATTGCCCGCTTTCGCCCCTTTGCGTCACGTGCGCTTCACTCGTGGTGTGCGCCGGATGCTTTCGCTGCTGCTCGTGGTCCTCGGCCTGGCCGGGGCCCTGGTCCTGGCGTGTGCGATCTCGGCCTGGTGGTGGTGCGCGGCGGGCGTCCTGCTGGCGCTGACGGCGGTAGGAGCGTGGGATCTGACCCAGACCCGCCACTCGGAGCTGCGGAATCTCCCTCTGCTGGGCCATCTGCGCTTCCTCGCGGAAGCCGTACGGCCACATGTGCAGCGCCACGTCGTCGAGCGGAACCAGGACGGGCGTCCGTACGACCGTGCGCTGCGCGACCTCGTCCATGCGCGGGCCGCCGGCGCCGAGGCACCGGAACCGTTCGGCACCGAGCGGGACGTGTACGGCGCGGGGTACGAGTCGCTGGTGCCCTCGATGAGCCCGGTCGAGGCGCCGGAGAGACCACCCGTGATCCGTGTCGGGGGTCCCGACTGCACCCAGCCGTACGACATGGCCCTGCTGAACGTCTCGGCGATGAGCTTCGGAGCGCTGTCCGCGAACGCGGTCCTCGCGCTCAACAGGGCCGCGGCGCTGGGCGGTTTCGCGCACGACACCGGCGAGGGCGGCCTGTCGGATCATCACCTGCGCGGCGGCGGCGATCTGGTCTGGGAGATCGGCACCGGGTACTTCGGCTGCCGGACGGCCGAAGGAGGCTTCGAGGAGAGGGAGTTCGCGGACAAGGCGGCACTGCCGGAGGTCAGGTGCGTGTCGCTCAAGCTGTCCCAGGGCGCGCATCCGGGCGTCGGCGGGGTGTTGCCCGGCGCGAAGGTGAGCGCCGAGATCGCCCGGGTGCGGGGCGTCACGGCGGGACGGACCGTGCTCTCGCCGCCGTGCCACCAGGCTTTCTCGACCCCCCGCGAACTCGTGGCGTTCATCGCCCGGATGCGGCGGGCGGCGGGCGGCAAGCCGACCGGTCTCAAGCTCTGCGTCGGTTCGCGCCGCGCGTTCCTCGCCGTGTGCAAGGCGATGCTCGCGGAAGGGGTCACGCCCGACTTCATCGTGGTCGACGGGTCGGAGGGCGGCAGCGGGGCCGCGCCCCCGGAGTTCTCCGGCCGGCTCGGAACACCGCTCACCGAGGGCCTGATCACGGTGCACAACGCGTTGGTCGGCACCGGCCTGCGCGACCGCGTGCGCGTCGGCGCGAGCGGCAGAATCGCGACCGGCGCGGACCTCGTCACCCGGCTGCTCCAGGGCGCCGACTACACGAACGCGGCGCGCGCGATGCTGTTCGCCCTCGGCTGCCGCCAGGCGCAGCGCTGTCACACGAACACCTGCCCGACCGGCATCACGACCCAGGATCCGCGCCGCGTCCGTGTCCTTGACGTGGCCGACAAGTCCGTACGGGTGCATCGCTACCAGCGGGCCACGGTCCGCAGCGCCACCCGGATCATGGCCGCGATGGGCGTACGCGATCCCGCCGAGCTCACCCCCCGCCAACTGCTGCGGCGTACGGACGCGACGACCGTGCGCTCGTACGCGGAGCTCTACGAGTGGCTGGAGCCCGGGGTTCTGCTCGCCGAGGCGCCGGCGTCCTGGGAGCGGGACTGGGCGGCGGCGGATCCCGACACCTTCTGACCCGGCCATCAGAACTCCACCGGGTCCCGCGCGATCGGACAGGTCATGCAGTGGCCTCCGCCGCGCCCCCGCCCCAGTTCGGCGCCCACGATGGTGATGACCTCGACACCGGCCTCCCGCAGCAGCGTGTTGGTCTGGGTGTTGCGGTCGTAGGTGACGACCACACCCGGTTCGAGGGCGACCGCGTTGTTCCCGCTGTCCCACTGCTGCCGCTCGGAGGCGTAGACGTCACCGCCGGTCTCGACGACGCGCAGTTCGGACAGCCCGAGGGCCTTGGCGACGACCTCGGTGAAGGGACGTGAACCCTCGTCGGTGAGTTCGATGCCGGGGGCCCGGTCGGCCGGGCGGAGGGAGAAGGTGCGGACCGCCTCCATGATGGCCGGGTAGAGCGTGACCAGGTCGCGGTCGGCGAAGGTGAACACGGTGTCGAGGTGCATCGCGGAGCGGAGTCTGGGCAGGCCCGCCACGATGACGTGCTCGGCCGCGCCGTTCGCGAAGAGCGCGGCGGCGACCTGGGTGATCGCCTGCCGGGAGGTGCGCTCGCTCATGCCCATGAGCACCACGCCGTTGCCCACGGGCATGATGTCGCCGCCCTCGAACGTGGCCTGCCGCCAGTCCCGTTCGGGGTCGCCCCACCACACCGTGGAGCCCGCGAAGTCCGGGTGGAAGGTGTAGACGGCCTTCATCAGCAGGGTCTCGTCGTGCCGGGCGGGCCAGTAGAGCGGGTTGAGCGTGAGGCCGCCGTACAGCCAGCACGTCGTGTCACGGGTGTACAGGGTGTTGGGCAGCGGCGGCATCAGGTACTCGCGGCCGCCCGTCGACCCGCGGGCCAGGGCGAGGTAGCCGGAGCGGAAGTCGTCCGGCAGGTCGGCGGTGGCCAGGCCGCCGATCAGGAACTCGGCGAGCGGGGCCGGTTCGAGCGACTCGAGGAACGCCCGGGTGCCGTCGACGAGACCGACGCCGACCTCGTTCGGGGTGATCTTCCGGTCCAGGAGCCAGTCCCGGGCCGCGGGCAGTGCCATCGTCCGCGCGAGGAGGTCGTGCAGTTCGACGACGTCGACCCCGCGCCCCCGGAGCTTGTTCACGAAGTCCGCGTGGTCGCGCTGGGCGTTCTCCACCCACATGACGTCGTCGAAGAGCAGGTCGCCGGAGTTGGTGGGGGTGAGCCGTCGGTGCGCCAGACCCGGCGCGCAGACCAGCACCTTGCGCAGCCGGCCGACCTCGGAGTGGACGCCGTACGCCGGACGGTTCGTGCTGTCCTGACTGGTCACGGTCTGCCTTTCCCCGGATCGCGGGACGACGGTTCGAAGGGGGATCCCGTCGCGGGACGACGACTGGAGACGACTGGAAGGGGGTCCGGCGTACGGCCGGGGCGGCACTCCCGACGGCGGTCGCGCGGCCGACGCCCTCACGGCGACGGCCGTGCCGGCAGCACGCGCTCGCGCCCTCCGCCCCGAGGGACGCGAGGACGGTCGCCGGCGGGGTCTCCTCGACCCGTTGGACGAGGGAGCCCGCGCGGTCGCCGCCGGCGAGGTCCTCGGCGAACACCGCGCGGTCGCCCGCGTCCGGGTCGGGGCCCGCGCACGGCGATCCACCGGAAGACGAAGGCGAGCCTCAGCTTCCCGGACCCGGTCACGGCACGGGTGGGCGTCCCCGTCCCGGCACCCGCCACGGCCCGGGCGACCGGCAGCCTCCCCGTGCCGGCCACGGGCCGGGCGATCAGGGTTCCCGCGAGTCCCGTCTCCCGGGTGGAGCGGGAGGGCGGCGAGTAGACGCGGGCGACGACCTTGGAGCCGACGACCATCGTGGTGGGCGTCGGCTCCAAGGCCGGCGCCGGCCCGGCGCCGACGGGCGCCTCGGTGTCCGTGCCGCCCTCGTTCACGGGCGTCTCAGGCTGCGTCATGGGGGTCCTACGGCGGTGTCGGAAGCATGCCGGGCGACCCGAGCGACACTAGCAACCAATTACCCCAAATGCCCGATAAGCGAATCAGTCCTATGGTGCTCATATGGAGCATGCGCTGAGTCCCGCAACCCTCTCCGAACTGCGCCGGCCGCGGCCCTACCCCGCGGTGTCCGTGCTGACGCCTACGCACCGCCGCGAACCGGACAACGCCCAGGATCCGGTGCGGCTGCGCAATGTCGTGGCCGAGGCCAAGAAGCAGATCGAGTCCGATCCGGCGGTCACCCGGGAGCGCCGCACCGAACTGGTCCAGCAGCTGGACCAGGCCCTCTCCGAGGTCGACCTGGCCCACGCCGAGGAAGGTCTGGCGATCTTCGCGGCGCCCGGCGAGCACCAGGTGTGGTCACTGGCCCGCCGGGTCCCCGAGCGCGTCGTGCTCTCGGACACCTTCCTGACCCGCAACCTGGTCGCCGCCCACTCCTCCGAGCGGCCGTTCTGGGTGCTCTCGGTCTCGGCCGACCGGGTGACGCTGTGGAACGGCGGCGGCGACCGGGTCACCGAGGAGCACACCGACGGCTTCCCGCTGACCCGCAGCCTGGAGGACCCGGACGCGGAGCGCCAGGAGCGTGTCGGTGACCTGGCCAGCACCTTCCGCGCCGAGCGGGCCCGCAACTTCCTGCGCGAGGCCGACACCGCGATGAGCGCCGTCCTGCGCGAGCAGGACCGCCCGCTGTACATCACCGGTGAGACCGCCGCGCTGTCGCTCCTCGACGAGGTCGGAACCGTCACGAAGGACGCCTGGCACCTCCAGCACGGCGGCCTCGCGCACGGCACGCCCGAGGCCGTGTGGCAGGCGGTCCGCCCGCTGGTCGGCGCGGAGGAGCGGAGGAGCACCGAGGCCGTGGCCCGCGAGCTCGAATCGGCCCGCGGCCGCAAGGAGTTCGCCGCCGGGGTCGACGAGGTGTGGCAGAACGCGTCGCAGGCCCGGGTCCGGCTGCTCGCCGTGGAGGAGAACTACCGCGAGACGGTCCGCGACGGCGGAGACCACCTGGTCCCGGCCGAGAGCGGTGACCTGGACGCCCGCGAGGACATCGTCGACGAGATCGTCGAACAGTGTCTGGAGACCGGCGCCGAGGTCCGATTCGTCCCCGACGGCAGTCTGGGTGACGCGAAAGGCATCGCCGGGGTGCTGCGCTACTGATCTCTCCGGCCGACAATCTCCAGGAGAACTGTCGGTCCGAGAGGTGAGCACGTGAGCGAGTTGTTGGGTGTGGCGGTCCTCGGGGCGGGCCACATGGGAGCCGACCACATACGGCGAATCGACCGAGTGGTGAACGGAGCCCGGGTGGCGGCGGTGGCCGATCCCGACACCGGGCGGGCCGAGGACGCGGTCGCCGGGATCGACGGTGTCTCGGTGCACACCGAGGTGTCGGCGGCCCTGGACGCGCCCGGCGTGCGGGCCGTGCTGGTCGCCTCCCCCGGGCCCGCTCACGAGGAGGCGCTGCTGGCGGCTTTCGAGCGCGGACTGCCGGTCCTGTGCGAGAAGCCCATGGTGCCGGAGTCGGCCGGCGCGCTGCGGGTGGTGGAGGCCGAGGCACGGCTCGGGCGGCGGCTTGCACAGGTCGGCTTCATGCGCCGGTACGACCCCGAGTACGTCCGCCTGAAGGCGCTCCTGGACAGCGGGCGGCTGGGACGTCCGCTGATGCTCCACTGCACGCACCGCAACGTCTCCTCCCCGCCCGGCTTCACCTCGGCGATGGTGGTGAACAGTTCCGTCTCGCACGAGATCGACGCGGCCCGCTGGCTGCTCGGCCAGGAACTCACGGCGGTGACGGTGCTGCGTCCGCGGCCTTCGACGCACGCGCCGGCGGACCTCCTCGACCCCCAGTTCGTTCTGTTCGAGACCGCGGAGGGCGCCCTCGTCGACGTGGAGGTCTTCGTCAACACCGGGTTCGGCTACCAGGTGCGCTGCGAGGCGGTCTGCGAGTCCGGGAGCGCGCGGATCGGGGACGAGGACGCGATGCGGGTGACGACGGCGGGCGGCGCGCACCAGGAGGTAGCGCAGGACTACCTGGTGCGGTTCGCCGACGCCTACGACCGCGAGGTGCAGGCCTGGGTGGACGCCACCCGTGAGGGCCGGGTGACCGGGCCCGGCGTCTGGGACGGGTACGCCGCGTCGGCGGTGGCCGAGGCGGGTGTCCGGGCGCTGGAGAGCGGCGGCCGGGTGGCCGTCGAACTCGCCGCGCGCCCGGCCCTCTACGCGTGATCAGCCGCTGACACTCGCGGCGCCCGTCTCGATGTGTCCGGTGAACCGGCGTGACCAGCTCGCGTCCGAGTCGACGGTGAGCGTGAAGTCGTACCAGCCGTCCTGGTACGCGACCGCGTTGAAGTAGTCCTCGGTCCAGCCGCCCGCGGCGACGGTGTACGTCCACGGCCCGTCGCCGCGGTACTGGTTCGCGGTGATGGTGAACCGCACGGCCGAGGCGGAGGAGTTGGCCATCCTGAAGTAGACGGCCGTCCTCCCGGTCCCGGGCTCGGTGGCGTAACGGGTGCTCACCTCGGCCGACTTGCCCGCCTGGGTCGCGTCTCCCCTGAACCGGCGCAGGAAGCGGTTGGGCCCGGTCATGGTCAGGTCGTACTTCCCGTCGCCGTACCCCGCACCGATGTTGAAGTAGTCGGAGGCGGTGCCGCCCGCGTCGACGGTGTACGGCCAGGGCGTGGTGTCGCGGTAGGCGTTCGGGTGGATCGAGAAGTGCGCGGCGCTCCTGGCCGGGGTGCCCTGGTTGGCCATGGCGAACCAGGCGAGGACCCGGCCGCTCGCACCGAACTCCAGATGGTCCAGGTAGCCGTTCGGCTGGTAGGGCAGAGCGCGGGCGGGCCGGGTGCCGGGCTCCTGGACGGGCAGGGAGTTGGTGGTGGGGACCGGGTTGGGCAGGGGACCGCAGGTGGCGGTACCGATGACGCGCGTGGCGGGCAGCGCGACGGCGCCGTACACGGGGTGGGCGAAGTCGAAGACGCCGGTCAGGTCGCCGGTGACCTTGCGTCGCCAGGCGCTGATGTTCGGGCAGGCGGCGGGTCTGCCCAGCGAGGTCGTCCAGGTCTCCAGGAAGCGCAGCACGGACGTGTGGTCGAAGACCTCCGACGACACCCAGCCGCCGCGCGTCCAGGGCGAGACGACCACCATCGGGACGCGGAATCCGAGACCGTGGGGAGTTGTCCCGAGGAACTCCCCCGCCGTGTTCGCGGGCGGGACCGGCGGCGGCACGTGGTCGAAGAAGCCGTCGTTCTCGTCGTAGTTGAGGAAGAGGACGGTGGAGTCGAAGACGTCCGGATCGGCGGCGAGGGCCTTGTACACGAGGTCGACGAAGTGGGCGCCGTCCCCGGGCGGGGCGTACGGGTGCTCGGAGGAGGCCTGGTCGGCGACCACCCAGGACACCTGCGGAAGGGCGCCCGCGAGGACGTCGGACCTGATGGCGGCGGCGATGTCGTCGGGTGTGGAGCCGGTGGCGCGCGGCACGGAGGCCATGCCCCGGTCGTAGAGGGGGTCACCGGCCTTGGCCGCGGCGAACTTCTTGAAGTAGGCGCAGGCGTTGTCGCCGTAGTTGTCCTGCGCGTTCTGGTACACCTTCCAGGTCACTCCGGCCGTCTGGAGCGCCTCCGCGTAGTTCTGCCAGGTCAGGCCCGACTCGTCGCCGCCGTCGTAGCTGGACGCGTCGATCTTGCCGGACCAGAGGTAGGTGCGGTTGGGCCCGGTGGCGCTCAGCGCGGAACAGAAGTAGGCGTCGCAGATCGTGTAGGCGTCGGCGAGCGCGTAGTGGAAGGGGATGTCGGTGCGGTCCAGGTAGCCGAGCGAACGGACGCTGCCGACACCCGAGACCCAGGTGTCGAGGCGTCCCTTGTTCCACGCGGAGTGCTGGGAGGTCCAGGAGTGCGGGAGATCGCCGTTGCACTGCGCGAGGGTCTCGCCGTCCTTGCCGCCGGCGGCCGGTGTCGAGCTCAGTTTCCACGGGTACTGCCGGCCGACGCCGTTGGGCTGGTTGAAGACGGGATACCCGCCGGACAGCGTGATGCCGCTACGGTCGCCGAATCCGCGGACGCCCTTGAGACGGCCGAAGTAATGGTCGAAACTCCGGTTCTCCTGCATGAGGATCACGACGTGCCGTACGTCGGTGATGGTGCCGCTCGCCGTGCCGGCCGCCACCGCAGGACGCGGGCCGAGGCCCAGCGCGGTGCCGGCCGCCACGGATGCCCCGAGCCCCACGAAACCTCTTCGGCTGATCGGTGTCATTGACCCGCCCTCCTCACCGGAGTGCCCTTGCGGCACACCGCGCGTCAGCGTGCCCGCGCTGTTCGCCGAGTGCCGTACCCGGCTGGTGAGTTGCGGGTGAACAGCGGCCGAACCATGACGGCCGGCCGTGGATTTCCGGCCGGCACCCCACGGGCGCCGGGTCGCCGGACCGGCGGGCTGTCCGCTCCTCACGCCTCCGGGTGGGGCAGGGGGTCCGGGACGAGGACCACCTTGCCGGTGACGGTGCCGGACTCGGCGAGGCGGACGGCTTCCGCGGCCCGGCCGAGCGGGACGCGGGCCGCGACCTGCGCGGTGATCGCGCCCTGGGCGAGCAGCGTGAACACCTGCCCGAGGTCGGTGCGCAACCGCTCCTGGAAGGCGGCGGCACGGCGCTTGCCCGCCCAGATGTTGTAGAAGTGCGTGCGCCGGCCGTTGGGCAGCGCCTTCCAGAGGAGGAGCCGGCCGACGAGCTTGAGCACCGGCAGTCTGGAGGAGCCGGCGACGTCCCGGGTCGAGGCGGTGCCGTACGACACGAGCGTGCCGCCGCGGGTCAGCAGCCGGAAGGAGTCGACGATGCCGTCACCGCCGACGTGGTCGAAGACCGCGTCGACGCCATCTGGCGCCAACTCGCGTACGCGGGCGGGCAGATCGGTGGCCCGGTAGTCGAGCGGCGTGGCGCCGAGCGCGCGGACCGCGTCGTGGTGGCGGGGCGACGCGGTGCCGATGACCCGGATTCCGGCGTGGGCGGCGAGCTGGACCAGGGTGGAACCCACTCCGCCGTTCGCCCCGTGCACGAGCACGGTTCCGCCTGCCCGGACCCTGGCGACGCGGTGCAGCATCTGCCAGGCGGTGATGCCGTTGACGACGACCGTCTCGGCGTCGGCGGGGTCGAGCCCGCCGGGCACCTCCACCAGGTCGGTGACGGGCAGCACGACGCGGCTGGCCCAGCCGCCCACCTTGGTCAGCGCCGCGAAACGCCGGCCCACCAGCGACGCGTCGACGCCCGCGCCGGCCCGCAGGACGACACCGACGAGGTCGTACCCGGGCACGAAGGGGAAGGCCGGCTGGTCGTAGTACTTACCGCGGCGCATCTGCTGCTCGGCGAACGAGACCCCGGAGGCCTCCAGCGCGAGGAGGACCTCACCGGCCGCCGGCTCCGGCGCGGGACGCGTCCGGATCCGCAGGCCGGAGGGCTCCACGACACCCGGCAGGACGACTTCGGTCACCAGGTTCGCGGTGGTGTGGGTGTCCATGTCGGTCGGCTCCTCTGCTCGGCGGAATTTTCGTTAGAGAGTCATGCTTGCGTTATAGGTTCTAACTAAAGCTTGCCCCTCTACACTGGGTACGTCAAGTCCCATTCCGACGAGTGACAGAAGAGGCGATGACGTGACCACGGAGAGCCGGACCGGACCGGGCCCGCGCGATCGGTTCCGCGCGCAGGTACGGGAGGAGGTGAAGGCGGCGGCGCTGCGCCAGCTGGCCGACGGCGGCCCGGAGGCGCTGTCCCTCAACGCCGTCGCCAAACAGCTGGGCATGACCGGCCCGGCGCTCTACCGCTACTTCGCCAACCGGGACAGCCTGCTCACCGAGCTGGTCGTCGACGCCTACTCGGCGCTGGCGGCCGCTCTCGCCCACGCCGCCGACGCCCCCGCCGGGGACGACACCGAACGCCTGGCCTCGGTCGTGCGGGCCTACCGCGCCTGGGCCCGGACCGAACCGCACCGCTACCGGCTCCTGTTCCGGGCCCCCTTCAAGGGGTACGACGCCCACTCCGACCGCCTGGTCGAGGCGGCCCAGCGGGCGATGAACGTCGTCCTGAACGTGGCGAACGCGCCGGCGGCGCCGGACACGGCCGTTCCCGAGGGCGCACGCGTCCAGGTCCGGGAGTGGATGGAGCGCCGCGGAGTCGAGGACGTCCCCCCGGCGGTCGCCTCACGGACCATGATGCTCTGGGCTCATCTGCACGGTCTGGTGAGCCTGGAGATCGAGGACAATTTCGCCTCCATGGGCATCGACCCAGGACCTCTCTACGAGGCGGAGGTGGGGGAGTTCACCCGCGGCCTCTGAATCCGAACATGCCCTGGACAGGACCCGCACACATGACCCTCGAACACTAGACTGAGAAAGGGCGCAGGCCAGCGTCGCGAACTGTCAAGTCACGTACACCCTCTACGACTTGGGCAAGCGGAGCGCGTACCTCATCGGTCCTGGCCGACCCCTCCCAATGGACTGCGGCATATGCCAGAAGCACCACCGGATCGTGTGTTGCCAAATCCCTTACAGGGCGTCGCGGGCTGTGCAACAG
This sequence comes from Streptomyces fagopyri, assembly GCF_009498275.1. NCBI lineage: Bacteria > Bacillati > Actinomycetota > Actinomycetes > Kitasatosporales > Streptomycetaceae > Streptomyces > Streptomyces fagopyri. The sequence goes on along the minus strand of NZ_CP045643.1, from coordinate 8,467,839 downwards.
TCGTAACGGTCCTACCGCCCAGCTCTGGTCGTACCGTCCCCTCATCGGAGTGCGTCATGCCACCCCATCTCTCTGCGGACCGCCCCGCCGCGCAGCCGCCCCGGCGCGGCGCCGTCGACGCGCTGATCTCGCAGACGCGGCGACTGCGCGGCGAGATGGACGCCGTACGACGTGACGCGCCCGTCGACGGCGCGGACGCCCAGGGACGCTGGCAGCGCGCACTGTGCGACCTGGCGATGCATCAGCTCAACGACCTGGACGAGCACCTGGCGCAGTTGCGGGACGGTCCCCCGCCGGCGCCCGTCGAACCCGCCGCCGCGCCCGCCGCGACCGGAGAAGGCTCCTTGCTCAGCCGGGTCGGCAGCGCCGAGTGGAACCTGCTGACGGACGCGGCCAGTTGGTCCGGGGAGCTGTACCAGATCCTGGGCCGCGACCCCGCCGCCCCCCCGCTCAGCCTCGACGAGCTGCCGTCACTGGTGCTCGACGAGGACCGGCCGATGCTGACGGCGATGGTCACCGACTGCCTCATCGACGCGAAGCCGATCGACGGAGAGTTCCGCGTCGTGCGCCCGGACGGCGGCGTACGGACCGTGCACATCATGGGTGAGCCCGTGCTCGACACCGACGGCAGTACCGCGGCGATGTGGGCGGTGCTGCGCGACGTCAGCGAACTGCGCCGCAGCCAGCGGACGGTGAGCGAGACCCGGGAATCACTGCGGCACGACCGGCGCTTCGCGCAGAACGAGCACCGGCTCGCCGCCGAGTTGCAGGAGGCGGTCCTGCCGCCGTTCCACGCCAGCCTGCGGTTCGCCCGACAGGGTCCCGGGACACTGGACCTGGCGGCCCATCACCTCCCCTCCTCGGCCGCCCCGCTGATCGGCGGAGACTGGTACGACGCGCTGGAACTGCCGGACGGCGAGACCCTGCTGAGCATCGGCGACCTGACCGGGCACGGCGTCGCCGTCGCCTCCGGCATGGCCATGCTGCTGGGCGCCCTGCGCGGCATGGCCATGGCGGGCACCCAACCGGGTCGGCTCATGTCCCTGCTCGACCGGTTGGTCGACGTCTCGGCGCAGCCGGTCCTCGGCAGCGCCGTCTGCTGCCGGTACCGGCCCGAGACCCGCACCCTCACCTGGGCGCAGGCGGGACACCCCGCCCCCTTGCTGTTCCGCAACGGGACGGGGCGCATATTGACGGCACCGCACGGCGTGCTGCTCGGCGCGACCTCGGGTGCCGCCTACGGGCAGGCCGAAGAGACCCTGGAGGACGGCGACGTGCTGCTCCTGCGCACCGACGGACTGGTCCCCCGGGCCCACGGGGCGGCGGCCGTCCAGAGGCTGTTCGACCTGGCCCCGCTCTTCGACGGAGCCGACACGGCCCAGGACTGCGTACGGATGGTTGTCGAGGAGTTCGGCGAGACCCGACGCGAGGACGACGCCTGCGTGCTCGTCGCCAGGATCGGCGGCTGAACTCCCGCCGGCCACACCGGACACCGCGCCCGGCCCACGGGACGACCCCACCGCATCTCCTCGCACAGGCGGTCTCAGACCTGTGCGTCTCCCTCACGCCTCGGCCTCGGCACCGGCTTGGGAAGGGCGAGTTGGATCTCCTCACGCAGTTCGTGGATCTTCGGATAGCTGGAGTACTGAGCGGTCAGCCGGTACATCTCGCGCAGCCGGTCCCAGGTGCGGTGGGAGGAGTTCGCCCCCATCGACACCAGTGCCAGCCGGGCATAGCGGTCCGCCTGTTCGGGATCGTCGGCGATGAAGCACGCCGACGCCAGTGACAGCCAGTCGAAGATCTGTGACCGCTGCCGTCCGTTGTCCCGCAGGTGCAGTGCCTCCTTGGCGTGACGCTGCGCCGTGGCCGCCGCGGCCGCGTCGTGCTCCGCGAGCGTCCGGTAGGCCAGGGCCTGCATGCCGTGCATGTCCGCCTCGTCGAACATCTGCATCCAGCTCGGCGGTGGCACGTCACCCCGGTCGGAGACGAAGAGGTCCTCCGCCTCGCCCAGGGTGCGCCGCATGGCCTGCCCCTTGCCCAGCGACGCCTGTGCCCAGGCCTCGATGGTGTAGAGCATGGCCCGGGTGCGCGGCAGCATCTCCGACCCCGAGCCCGACTTGGCGAGCTTCATCAGGTCCAGGGCGTCGTCCGGACGGCCCAGGTGGACCATCTGACGCGCGGCGCGGGAGAGCGCCTCCCCGGCACGGGGCCGGTCACCGCCCTCCCGCGCCGCGTGGGCGGCGATGACGAAGTACTTCTGTGCCGTGGGCTCCAGGCCGACGTCGTGCGACATCCAGCCCGCGAGGACGGCGAGATTGGCGGCGACGCCCCACAGGCGCCGCTGAAGATGGTCGGGATGCCGGTAGGAGAGGATGCCTCCCACCTCGTTGAGCTGGCCCACCACGGCCTTGCGTTGCAGCCCGCCGCCGCGGGCCGCGTCCCAGGCCCGGAACACCTCGACCGAGCGCTCCAGTTCCTCGATCTCCTGCGACCCGATGGGGGCGGCCTCGTAGCGGTCGAACCCAGCGGGGTCGGCGTGCAGGGGATTGTCGAGGTCAGGGACGTCGGCCGCCAGGGCCGGATCGGTGTGCAGCCAATCGTGCATGGCACTGCTGAGTGCGGATCCCGCGGCGAGCGCGGCACCCGCGCCCACCAAGCCGCGTCGGTTGAGCATGAGGTCCATTCCCGTGAATTCGGTGAGGACCGCAGCAGTCCGCTCGGGCGCCCACGGCACTCCGTCGGGATGTTCCGCATTCCCGCCGCCCGGCCGTTTCCCCACACGCCCGTGCCGGACCAGACCGAGGTCCTCGATGGTCACGACACGGCCGAGACGCTCGGTGAACAGAGCCGCCAGCACCCGGGGAACCGGATCGCGCGGGATCTCCCCCACGTCGATCCAGCGCCGGACCCGTGAGGTGTCGGTCGCCAGCTGGGGGTGGCCCATGGCCGCCGCCTGTCTGTTGACCAGCCTCGCGAGTTCGCCCTTGGACCAGCCGGCGAGGCCGAACAGGTCCGACAGACGAGCGTTGGGTTGTCCGTTCACATCAAGCCCCCAGGTTCTCGGCTGAGTTGACAGTAACCCTCTGTCAGTTGCTGAGCGACTATTCGCCAGGGTTCGCCAGGGTGCGCCAGATGGTGTGCCACTGGGCACCCGGTGTCAGGTAGGAATGCGCCACCCCGACCCGGTTGCCAGGGACATTCCCCCAGGGTGTACCCGGATCGCCGGGACGGGCGGCGCGGCAACTTGCAGGCACACGAAGGGATCTGTTTCGCCCATGTACACAGCATCGTCCTCCGTGTCCGCTCCGCCCCGGCCGCTGCATCCCCGTCCGGCGGGCAGCGGCCCCTACCTCGACCCCGCGCGGCCGGCGGCCCCCATGCTCGGAGCCGCCAGGACACGGCGCGTTCCGGGGATCGGCACCCAACCGCTCAGCGGGAGACTCGACTTGTCCGGCCCTCAGGGCGCGCAACTGCGCACGGCGATCGCGTCGGTGCACCGGATCTGTCCCGAGTTCGCCCCGGTCCAGGTTCTGCGCCGCAGCGGGCGCTCCGTGCTCCTGGTCGGTACGACCGGGCGCAGTACGGCCGTCGCCAAGTGTTTACTGGACCACTCTCCCCTCTGGGCCGAGCGGATCAGGCACGAAATAGCCGCATACCGCTCGTTCGTGCGGCACCGCCCGCCCGTCCGAGTGCCCCGGCTGATCGCGGCGGACCCGGACAACTGCACCCTGGTGATCGAGCGGATGCCGGGCAGGGTGGCCGCGCTCCAGCGGCACCCGGCCGAGGCGCCGCCCCGCGCGGACATCCGCGCGGCGCTGGGCGCGGTCTGCCGGCTGAACGCGTGGCGGCCCCCGGCGGGGACGTTCGACGCCCCGCTGGACTACGCCGAGCGCATCTCCCGTTTCCATGACCTGGGTCTGCTCACGGACCGGGACATGGGCGATCTGCAGAAGCTGCTGCACGGCATCGCCCACTCGGCGGGCCGTCAGGGCATGGGCCAGTTCTGCCACGGAGACGCCCTGCTGTCGAACATCCTGCTCTCACCGGCCGGTCCAGTGCTGGTGGACTGGGAGTACGCGGGCTGGTACCTGCCGGGCTACGACCTGGCGACGCTGTGGGCGGTCCTCGGTGACGCTCCCGTGGCGCGCCGTCAGATCAGTCAGCTCGCACAGTCCGCGGGACCGGCGGCACGTGACGCCTTCCTGGTGAACCTGATGCTCGTACTGACCCGTGAGATCCGTACGTACGAGACAGCGGTGCAGCGTTCGATGCACGACGCGATCCCGGTCGTCCCGGGGCCGGCCCACCCGGGCGCCGTGCCGTCCGGCGAGGAGCAACGGCTGCTGCTGCGGAGGCTGCACGACGACTGCCAGATGGCCCGCCGGGCCGTACGGGCGGCGGTCGGCACGCGCTGAGGGGCCGTCGGCACCACTGAGGGGCCGCGGGGGACGAAGGTCCGCGGTGTGCCGGAATCAACGGCGCACCGCGGACCTTCGGCGTGGACACCCGAAGCTCCGTACCGGAATCCCCGTAACCGTGAGGCCGCGCACCGGACGACCCGTGCGCACCGGCGCCGGCGGTGGCGGTGGCGGTGGCGGTGGCGGTGGCGGTGGCGGTGGCGGTGGGGCCGCATGACACGCGCCCGTGCCGGTGCACGCATTTCCTTCGGGAACTTCACCCGATCGAGCCACTGGTCCACTCCACTGACGCCTCGCAGGCCGCCGCGCCGTCGCCACGAAAACCCTTCCGACCCGCGTTGACATGGGAAATCAGCAACCCCTGGGCATGATTGACGGATCGTCGGGGAGCCGATACGACTGACCTCGTTCGGCCCCGCACGCCCCACCGCGCCCGACCGTCCCAGGAGGCTGCATTGCGAGCATCTGCCAACGACCCCGAGGCCACCGCCGGGCACAGACGCGCCCGCGGAGCCGCGGGCGCCCTCGTCTCGGCGGCGCTGATGTTCCCGCTGCTCGGCGCGGCCCCGGCGGCCGGCGCCGGCCAGGTCTCCACCGCGCGGCTTCAGCAGGCCTTCGCCGGCGCCGCCGCCGAGTACCACGTGCCGGTGAGCGTCCTCCTGGGCGTCTCCTATCTGCAGTCACGGTGGGACGCGCACGCCGGTGCGCCCAGCGTCACCGGCGGCTACGGCCCCATGCACCTCACCGACGCCAGGACGGCGCTGGCCGGGGCCCCGCACCAAGGCGCGGGCACCGAGGACGCTCGCGGCGACAGCTCCCGCGCGGCCGTCGTCCCCACCAGGAAAGTCCCGGAGAACTCCCAACTGCCCGCGCGTCTCAAGACCTTGACGAAGGCGGCCGAACTCACCGGGCTGCCGGCCGAACGCCTGCGCTCGGACGCCGCCGCGAACGTCGAGGGCGGCGCCGCGCTGCTGGCCGCCGCGCAGAAGGACCTCGCCGAGCCGCTGAGCGAGAACGCGGCCGACTGGTACGCCGCGGTGGCACGCTTCTCGGGCGCGGACGACAGCGCGACCGCGGCGGCGTACGCCGACGACGTCTACGCGGTGATCCGCGCGGGTGCCGAGCGCACCACGGACTCCGGGCAGCGGATCGCCCTCGCCCCCCAGCCGGGCATCGGCCCCGACCGGGCGCAGCTGCGGCGGGCCGGGCTGCGGACGGTCTCCGCGGCCGGCACGGAGTGCCCCACGACCGTGTCCTGCGAGTGGATCCCGGCCCCCTACGCGGAGTTCGGCGACGGCGACTACGGCAACCACGACCTCGGGAACCGGCCCACGTCGCAGAGCATCAAGTACATCGTCATCCACGACACGGAGGGCGCCTGGAACGGCGTGATCAACCTCGTCCAGGACCCCACCTATGTGTCGTGGAACTACACGCTGCGCTCGACCGACGGGCACATCGCCCAGCATGTGAAGGGCAAGGACGTGGCCTGGCACGCGGGCAACTGGTACGTCAACGCCAAGTCGATCGGCCTGGAGCACGAGGGTTTCCTCGCCTCGCCGGACGCCTGGTACACGGAGGAGATGTACCGGGCGTCGGCCCGGCTGGTGAAGTACCTCGCCAAGAAGTACGGCGTTCCCCTGGACCGGCAGCACATCCTGGGTCACAACAACGTTCCCGGCCCGACGACGTCCACGATCCCGGGGATGCACACGGACCCGGGTCCCTACTGGGACTGGGAGCACTACTTCGCGCTCCTCGACCACCCGCTGTACGACCGGAAGAAGGCGGGCGGCGACCTGGTCATGGTGCTGCCGGTCTTCGCGGAGAACCAGCCGCAGTACACGGGGTGCGTCACCAGCGGTCAGGCCTGCCCGGCCCACGGTTCCAGCGAGGTGCGCCTCCACAGCCTGCCGTCCGACAGCTCACCGCTGATCAAGGACATCGGGCTGCGGCCGGGCGGCGGCGACTCGACCATCGACGTGAACGACGTGGGTTCGCGTGTCTCCACCGGTCAGCAGTACGCGGTCGCCGACCGTGACGGGGACTGGACGGCGATCTGGTACCTGGGCCAGAAGGCCTGGTTCAAGAACCCCAAGGCCCACCCGACGGCGGTGAGCACGACGGGGCAGGTCGTGACGCCCAGGGCGGGTCTCACGGACATCCCGGTGTACGGACGGGCCTATCCGGAGAAGGGGGCGTACCCGGCGGGCGTCCCGGTCCAGGCGGTGTCCCCGCTGTCGTACAAGCTCCTCGCGGGCCAGAAGTACGTCGTAGGCGACAAGGTGCCGGGCGAGTACTTCTACTCGCCGACCTTCGACACGACCTCGCACAAGGTCGTGACCGGCAAGGACATGTACTACGAGATCCAGTTCGGGCACCGCGTCGAGTTCGTACGGGCGGCGGATGTGGACGTGACGCGCTCGCACTCCTAGAACCGCGCCGGGCGACGTTCGCCCCGGGGGCCGGATCCGTGCACGGCGGATCCGGCCCCCGTTCCCTCGCTGCGTCCGGCCGGCGGAATTCCTCGCCCCGACCCCCGTGTTGCTCTGATGATCGCCGGCCGCTTTCGTAGGGAACTGGCGTTCGACAGAGACGCCGTCGACGATGGAGGAACCCCGTGCCAGAGACCTCGACCCCCCTGCGGAAGCTGGGCTTCCTGACCATCGGGTTGTTCGACGAGGCCGACCCGCGGCGGGGCCACGAGTCGACGCTGGAGATCATCGAGCTGGGAGAGCGGCTGGGCTTCGACAGCGCGTGGGTGCGTCACCGGCACCTGCAGTACGGCATCTCCTCCCCCGTCGCCGTCCTGGCCGCGGCGTCGCAGCGCACCAGCCGGATCGAGCTCGGCACCGCTGTCATCCCGGTGGGCTGGGAGAACCCCCTGCGCCTGGCCGAGGACCTGGCGACCGTCGACCTGCTGTCCGGGGGCCGTCTCAATCCGGGCGTCAGTGTCGGCCCGCCGATGCACTTCGACCAGGTCAAGCACGCGCTCTACCCCGACACCGCGGAGGCGGAGGACTTCGGCCACGGCCGCGTGGAGCGGCTGCTGGACTTCGTGCGCGGCACACCGGCCACCGACTTCAGCGGCGTCGAGGGCTTCGAGGTGTTCTCCGACCGCGTCCAGCCGCAGGCACCCGGCCTGGGCCGCCGCATGTGGTACGGAGCCGGCGGACTGCGGTCGGCACGGTGGGCGGGAGAGCACGGTATGAATCTCCTGACCAGCAGTGTCGTCAAGGCCGAGGAGTCGGAGGACTTCGCCGAGGTGCAGCTGTCGCACATCCGGACCTTCCGTGCCCACCACCCCGACGGCGACCGCGCCCGCGTCTCCCAGGGCCTCGTCGTGATCCCCACGGACAGCGCCACGCCCGAGCAGCGCAAGAAGTACGAGGAGTACGCCGAGGGGCGCACACCGCGTACCGCGACCCCGCAGGGACCGGCCCGGATGATGTTCGCGCCCGATCTGGTCGGCACCTCCGAGGAGATCGCCGAACGGCTCTACGCCCACGCCGCGTTCCGTGAGGTCGACGAGGTCGCGTTCGCGCTCCCCTTCACCTTCGCGCACGAGGACTACGTCCAGATCCTCACGGACATCGCCCGCGGGCTCGGTCCCGCACTGGGCTGGCGTCCCGCCGGCTGAGCGCGGCCGGTTCAGCCCTGCTGGAAGAGCTCCGGCGGCAGCGGCTTGAGCAGCGCGTACAGGTCGTCGGTGATGGGACGGTCCCAGGCGGCGATGGTCACCAGGACGTTGTCGCTGCGGTCGAACTGCACGCAGGAGATCCGGGTCTCGGAGAGCTTGAGACGGCGCACGATGAGGAGGTTGTCACCCTGCATCACCGGCATGTCCTCGACACCGGTGACGGTGACCTCCTCGTCGTTCTCCAGCGCCAGGAGGAGCTGGGCGACCTCGAACGGGATCTCTCCCTCCTCGACCTCCCGGGCCGGCGAACCCTCGGGCAGATTGCCGATGATCATCGCCGGGCCGCGCCCGCCGAAGAGGTCGTAGCGCAGGAAGACACCCTGGCAGCTGCCGTCGGGTGCGGGCAGCAGGCCCGCGCCGAGATTGCCCGGCCAGTCGCCCGGATCCATGGCCAGAACGTCGAAGTCGGGACCGGCGGGCGTGGCGCTGCGGCGGCGGAGGAAGGACATGCCGCAATGGTACGTGTCCGGCCGCCGCCCGGGTCCCGGGGGCGCCTGCCGCGCGGGGCTATCCGGTCGACACGCCGAGCGCCGCCACGAGGCCCGAACGGTCCGTGCCCACCTTCCGGTAGACCGCCGACAGCAGCCGGACGACGGACTGCTCGTCGACGTGCAGTTCCTCGGCGACCTGGTCCGCGGTGCGCCCCCGTGCGGTGAGCACGGCCGCCGCGCGTTCCCGGGCGGTGAGGGTGTCCGTCTCGGTGCTGTGCAGTCTGCGCGGGCGCAGCCCGGCGGCCGCCAGCTCGTCACGGGCCTCTTCGACGAGCCCGTCGGCACCGCACTGGACGGCCGCGTCGAGCCCTCGGTACAGGTGTTCGGCGGCCTCCTTGGGGCGGCCCGAGCGGCGCAGTTCGGTGCCCAGGGCGACCAGCGCGCACGCGAGTTCGTAGGCGGCCGGGGAGCGCTCCAGGTGGCTCACGGATTCTTCGAGCAGTTTGACGCGGTTCGAGCCCGAGGAGACCTCGGCGGCGGCCCGCAGTGCCTGGCCGATCGCCGAGGGTGCGCCGTACTGGCGGGCGCGCTGCACCGCTTCGAGCGCGGTGGCGACGGCGCGCTCCGGTGCGTCGTGGCTCTCGGCGCGGGCGAGGTGGAGCTGCCACGGGCACCAGGAGGGGTTGCGGATGCCGCGTGGGTCGAGGCGGCGGCCGGCCGACGCCAGCTCGGCGGCGGCCTCCTTGGTGAGGCCGCGGGCGAGCAGCAGTTGGCCGTACACGATCTGCGCGTCGGGGAAGGTCACGGCGGCCGGGAAGGGTGCCCCGAACGCGTACTCCTCGGCGGTCCGCGTGGCCTCGTCGACCCGGCCGCGGGCCAGCAGGATCTCGACGAGGGTGGCGACGGCGTACCAGTGGACGGGGGTGCCGGGCCCGACGCGCTCGGCGAGCCGCAGGCCGGCGCGGACGAAGTCCTCGGCCTCGGCGAGCCGGCCGCGGCGGTAGCGGACGTACGCGAGGATCGTGTAGCCGAAGGAGAGGTGGGCGCCGTGCCAGCCCTGGCTCTCGAAGTCGGCGATGCCGGCGGCGAACAGTTCCTCGGTGCGGCCCGGGCGGTCCGCGTACATGAAGGTGAGGGCGACCAGGATGGGCACTTCGAAGCCGCGGTCAGCCTCCGCCCAGCCCAGTCCGCCGGCGAGGGCGCGTTCGGCGTGCTCCAGGGCGATGTGGGCGGGTTCGCCGCGCAGCGTGGCGTCCCAGGCGCGCAGGCCGATGACATAGCGCTCGGTGAGGTCGCGGCCGGTCAGCCGGTCGGCGAGGCGCGTCAGGCGGCGCGAGCGGGCGGGCGAGTCGGGTTCGTCGGCCCGGAACGCGTCCCACATGAACTGCTCGGACTGCATGCGCAGTCGTACCCGGGCGTCCGCGGCCATCCGGCTCTCCCGGGCGAGCGTCTCGGACGCCTCGGCGAGCCGGTCGCTGTGGGCGAGGACCTGGGAGAGCCGGTAGACGACGTGGTGGCGCAGCTCGGGGTCGGTGATGGGTTCCTCGAGGGCGGCCCTGAGGTGGTTGACGGTGGTCGCCGGTTCGGTGAGCAGGGAGGCGCAGCCCAATTCGTACAGAACGGCCGCGCGCTCCTCGAACGGCGGCGGTTCGCGCAGCGCGCGGGCGAGGTAGCGGCGGGCCGCGTCCGGGGCGCCGGCGCGCTGGGTCTCACGGGCGGCGGCGCGCAGCTGCTGGACGACCCAGACGTCGCCGTCGGGGTGGCTCTCCATGAGATGGCGGGCGGCGGCGGAGGGTCCGAGACCCTCGTTGATCACGCACCACGCGGCCTGGCCGTGCAGGGCCACGCGGACACCGCCGGGGATGGCCCGGTAGACGGCGGTGGCGACCAGCGGGTGCACGAACTCCAGGGTGTCGGCGCCGGTGAGGATACGGGCGCCGCGCAGCGCGTCCGCCGCGTCGGCGGCCTCCTCCGAGCCGAGTCCGGCGACGGCGGCGGCCAGGGCCGGGGAGATCTCCGTGCCGAGCACCGCACAGGCCCAGGCGAAGCGGACGGTGGACGTGCCCAGGCGTTCGAGGCGGGCGATCAGGCCGCTGCCCTTGACGGCGGCGGCGAGGTCGCGCAGCAGGTGCGCGCCGGCCTCCGTCGGGACGAGTCCGCGGTCGCGCACCTTCGCGGTCAGTTCCACCGCCTCGAAGGGGTTGCCCGCGGTGACCGCCCAGCATTCCCGGCAGAACGCGTCGTCGGCCTGGGCGCCGAGGTCCTCGCGCACCAGCCGTGCGACGGCGGCGGCGCTGAGCGGTTCGAGGTCGACGGGGCGCTGTCCCGCGCGCCCCGGCAGGACCCTGAACGACTCGGCGTGGTCCGGGAGTTCGTCGGGACGGTAGCCGACGACGAGCAGCAGCGGGAGTTCCTCGGCGCGCGGTGCGAAGGCGGCCAGCCAGCTGAGCGACTCGGGGTCGGCCCAGTGCGCGTCGTCGAGGACGAGCACCATCGGGGCGCGCTGCACGGCGAGGTGGGTGAGGACCCAGTCGAGGCCGGCCCGCAGACCCTGCTGGTCGGGCGGGGCTCCCTCGGAGGCTGCGCACAGGCCGAGCGCGGGTCCGACGATGGCGTACCAGCTCCCGAGCGAGGCCCGGAGTTCGGCCTCCGCGAACCCGGCGAGATGCGGTTGCAGGAGCTGACGGGCGACGTGGAAGGCGACGCCCTGTTCCTGCTCGCCGCCGCGGGCGGACAGCACGGTGCAGCCCTTGGCCGCGGAGCGCCGCCGCACCTCGGCGAGCAGCGTCGTCTTGCCGATCCCGGCGCGTCCGGCGAAGGCGAGGAGCGCGCCGCGGGGCCGCTCGGGTCCTTCGGAGCCGTCCTTGCGCAGACCGGTGAGCTCGCTCAACGCCTCCTCGACGGACGCGAGTTCACTCTCCCGTTCGAAGAGCGTCCTTCTGCTGCGTACGCTGCGCTGTCCCATCCTCCACCCCCTGGTCACGGTGGTGCGTCCTGCGCGGGGAGCGGGTGCGCACCGTGACCTCCAGGCACCTCAGCGTACGCCGATGGCGCCTTCCAGGGAGCCCTTCCGGTCGCTGACAAGCGGATCTTTCGGTCAATCGCGCTTGGCGCCGGGCGAGTTCCCGTGCCGGTGGCGGTGACGGGCCTCCCGCGCACCGTTTCGGCACGCCGGAGTGCGTCGTTCCCTGTGCGGGCGCGCCCAGCCGAAGGGCCGCGCGGGGAACAGCCGTTCGCCGGCGACAGTCGTTTTCGGCCGGGCGCGGGTGCCGGCCCCTCCCGGGTCCGGCAGGGCTCGGTACCGGCCCGGGGACGGGGTCACCGCTCGCGTGTTCCTTCTCCTCGTGCGAGGCGTCGGCTCAGGTCAGGTCGAACTCGCCCTCGCGGGCTCCCGACACGAACGCGCCCCACTCGGCGGGCGTGAAGATCAAGGAAGGGCTCTCGGCGCGGCCGCTGTTGCGCATCGCGATGAAGCCCTCGACAAAGGCGATCTGGACGTCACCTCGCCCTCGGCTGCTGGACTGCCATTCGGCGTTGCTCAGGTCCAGCTCAGGCTTGTCCCAGCCCGCGAGCGGGTGTTGCTCGATGGTGCTCTCGGCCACGTCCGTGCTCCTCCCGGTTCGTCGTCCGCGGCCAGCCTAGCGACCGGTTCCGGTGGCGGACAGGCCACGTGAGGGGGACGGTTTCAGGAGCTGGGCGGCTCGGCCCCGACGAGCCACATCGAGAAGAACTGGGAGCCGCCTCCGTAGGCGTGCCCCAGCACCCTGCGAGCCCCTTCCACCTGGTGTTCTCCCGCCTGTCCGCGGACCTGGAGCGCCGCTTCCGCGAAGCGGATCATCCCGGAGGCGCCGATCGGATTGGTGGAGAGTACGCCGCCCGACATGTTGACGGGCAGGTCCCCGTCGAGCTCGGTCACCCCGGATTCCGTGAGTTTCCACCCCTCGCCCTCGTCGGCGAAGCCGAGGTTCTCCAGCCACATGGGTTCGTACCAGGAGAAAGGTACGTACATTTCCACCGCGTCGATGTCCCGGCGCGGGTCCGCGATGCCCGCCTGCCGGTAGACGTCGGCCGCGCAGTCCTTGCCCGCCCGCGGCGAGACGCAGTCCTTGCCGGCGAACAGGGTGGGTTCGCTGCGCATCGCGCCGCCGTGCAGCCACGCGGGCGGACGCGGTGAACGGGCCGCGCCCGCGCGGTCGGTGAGGATCATGGCGCAGGCGCCGTCCGAGGACGGGCAGGTCTCCGAGTAGCGGATCGGGTCCCAGAGCATCGGGGAGGCCTGGACCTTCTCCAGGGTGATGTCGTGCTCGTGCAGGTGCGCGTAGGGGTTCTTGAGCGCGTTGCGGCGGTCCTTGTACGCGACCAGGGAGCCGACGGTGTCGGGCGCGCCCGTGCGCCGCATGTACGCGCGTACGTGCGGCGCGAAGAAGCCGCCCGCTCCGGCCAGCAGCGGCTGCTGGAAGGGGATCGGCAGGGACAGGCCCCACATGGCGTTCGACTCGGACTGCTTCTCGTAGGCCAGGGTCAGGACGGTGCCGTGGACGCGGCCGGCGACGAGGTTGGTGGCGACCAGTGCGGTCGAGCCGCCGACGGAGCCGGCCGTGTGCACGCGCAGCATCGGCTTGCCGACGGCGCCGAGCGCGTCGGCGAGGTACAGCTCCGGCATCATGACGCCCTCGAAGAAGTCCGGCGCCTTGCCGATGACGACGGCGTCGATGTCGGCCCATGTCAGCTCCGCGTCCGCCAGGGCCCGCCGGGCCGCCTCGCGGACCAGGCCGGCGATCGACACGTCCCGCCGCGCCGCCACGTGTTTGGTCTGGCCGACGCCTACGACGGCCACGGGCTCCTTGCTCATCGCGGATCCCCTTCGAGTACGGCGACCAGGTTCTGCTGGAGGCAGGGCCCGGAGGTGGCGTGGGCGAGTGCCCGGTCGGAGGTGCCCCGGTGGATGCGCGCGGCGGCCTCTCCGATGCGGACGAGACCGGCAACCATGACCGGGTTGGCCGCGAGCGCTCCGCCGGAGGGGTTGACGTCCACGTCGTCGGCGAGCCGCAGGGCCTTGCGCAGGACCACCTCCTGCGAGGTGAAGGGCGCGTGCAGTTCCGCGGTGTCCACGGGCCGGTCGAAGGCCCCGGCCCGCTCGGCGGCGAGGCGGGTGGACGGGGAGTCGGTCAGATCGCGCACGCCGAGACTGTGGGCCTCGATCCGGTGGTCGATGCCTCGGATCCAGGCGGGCCGCTCGCACAGTTCACGGGCCCGTTCCCCGGCCGCGAGGATCACCGCGGCGGCGCCGTCCCCGACCGGCGGGCAGTCACCGGTCCGCAGCGGACGTACGACGTAGTCGCCCTGGTCGACCGGACTCCGCAGCTGCGCGTGGGAGTTGGCGGCCGCCGAGGCGCGGCTGCGGGACGCGACACCGGCGAGGGCGGGTTCGTCGGTGTCGCCCGCGTCGATGAGCGCCCTGGCCTGGAGTGCGGCGAGCGCGACCGAGTCGGGCCACAGGGGCGCGACGTAGTACGGGTCGAGCTGCCGGGTCAGGACGTCCCGTACGGATCCGGGTGACGACTTCCCGTACGCGTACACGAGCGCGGTGTCGGCGTCGCCGGTCAGGAGCTTCGTCCAGGCCTCGTACAGTGCCCACGCCCCGTCCATCTCCACGTGCGACTCGGAGATCGGCGGCCAGGCGCCCACCCCGTCGAGGGCCATGGTGAAGGAGAAGGCGCGGCCCGCCAGGTAGTCGGTCGAACCGGAGCAGGTGAAGTCGATGTCGCTGGTCTTCAGACCGGTCCGGTCCAGCACCTCGTGCAGGACCGGCATGAGCATCTCCACCTCGGAGAGGTCGTCGCTGGTGCGCCGGTGGTCGGTCTGCCCGAAGGCGATCACGGCGACGTCCCTGATGGGCCGCATCTACAACAGCTCCTTGTACGTCTCGTAGTCCGCGTCGGGTTCGCCGGCCGGCCGGTAGTGGTCGGGGTGACGGCTGTCCGGTGTCCACACCGGTTCCACCCGCAGCCCCATCCGCACCTGGTCGTAGGGGATGCCGCCGATCCGGCCGTGCAGCGCGAGGTCCGCGCCGTCGAGGGCGATGTGGGCGTAGACGTAGGGCACTTCGATGTCGAGGTTCCTGGCCTTGATGTTGACGATGCAGTACGTGGTGACGGTGCCGCGCGGTCCCACCTCGACGCGTTCCTCGGTGGCCACCCCGCAGGTGGGGCACGCTCCGCGGGGCGGGACGTACACCTTGCGGCAGGACGGGCAGCGCTCCCCCACGGTGCGCCGTTCGGCGAGGGCCTCGATGTAGGCGCTCTGGGCCCGGCCGGGTGAGTACACGTAGTCGAGACGGGCGGGGGCGACGATGCCGGTCACCATGTCGGCGAACCGGCCGTCGTGGCCACCGGGTTCGTCCGGATCGCCGTCGTACGGTTCGAAGCAGGCGATGTCCGTGACGGCCCCGGAGCGTTCCTCCGCCCAGCGGACGCGTACCCGCATGCCGGTGCGGACGGCGTCGGGACCGGGCGCGTCGAGGGCGTGCAGCAGGGCCGTGTCGGCGCCGTCGAGCCGGACCAGGACCCAGGCGAAGGGCGTGTCGAGGGGCTGGCCCCGGCGCGGGGCGTGGTTCCAGGCCCAAGTGGTGACCGTACCGGTGGGGGCGACCTCGACCAGGTCGCTCAGTTCGTCGGCGGTGACGGGGTCGTACTCGACGGGCGGGACGAGCGTCCTGCCGTCGGTGGTCCGTACGCCGAGGACCACCCGCTCGCGCAGACCGGTGAGGAACGCGCTCTGCACGGGACCGAGCGAGCGGGTGAAGGGGAACTCGACGACGAGGGGGGCTTTGAGGACTTCGGGCATCCCGGATGTCTCCTTCGGAGGTCAGGCGCGCCCGGGCGGGAGCTCAGGCGCGCCGGTAGACGGGCGGGCGCTTCTCGGCGAAGGCACGGGTGCCCTCCTTGGCGTCGGCGGTGTCGAAGACCGGCCAGCCGCGCGTGAGTTCGGCGGCGAGGCCCTCGGTCTCGGTCATCTCGGCGGTCTCGTACACGGAGGCCTTGACGGCCTCGACGGCGAGCGGTCCGCAGGCGTTGACCCGTTCGGCGATCTCCAGGGCCTCGGCGAGCGCGGTTCCGTCCGGTACGACGTGCCCGACGAGACCGATGCGGGCGGCTTCGCCTGCCGAGTAGGAACGCCCCGTCAGGAGCATTTCGAGGGCGTGCGTGCGAGGGATCTGGCGTGGCAGCCGGACGGTGGAGCCGCCGATCGGGAACAGTCCGCGCCTGACCTCGAAGAGACCGAAGAGCGCCGACTCGCCCGCGACCCGGATGTCGGTGCCCTGGAGGATCTCGGTGCCGCCCGCGACGCAGGGTCCCTCGACGGCGGCGATCACCGGTTTGCGGGGGCGGTGGTGGCGCAGCATCGCCTTCCAGTGGAGATCGGGGTCGGCTTTCAGCCGGTCCCGGTACCGCTCGCCCTCCATGCCCTTTCCGGCCAGCGCCTTGAGGTCCATTCCGGCGCAGAAGGAACCGCCCGCACCGGTGAGCACGATCGAGCGGATCGCGTCGTCGGCGTCGGCCTCGGTCCAGCCGTCGTACAGGCCGACCAGCATCGGCAGCGAGAGCGCGTTCTTGGCCTCGGGCCTGTTGAGCGTGAGCACCAGCGTGGCGCCTTCGCGCCGCACGGTGAGGTGTTCCGTCCCACCCATTGCCGTCCTCCCGTCGCAGGAACGAGAACAGGTTGCAGGAGGCGTGGTGTCAGTACAAGGGTTTTCTGACAGGCAGTCAGATTTCTTCTGCGCGGGCCCTTCCCAGTTGTGGCGGGCTTTGCTCTGATGACCGTCGAGCCGAGGGGCGGCCCCGGACGTTCGGCGTCAGGAGGAACGGTGGAGTACAACCTTGCCGACCTGTTCGAGTCGGTCGTCGACGTGGTCCCCGACCGCGAGGCGCTGGTCCACCTCGACCATCCCGGCACGGGCGCGGAGCGCCGGCTGACGTACGCGCAACTGGACTCGGCCGCGAACCGCATCGCCCACCACCTCATCGACAGCGGCGTACGCCCCGGCGAACACCTGGGACTGCACCTGTACAACGGCATCGAGTACGTACAGACGGTGCTGGCCTGCCTCAAGGCGCGGATCGTTCCGGTCAACGTCAACTACCGCTACGTGGAGGAGGAGTTGGTCTACCTCTACCAGGACGCGGATCTGGTGGCCCTCGTCTTCGACGCGGAGTTCACCGACCGGGTGACGGCGGCACTCCCGCGGGCCCGCGCGCTGCGCCACCTCGTGCGCGTGCGAACCCCCGCGCACGACCCCGCGGCGACCGGTATGCCGACCGCCCCCGCCTCCGCTCCCGCCCCCACCGCGGCCTTCGTGGACTTCACGGACGCCGAGGCCGCCGGTTCTCCCGGGCGGGGTTTCCCGGCACGCTCGGCGGACGACCAGTTCATCATCTACACCGGCGGCACGACCGGGATGCCCAAAGGCGTCATGTGGCGGCAGGAGGACCTGTTCTTCTCGGGTCTGGGCGGCGGTGCCCCGACGGGTGAGCCGGTCGCGAAGCCGGAGGAACTCGCCGAACGGGTCGCGGCGGGCGGTGCGGGCATCACGTTCTTCCCCACTCCCCCGCTGATGCACGGGACCTCGACACTGACGGCCTTCATCGCCTTCAACTTCGGACAACGGGTGGTGATCCACCGCAAGTTCGTGCCCGAGGAGGTCCTGCGGACGATCGAGCGGGAAAAAGTCACCAGCGTGTCGCTGGTCGGCGACGCGATGCTGCGACCGCTGATCGACGCGCTGAACGGGCCGATGAAGGACACGGACTGCTCCTCCATGTTCAGCGTGTCGTCCTCCGGCGCCATCATGTCGGAGACCGTGCGCGCGCAGTTCCAGGCGCTGGTCCCGAACGTCATGCTGCTCAACAACTTCGGTTCCTCGGAGTCCGGGTTCAACGGCACCGCCACGGCCGACTCGGGACCCGACCGGGGCTTCCGGGTGCGCGTCAACTCCCGTACCCAGGTGGTGGACCCGGCGACCCACGAACCGGTCGCCCCGGGTGAACCCGGGCGCATCGCGCAGCGCGGACATGTTCCCCTCGGCTACTACAACGACCCGAAGAAGACCGCCGAGACCTTCTTCCAGAAGGACGGCGAACGATGGGTCCTGCTCGGCGACATGGCCACCGTCGACGAGGAGGGCGTCGTCACCGTCCTCGGCCGCGGCTCCCAGTGCATCAACACCGGCGGCGAGAAGGTCTACCCGGAGGAGGTCGAGCAGGCCCTCAAGTCCCATCCGGACGTGTACGACGCCCTGGTCGCCGGAGTACCGGACGAGAAGTGGGGCAATCACGTGGCGGCGGTCGTGCAACTGCGCGAGGGTGCGCGCCGGCCGTCCCTGGCGGACATCCAGGCCCACGTACGGGACCGTCTCGCCGGTTACAAGATCCCCCGCCAGTTGGTGATCACGGACACCATCCAGCGGTCACCGAGCGGGAAGGCCGACTACCGCTGGGCACGCTCGGTGGCGGCGGGGACCGGCGGCTGAGCCCCGCGCCGCCCTCACACCGCGCACACCCCGCACACCGCACCGCCCTCACTTCCCGCACACCGTGCAGGGGCTCGCGAAGAAACCGGACGCAGACCCCTTGCACGAGACGGACCGGCCTGAATTACTGATCCCGAACAGCTCGACCGAATGATCGGTCGCCCGGATTGGTACGGTTGGTGAGGGAGGAGTCCCCATGGCGGATTCCACGGTGTCGAAGGATCTGCTGGACGCGGGAGAGCGGCTGGACGCCGACGCGCTGCGGGCGTTGCAGGAGGAGCGGCTGCGGGCGTCGCTGCGGCACGCCTACGAGAACGTGCCCTTCTACCGGGAGTCCTTCGACAAGGCGGGCGTACGGCCGGAAGACTGCCGCACCCTGTCGGACCTGGCGCGCTTCCCGTTCACGACGAAGGCGGACCTGCGCGAGAACTATCCGTACGGGATGTTCGCCGTGCCCCACGAGCGGATCCGCCGCCTGCACGCGTCGAGCGGGACCACCGGGCGCCCCACGGTCGTCGGCTACACGGACAACGACCTCTCCATGTGGGCGGACATGGTGGCCCGTTCGATCCGGGCGGCGGGCGGCCGTCCGGGCGACAAGGTGCATGTGGCCTACGGCTACGGGCTGTTCACCGGCGGTCTCGGCGCGCACTACGGCGCGGAACGGCTCGGCTGTACGGTGATCCCCGCGTCCGGCGGTATGACGGCACGTCAGGTCCAGCTCATCCAGGACCTGCGCCCCGACGTCATCATGGTGACCCCCTCGTACATGCTCACGCTGCTCGACGAGTTCGAACGGCAGGGTGTCGATCCGCGCGGCACCTCGCTGAGGGTGGGTGTCTTCGGCGCGGAGCCGTGGACCGAGGAGATGCGGCGCGAGATCGAGGAGCGGTTCGCCATCGACGCCGTGGACATCTACGGCCTGTCGGAGGTGGTCGGCCCGGGCGTCGCCCAGGAGTGCGTGGAGACCAAGGACGGGCTGCACGTCTGGGAGGACCACTTCTACCCGGAGATCGTCGACCCGATCACCGGCGAGGTACTGCCGGACGGCTCCGAGGGCGAGCTGGTGTTCACCTCGCTCACCAAGGAGGCCATGCCCGTCGTCCGCTACCGCACCCGGGACCTGACCCGGCTGCTGCCCGGTACCGCCCGCGTCTTCCGCCGGATGGAGAAGGTCACCGGCCGCAGCGACGACATGGTGATCCTGCGAGGGGTCAACCTCTTCCCGACACAGATCGAGGAGATCGTGCTGCGCACCCCGGGCGTCGCACCGCACTTCCAGCTCCGGCTGACCCGCGAGGGACGCCTCGACGCGCTCACCGTACGGGCCGAGGCGCGGCCCGGCGCGACCCCCGAGGTGCGCGACGCGGCCGCGCACTCCATCACGGCGGCCGTGAAGGACGGGATCGGGGTGTCGGTCGCCGTCGAGGTCGTCGAACCCGAGTCGCTGGAGCGGTCCGTGGGGAAGATCAGGCGGATCGTCGACCTGCGGGAGCACTGACGAGCGTCCCGTCGGGCGGCCGCCGTCGCGCGGCCGTCCCACGGCGGCCGCCGGTCCACGTCCGGCCTCGGGCAGGTGCCGGCCCGTCGGAGCCTCGGGCGGACGCCCGCCCTCCGGCGCGGCCTACGACTCCGCCGCGAACCGGTCCCTCAGTTCCCGCTTGAGGATCTTCCCGCTCGCGTTGCGCGGCAGCTCGTCCACGAACAGCACCCGCTTGGGCGCCTTGAAGTGGGCGAGCTTCTCCCGGGCGTGCGCCACGAGTTCGTCCCCGCTGATCTCGCCGCGCGCGACGACGACCGCCGTGACCGCCTCGATCCACCGCTCGTCGGGCAGCCCGATCACCGCCACCTCGGCGACCGCGTCGTGCGTGTAGAGCGCGTCCTCCACCTGCCGCGACGCGACCAGGACGCCGCCCGAGTTGATGACGTCCTTCACCCGGTCCACGACGGTGAAGAAGCCGTCCCCGTCCCGCACCGCGAGGTCCCCGGAGTGGAACCAGCCGTCCCGGAAGGCCTCGGCCGTCTCCTCCGGCCTCTCCCAGTAGCCCTCGCACAACTGCGGTGAGCGGTAGACGATCTCGCCCCGCTCCCCGTCGGCCACGTCCTTGCCGGACTCGTCGACGACCCGCGCCTCCACGAACAGCACCGGCCGGCCGCAGGAGTCCATCCGGCCCTTGTGCTCGTGCGGGCCGAGGACCATGGCCAGGGGGCCGATCTCGCTCTGTCCGAAGCAGTTGTAGAACGCCAGCTTCGGCAGCCGCTCCCGCAGTCGCTCCAGGACCGGCACCGGCATGATCGACGCCCCGTAGTACGCCTTGCGCAGCCCGCTCAGGTCACGGGTCGCGAAGTCGGGCCGGTTGGACAGGCCGATCCACACGGTGGGCGGGGCGAACAGACTGTCCGCGCGTCCCGCCTCGACCAGGTCGAGGATCTTCTCGGCGTCGGGCGCGTCGAGGATCACGTTCACGGCGCCGACGGCGAGATACGGCAGCAGGAACACGTGCATCTGCGCCGAGTGGTAGAGCGGCAGCGCGTGCACGGGCAGGTCGCCGGCCTGCAGGTCGAGGGCGGTGATCGCGCTCAGGTACTCGTGCACCAGCGCGCGGTGCGTCATCATCGCGCCCTTGGGCAGCGCGGTGGTGCCCGATGTGTACAGCAGTTGCGTCAGATCCTCCCCGCGCGACTCGGGACCGTCGTACGGCGGGGTGTCGGCCAGGCGCGCGAG
This sequence comes from Streptomyces fagopyri, assembly GCF_009498275.1. Taxonomy (NCBI): domain Bacteria; kingdom Bacillati; phylum Actinomycetota; class Actinomycetes; order Kitasatosporales; family Streptomycetaceae; genus Streptomyces; species Streptomyces fagopyri. The sequence goes on along the minus strand of NZ_CP045643.1, from coordinate 8,447,036 downwards.
CAGTGAGTCGCCGGCGTCGCGCAGGGGCAGGACGCGCGTGCCCCCGGGCAGGTTTCCGGCCAGATCGGGGTCGGTCAGGACGAGTCCGCAGCCGGCCTGTTCGACGATGTAGGCCAGGTCGTCACCGGTGAGGTTCTGGTTGACCGGTACGTGCACCAGTCCGGCCCGGGCGCAGGCGAGGAAGCCGATGAGGTAGGCGTCCGAGTTGTGGCCGTAGGCGCCGACGCGGTCGCCGGGCTCAAGGCCCGCGGAGCGCAGGGCCTGGGCGGCGCGGGAGACGGCCTCGTCGAGTTCGGCGTAGGTCCACGAGCGGTCGCGGTAGTGGACCGCGACGCGCTCCGGGGTCCGCCGGGCACTGCGTCGCAGCACCCCGTCGACCGTGACGCTTCGTCCCGCCGTCATGACCTGCTCCTTCGTCCGTCCGCTCTGGCGTGATCCTCGTTCCGGTCCGTGAGCGCGGTCAAGCGTCCGGCGCGTTTGACGCGAAGACGCTGCACCCTGCCGTGGGACGCGGTGACACCCGGTCAAACGTCTGTGGCCGTTGTTACGCTCAACCGCCCCTTCCCTCACTGATGTCGGGAGGCACGATGCGCACCCGCCCCGGACGGTTCACCGTCCTGGCCGCCGCCCTGCTCGTCGCCACGGCCGCGCTGCCTGCCGCCGCCGCCGCGGACGGCCAGGGCCGGCAGCACCCTCCGTCCCGTCCGTCCGCCGGTGGCCTGTCCGCCGTGATCCGCTACACCGAGTACGGCATTCCGCACATCCTGGCCAAGGACTACACGAACCTCGGTTTCGGCACCGGCTGGGCGCAGGCCGCCGACCAGGTGTGCACCCTCGCCGACGGCTTCGTGACCGTGCGCGGCGAGCGCTCGCGCTACTTCGGCCCCGACGGGGCACCCGACGGCTCGCTGTCGTCGGCGACCGGGAACCTCTCCAGCGACCTGTACTTCCGCGGTGTCCGGGAGGCGGGCACGGTGGAGAAGCTGCTCGCCCGGCCCGCGCCGAGCGGGCCGAGCCGACAGGTCGGCGACCTGATGCGCGGGTGGGCCGCGGGTTACAACGCCTGGCTCGCGCAGAACCGCGTCACCGATCCGGCCTGCCGGGGCGCCGCCTGGGTTCGCCCCGTGACCCGGGTGGACGTGGCCGCGCGCAACTTCGCGCTGGCGGTGCTCGGCGGCCAGGGCCGCGCGGTGGACGGCATCACGGGCGCGCGACCGCCGGCGACGACGGCCGTCGCCACCCGCGCGCCCGAACGCGCGCCCACGAGCACGACCGCTCCCCGGGCGCGCCCTCGTCCTCGATCCCGTCCACGGTCGCCTCCCCGGCGCGCGCCGACGTGTCCGCGCGGAGCTTCGCCCGTGCCGCGCGGGATGCCTTCGACGGCGCCGACATGGGGTCCAACGCCGTCGCGTTCAGCGGCGCGACGACGGAGAACGGCCGCGGTCTGCTGCTCGGCAACCCTCACTACCCCTGGCAGGGCGGCCGCCGCTTCTGGCAGTCGCAGCAGACGATCCCCGGCGAGCTCGACGTCTCGGGCGGTTCACTGCTGGGCTCGGCGACGATGTCGATCGGGTACAACGCGCGGGTGGCGTGGAGTCACACGGTCGCGACGGGCGTCACCCTCAACCTCCATCAGCTGACCCTGGATCCGACCGATCCGACGACGTACCTGGTGGACGGGGTACCGGAGCGGATGACGAGACGGGCCGTCACCGTCGGGGTGCAGGACGGCCCGCCGGTCACCCGCACGCAGTGGTGGACCCGCTACGGTCCCGTCGTCACCTCCCTCGGAACTCAGCTCCCGCTTCCCTGGACCACGACGACGGCGTACGCGCTCAACGACCCCAACGCGTCCAACCTGCGGATCTCGGACACCTCTCTCGGCTTCAGCAGGGCCCGCAGCACGGCCGACATCCTCACGGTCCTCAGGACCACCCAGGGACTGCCCTGGGTGAACACGATCGCCGCCGACTCGGGCGGTCACTCGTTGTTCACCCAGTCACAGGTGCTCCCCCGGATCACCGACGAACTGGCCCGGCGCTGCTCGACGCCACTCGGCAAGGTCACCTACCCGGCGTCCGGGGTCGCGGTCCTCGACGGCTCACGCGGCGAGTGCGCGCTGGGCAGCGACCGGGACGCCGTGCAGCCGGGCATCTTCGGGCCCGGGAGGATGCCGGTCCTGCGGGACGCGCCCTACGCGGAGAACTCCAACGACAGTGCCTGGCTGGCCAACGCGGACCGGCCGGTGACCGGGTACGAGCGGGTGTTCGGGACGATCGGAACCGCGCGCTCGATCCGTACACGGGGCGCCATCGACGACGTCACGGCGATGGCGGCGAGGGGCGGGCTCACCGAACGGGACCTGCTGGCACAGCAGTTCACCGACCGCGCTCCCGTGGGCGACCTCGTCGCGGACGACGCGGCACGGGCGTGCGCCGCGCTGCCGGGCCGGCGGGCGACGGGCGGCGACGGCAGTCCCGTCGACGTGCGCGGGGCGTGCCGCGTGCTCGGGGCGTGGGACCACACCATGAACACGGGCAGCCGAGGGGCGCTGTTCTTCGACCGCTTCTGGCGCAGGCTGACCGCCCTGGTGCCGGCCGCGCAGCTCTGGAAGGTCCCGTTCTCGGCGGCCGATCCCGTGCACACCCCGAACACGCTCGACACGGGGGCTCCGGGGTTCGCCACGGCCCTCGCGGACACGGTGACGGAGTTGCGTACGGCGGGCATCGCGCTCGACTCCCCGCTGGGCGACCACCAGTTCGTCGTGCGGGGCGGCAAGCGCATCCCGGTGCCGGGCGGCACGGAGTCGCTGGGGGTGTGGAACAAGGTCGAACCGGTGTGGGATCCCGCGGCCGGCGGATACACCGAGGTCACCACCGGTTCCTCGTACATCCAGGCGGTCGGCTGGGACGGGGGCCCCTGCCCGGTCGCCCGTACGCTCCTGACGTACTCCCAGTCGTCGAACCCGAACTCGCCGCACTCCGGCGACCAGACGCGGCTGTTCTCCGGCGGGCGCTGGGTGACCCCACCGTTCTGTGGGAAGGACATCCTGTCCTCGCCCGGCCTGCGGGTGGTCCGGGTGCGCGAGCACCGCTGACCTGGGCCCTGTGGTCCCCCGCGGGTGGGGGGCCACAGGAGAGCCGGGTCAGACGGGTCGGGTGCGGCCCTGCCAGTACGGTTCGCGCAGCCGCCGTTTGTACAGTTTCCCGTTGGGGTCGCGCGGCATCGACTCGATGAAGTCGACGCTCTTGGGCCGTTTGTATCCGGCCAGCCGCTCCGCGCAGTGGCGCAGGACGTCCGCGGCGAGGTCCGCTCCCGGTGTGTGTCCGGGCGCGGGCTCGACGACGGCCTTGACCTCCTCGCCCCAGTCGTCGTGCGGGATGCCGAAGGCCGCCGCGTCGGCGACGGCGGGATGGGCGAGCAGCGCGGCCTCGATCTCGGCCGGGTAGATGTTGACGCCACCTGAGATGATCATGTTGATCTTGCGGTCGCGGAGGAAGAGATAGCCGTCCTCGTCGAGGCAGCCGAGGTCGCCGACGGTGAAGAAGTCGCCGATGCGGTTCTTCCTGGTCTTGCTCTCGTCCTTGTGGTACGAGAATCCGCCGGTGCTCATCTTCATGTAGACGGTGCCGAGTTCACCGGGGGGCAGCCGTCTGCCGTCGTCGTCGAAGACGGCGAGTTCGCTGATGGGCCAGGCCCTGCCGACGGTGCCGGGCTTCTTCAGCCAGTCCTCGGCGGTCGCGAAGGCGCCGCCGCCCTCGCTGGCCGCGTAGTACTCCTCGACGCTGTGGCCCCACCACTCGATCATGGCCCGTTTCACGTGGTCGGGGCAGGGGGCGGCGCCGTGGATGGCGTGCCGCATCGACGACACGTCGTAGCGGGCCCGGACTTCCCCGGGGAGCGCCAGCAGCCGGTGGAACTGGGTCGGGACCATGTGGGTGTGGGTGCACCGGTGGGTGTCGATGACCCGGAGCATCTCCTCGGGCGTCCACTTGTCCATCAGCACCAGCCGGTGGCCGATGTGCAGGGAGGCACCCGCGAACTGGAGTACGGCCGTGTGGTACAGCGGCGAGCAGACGAGGTGGACGTTGTCGTCGAAGGGTCTGATGCCGAAGATGCCGAGGAATCCGCCGAGGTAGGACTCCTCGGGGAGCTTGCCGGGCAGCGGCCGGCGGATGCCGCGAGGACGGCCCGTGGTGCCCGAGGTGTAGTTCATGACCCAGCCGAGGGTGCGCTCTGCGGGCGCCGATCCGTCCTGTCCGGCGAGGAGTTCGGCGTACGGCCGGAATCCCTCGACCGTGCCGACGGCGTAGCGGCACACGTGCGGCAGGTCCGCCTCGTCGGCGGCGTGACGGGCCGCGTCGGCGAACCGTTCGTGGGCGATGAGCACCTTGGCACCCGAGTCCGAGACGATCCAGGCGATCTCGGGGCCCACCAGGTGGTGGTTGACGGGGACGAGATACAGGCCGGCCTGCGAGGCGGCGAGGTAGGCGACGAGGAACTCCACGCCGTTGGGCAGGACGACGGCGAAGGCGTCGCCGCGTTCGAGGCCGGCGGCGCGCAGCCCGTGCACCAGACGGTTGGCCTCGGTGTGCAGACGGCCGGCGGTCCACTCGTCCCCTTCCGGGGTGACGAGGACCGTGCGGCCGGGGTCGGCGGCGGCCTGGGCCCAGAAGCCGTTCGGTGACGGCGGGGTGGTGGTCACGGTCGGTCGCTCCTTCCGGCGATCCGGTTGACGCGGTCGACGGCCTGCTCGAAACCGCGGGTGAGGTCGTCGAAGACGGCCTGGACGCTGCGTTCGCTGTTCATCCGGCCGACGATCTGCCCGACGGGCGTCCCGAGCAGCGGCTCCACCTCGTACTTCTGGATGCGGGAGACCGCCTCGGCCACCAGCAGCCCCTGCAGGGGCATGGGCAGGGTGCCGGGACCGTGCGGGTCGTCCCAGGCGTCGGTCCACTCGGTGCGCAGCTGACGGGCCGGTTTCCCGGTCAGCGCGCGCGAGCGGACGGTGTCGCCGGACCCGGCGGCCAGCAGCTTGCGGGTCACGGCCGGCGAGTGCAGGTCGGCCTCGGTGACGGTCAGCCACAGGGAACCGAGCCACACGCCCTGGGCGCCGAGGCTGAGCGCGGCGGCCACCTGCCGTCCGCTGCCGATGCCGCCCGCCGCGAGGACGGGCAGCGGGCCGACGGCGTCCACGACCTCCGGCGTGAGCACCATCGAGGCGATCTCCCCGGTGTGGCCGCCCGCCTCGTAGCCCTGCGCGACGACGACGTCGATGCCCGCCGCGGCGTGCTTGCGGGCGTGCCGGGCGCTGCCCGCGAGGGCCGCGACGAGCACTCCTCGCTCGTGAGCGCGCCGCACGACGTCGTCGGGGGGCGAGCCCAGCGCGTTGGCGAGCAGTCTGATCGGATAGTCGAAGGCGACGTCGAGCTGGGTGCGCGCGACCTGTTCCATCCAGCCCGTGATGCGCCAGCCGACCGCATCCCCCTCGGCGAGGCTGGGCACGCCGTATTTGGCGAGGGTGTCGGTGACGAACTGCCGGTGTCCTTCGGGGATCATCGCCTCGACGTCCGCCTCGGAGACCCCCTCGACCTTCTTGGCCGGCATCACCACGTCCAGGCCGTAGGGCCTGCCGCCGACATTCGCCTCGATCCAGTCGAGGTCGCGCTTGAGGTCGTCGGGGGCGGTGTAGCGGACCGCGCCGAGCACGCCGAGTCCGCCGGCGCGGCTGATGGCCGCGGCGACGGCGGGAAACGGCGTGAAGCCGAAGATGGCGTGCTCGAGCCCCAGTTGCTTGCTCAGCTCCGTCTGCATGGCCGCAGGATGCCGCAGTCGTCCGGCCGAGGGAAGGGCTTTTCTGATGCTCCGTCAGTTTTCTCGGCGGCCGTCCTCCTCCAGCACGGCCATGGCGGCGTTGTGCCCCGGGACCCCGCTCACCCCGCCGCCGCGCACCGCGCCCGCCCCGCACAGCAGGACGTTGGCGTGCGCCGTCTCGACGCCCCAACGGCCCGTGCCCTCCTGGACGTAGGGGAAGGCGAGGTCGCGGTGGAAGATGTTCCCGCCGGGCAGTCGCAGGTCACGCTCCAGGTCGAGCGGGGTCTTCGCCTCGATGCACGGACGGCCCTCCGCGTCGGTGGCCAGGCAGTCCGCGAGCGGTTCGGCGAGTTGGGCGTCGAGTTGCGCCAGGGTCGACTTCAACAGCTCCGCGCGTACGGCGTCGTTGTCGTGCGCGAAGAGCCGGGCGGGCGTGTGCAGACCGAAGAGCGTGAGTGTCTGGTAACCCTGGTCGACCAGCTCCGGGCCGAGGATGCTGGGGTCGGTGAGCGAGTGGCAGTAGATCTCGGAGGGCGGGGCGGCGGGCAGCCGGCCGGCGGCGGCCTGCGCGTGGGCGGTCGCCAACTGCTCGTACCCCTCCGCGACGTGGAAGGTTCCGGAGAACGCCTCGCGCGGGTCGACGGAGCTGTCGCGCAGCTTGGGGAGGCGCTTGAGCAGCATGTTCACCTTGAGCTGTGCTCCTTCGGCCGGGGTCGGCGGCCGGTCTCCCGTGAGGGCCGCCAGCTCCTGCGGCGAGGCGTTCACCAGGACGTGCCGGGCCCCGACGACGCCCTCCCCGTCGGCGGTCCGGTAGGTGACCTCGGCGCTTCGGCCATCGGTCTGGACACGGATCGCCTCGTGGCCGGTGGCGATCACGGCGCCCGCGCCGCGCGCCGCGCCGGCGATCGCGTCCGTCAGGGCCCCCATGCCGCCGACCGGGACGTCCCAGGCGCCGGTGCCGCCGCCGATCACGTGGTACAGGAAGCAGCGGTTCTGGCGCAGCGAGGGGTCGTGGGCGTCCGCGAAGGTGCCGATGAGGGCGTCGGTGAGGACGACGCCGCGTACGAGGTCGTCGCTGAAGTTCTCCTCGACGGCGACGCCGACCGGCTCCTCGAAGAGCACCCGCCAGGCGTCCTCGTCGTCGATCCGGCCCCGCAGCTCGTCGCGGGTGGGCAGCGGTTCGGTGAGGGTCGGGAACACCCGCTGGGCGACACGGCCGGTCATGCCGTAGAAGCGCTGCCAGGCCTCGTACTCGCGGTCCGATCCGGTCAGCCGCCGGAACGCCTCGCGGGTGCGCCGCTCGCCCCCGCCGACGAGGAGTCCGGTGGGCCGTCCGTCGCGTTCGACGGGCGTGTACGAGGACACGGTGCGCCCGCGGACCCGGAAGTCGAGACCGAGATCACGGACGATCTTCCGGGGCAGCAGGCTGACCAGGTACGAGTAGCGCGACAGCCGCGCGTCGACCCCGGCGAACGGCCGGGTGGACACGGCGGCGCCGCCGGTGTTCCCCAGGCGCTCCAGCACCAGGACGGAGCGTCCGGCACGGGCCAGATAGGCGGCGGCGACGAGTCCGTTGTGGCCCCCGCCGACGATCACGGCGTCATATCCCTCGTGTGCAGGCATGGTTCTTGGTAGCACGCGATGATCTAGGTCTGCCAGAGGTGCGCGGCAGCCGGCGGGCGCCCGGATGGCGGGCGGGGTCGGTCCGGGAGGCTCAGCGTCCCTCGGCCGTCCGCTGCTGCCGCGACGCCGCGACCCGCCGGTACAGCTCCGCGGCCTCCTGGGCACGCCCCAGCTGCTCCAGACAGTGCGCCTCGTCGTTGCGGCCGGCCAGTGCGTCGGGGTGGCCCTCACCGAGGAGGCGCTCGCGGGCGACGGCGACGGCACGGTACTCGGTGAGGGCGTCGGCCCAGCGGCCGAGCCAGCCGAGTCCGACGGCGACCTCGCGGCGGCTGACGAGGGTGTCCGGATGGCCGGGGCCGAGGACCCGTTCACGGATCGCGCACACGTCGCGGGACTCGGCGAGCGCCTCTTCCCAGCGTCCCATGCGGCCGAGGTTGACGCCGAGTCCGTGCCGGGCGCGCAGGGTCTCGGGGTGGGCGGCGCCGTGCACCCTGGTGCGGTCGCCGATCAGGTCGCGGTACAGCTCCAGGGCCTGCGCGCTGCGACCCAGGCGGCCGAGACTGATGCCCACCTCGTAGCGGGCGGAGAGCGTGTCCGGGTGGTCGGGGCCGAGCGCGCCCGCCCGCGCCTCGGCCACCTCCTGGTAGGTGCGCAGCGCCTCCGGCCAGTGTCCCAGCCGGCCCAGCGCGTAGGCGACTTCGTAGCGGGTGAGAAGGGTGTCGGGGTGGGCCGGACCGAGCACCCGCGCGCGGGCGTCCGCGACCTCGCTCGCCATCCGGTACGAGTCCTCCAGACGGCCCAGCCTGCTCAGGCTGAAGGCGAGGTTGTGCCGACAGCGCAGGGTGTCGGGGTGGTCGGCGCCCATGGCGCGCTCCCGGGCGGCGAGCACGGACGCGTAGGCCTGGTGCGCCTCGAAGTGCCGGCCCAACTGACCGAGCACGTACGCCGTTTCCTGTCGGGCGGCCAAGGTGTCGGGGTGGTCGGGGCCGAGGACCCGTTCCCTGGCCTCGGCGACCCGCGTGTACGCGTCCAGCGCGTCGGCCGGCCGGCCGGTGCGGCTGAGGGTGAAGCCGACCTCGTACCGGCTGGCGAGCGTGTCGGGGTGGTCGGGGCCGAGGACGTGCTCCCGTTCGGCGGCGACCGCGCGGTGCACCTCGCCCGCCTCGGTCCACCGGCCGAGCCGGCCCAGGCCGAGTCCCGCGTGGTGCCGCCCCGCCAGGTCGGTGAGCGACTCCGGTGACGGCGCGGGCCGTTCGGTGCCGTGCCGCGGCCCGGAGTCCGTCGTCGAGGGGCGTACGGTCCACTCCCCGGTGAGCCCGGCCGCCGTGTCCGGCGGCATGACCCGCGGCCCGGTGCCGGTCGCCTTGTGGCCGGTGGTCATGCCCCGCGTCCAGGCGGGCAGCACCGGGTCGCGGGACGACTGCGCCTTCGCCTGCGGCTGCGGCTGCGGCTGCGGCTGCGGCGAGGACGTCAGGATCCGCTGGTCGGGGGCCGGCCGGCGAAGGACCGGGGACACGACCGTGGGCGCGTGCACCGGCGTCGTACGGCCCTCGGTGATCCGGCGGCCGAGTTCGCGGGCGTCCTGCGGCCGCTCCTCCGGCTCCTTGGCCAGCAGGTCCAGGATGATCCGCTCGACGTACTCGGGCAGTTCGGCCCGGCGCCTGCGAGGCGGCTCGGGAGAGGTGTCCCGGTGGCTGATCAGGACCGACCACGCGTCGTCGAGGTCGAAAGGCGGTGCCCCGGTGGCGATCTCGTAGAGCACACATCCGAAGGAGTACAGATCACTGCGCCGGTCCACCTCGGCACCGCTGATCTGCTCCGGCGACATGTAGTGCGGGGTGCCCATCGCGATACCGGTGCCGGTCAGCCGCGCCGTGAAACCGATGTCGTGGCCGAGCCTGGCGATGCCGAAGTCGCAGATCTTCACGGTGCCGTCGGCGAGCCGCATGATGTTCGCCGGTTTCAGGTCCCGGTGCACGATGCCCTGTTGATGGGTGTACGCGAGCGCGGCCGACACCTGGTCGGCGATGTCGACGACATCGGCGACCGGAAGCGGGCGCTGCTCGTTGACCTCCAGCAACTGACCGAGGTTGTGCCCCTCCAACAGCTCCATGACCAGGTACAGCACTCCGTCGGACTCGCCGAAGTCGTGCACGACGGTCACCCCGCGGTGCTGCAGCGCGGCGGCCACCCGGGCCTCGCGCCGGAATCTCTCCCGCAGGACGCCGGTGAAGGACTGGTCGCGGTGCGGACCGGCGGGCTTGAGGCACTTCACGGCGACCTGCCGCCCCAGCGACTCGTCACGGGCGCGCCACACCTCGCCCATGCCTCCCCGCCCGATCAGATCGAGCAGTCGGTACCGGCCCTGGATCAGCCTGGTTTCCGCCATCTCGTGCGATCGCCCCCGTCGCTGCTCGCCGCACCCTCCCCTGGCCCGTCCAGTATGGCGAGTTATCTGCCGACTTTGTACGGTGCCTGGCGCGAGTCGGGCCGGGCCGCGCACCGCGCACCGCGCAACGTGTGCCAACGCCGGGACCGACCGGGCGCGGAGCGACCACGGCATCGGCCCCGCCCGGCTCGACAGCGGTCACAGACGGCGGTCACGGACGGCTTCACCGGCAGCGTCACCGACGGCTCCGGCCGAGGGCTGTCAGTCGTCGGTGCCAGAATCGGCGGCATGACGCTGTGCGACTACTTCTCCGCCGCCGACGACCGAGCCGCCGTCGCCGTGGCCGGATCGCCCGGTGGGCCGGACCCGGCCGCGCTCGACGTGGTCTCTCTGAAGGGGATCGACCCGGTGGTCGCCATCGCCCGGCTCGAAGCGATCGCGACGGACTGCGGCTACGAGGAGGCCGGCCAACGCCCGCGGTCCGGGCTGCTGTTGTACGGGGCGGGCGTCGACGGCCCGCTCCTGTTCAGTGTGTCGGACACCCTGGTGGCGGCTCTTGTCACCGCGAGCCGGGACGACCTGCGGCGCTTCGCCCAGTCGTGGTCCGTGACCGCGGAGCTGCGGCACGACCAGGTCGACGCCGGGACGGCGGCCGGCGCCCTGGAGGCGCTGGCCGGCCTGGCCCGGCGCGCCCACCCGGCCGGTCTGCGCCTGTACTGCCGGTGGTCACTGTGAGAGGCCGGGTCTCCCCCCGGCGCGTCAACGCCGCACCCGTGGCATCCCCAGCCCGATCCACGAGATGATCTCGCGCTGGATCTCGTTGTTGCCGCCGCCGAAGGTGAAGATCACCGCCGACCGGTAGCCGCGTTCCAGTTCGCCGTGCAGGACCGCGCCCGCCGAGCCCTCCTTCAGGACACCCGGCGCGGCGACGATCTCCATGAGCCAGGCGTACGCGTCCCGGCGCGCCTCGGAGCCGTACACCTTGACCGCGGAGGCGTCCTGCGGGGTGAGGGTGCCCTCCTGGACGGCGTTGACCATCTGCCAGTTCAGGAGCTTCATGGCGTCGAGCCGGGTGTGGGTCTGCGCGAGCCGGCGGCGCACCCAGGGGAGGTCGACGACCCGGCGGCCGTCGGCGAGTTTGGTCTCCATGGCCCAGCGCTGGACGTCGTGCAGGGCGCGGATCGCCATGGTGCCGTGCGCGGCGAGGGTGACGCGCTCGTGGTTGAGCTGGTTGGTGATCAGCCGCCAGCCCTTGTTCTCCTCGCCGACCCGGCGGGAGGCGGGGACACGGATGTTCTCGTAGTAGCTGGCGGTGGTGTCGTGCGAGGCGAGGGTGTTGATGAGGGTGCAGGAGTATCCGGGGTCGGAGGTCGGTACGAGGAGCATGGTGATGCCCTTGTGGGGCGGCGCGTCCGGGTCGGTCCGGACCGCGAGCCACACCCAGTCGGCGGTGTCGCCGTTCGTCGTCCAGATCTTCTGCCCGTTGACCGTGTAGTGGCCGGTGGTCTCGTCGCCCTCGCGTACGGCCCTGGTCTTCAACGCGGCCAGATCGGTGCCCGCGTCGGGCTCGCTGTAGCCGATCGCGAAGTCGATCTCGCCGGAGAGGATCCGGGGCAGGAAGTACCCCTTCTGCTCCTCGGTGCCGAACCGCATGATCGTGGGGCCGACGGTGTTGAGCGCCATCAGCGGCAGAGGTACGCCCGCCTGGGCGGCCTCGTCGAAGAAGATGAACTGCTCCATGGGCGTGAGCCCGCTGCCGCCGTACTCCTTGGGCCAGCCCACACCGAGCCGGCCGTCCGTGCCGAGCCGGCGGACCGTCTTCCGGTAGAACCGCTTCTGGGCCGCCGGGTCGCCGTACCGGGCGTAGGCGTTGTCGGGCACCAGCTCGGCGAAGTAGTCGCGCAGTTCGGTCCGCAACCGCTGCTGCTCCGGCGTGTATTCGAGATGCACGGCGCCTCCTGGCTCCCCAAAGCGGGACCTGACGGCGCACACCGTAGAACGTGTTCCAGAAATAGGGAATGGCGGCGACATGCGAGAAGGGGGCGCCCCGGCGGGCACCCCCTTCCGTCCGCGCCGTCAGTGGCAGGGGAATCCGAGGAGGTGGCGGGCGTCGTGCACCCACTCGTGGACGTTCTCGCCGGACACGAGGGAGGTGGCGCCCTGTTCGGCGCCGACGAAGTAGAGCAGGACCAGCATCAGGATGCCGAAGAAGACCGCCCACGGGACGATCGCCGCGATCGGCAGTCTGGCCGGAACGGCGGTGGGAGTGGCGGTCGGCTGGACGACGGACTGCGCCATGGGGCGGAACCTCCTGGGGAACTCGCGTCCCGTCTCGGTGGTGCACAGGACGACGGCCGCGGGTCTGACTTGCTCGACCTCCGCCGCCCCTGGGAGGGGTGGCGTGTGCTGGGCATACAGTGGCGCGACCGTGCCGGACTCCCACCGGACTTCCGCCGAACCGTCGTCAATATCATCCAGACCGTACCGCGAAGGCGGGGCCCGGCCAAGGGCGCGGCGGGGCAAGGCGGTTGCGCGCCGGCGGCGGCACGACGTCGGCGGATTCCCCGCTCCCGGCGGGGACTTCGGGCACGGGCGACCACGACAGCGCACGAGAGTGAACGTATGACGAGCCGAGTGATCTTGATCTCAGCCGCGCTCAGCGCGGCGCTGCGGGAGGCCCGCTTCGACGAAGGGAGCCGGGTGGAGGCAGCGGGGCTGCGGATGGCACGGGCCGCCGCGGGCGCGGTCCCCGGCGCGGAGCGGCTGTGGGTCTCCCCCAGCGTGCGGTGCCGCGAGACCGCCGACGCGCTGGGCCTGGACGCGGTGCTGGACGTACCGGAGCTGGCCGGTCTCGACGTGGGCCGTTGGCGTGGCGCGACGCTGGACGAGGTGGGCTCCGGGGAACCCGAGGCGGTGGCCCGGTGGCTGTCCGATCCCGACGCGGCGCCGCACGGCGGGGAGTCGGTGCGGGCGTTCTGCGATCGCGTGGAGGGCTGCCTCGACACGGCCGCGCGATGGACGGGACGGACCGTCGCCGTGGTGGAGCCGGAGGTGGTACGGGCCCTGGTGGTACGGGTGTTGGGCGCCCCGGAGCCGGCCTTCTGGCGGGTCGACGTACCGCCCCTGACCGCCACCGAGTTCAGCGGCCGCTCCGGGCGCTGGAACGTACGGGTCGGACGACCGCTCGCCCGGTCGGCGGAAGCCGACGACTCAGCCGGGTAGCAGCGTCGCGAGGAAGTCCGTGCAGGCCTGCGCGCACGCACGGCAGGCCCGCACGGTGACCTGGGCGCCCAGGCACCGGTCGAAGACGTCCGCGCACTCGCGGCAGACGGACCGGCACCACTCGACCTGGACACGGATGCCCGCCTCACCCCGGTGACCCTGCCCGTCCAGGACGAGGCAGGTCGCGTCACACACGTCGGCGCACATCAGGCCCATGCGCCGGGCGAGTTGCCGCACCTCGGGTCCGTCGGGATCCATGCGGCTCGCCCGCAGCGCGCAGGCGCACTCCACGCAGGCCTGCGCGCAGTCGAAGCGGTCCTCCAGGAAGCGGATCGGTTCCTGCTCGGACGCCGGTACGGTCGCCCGTTTCGCCGCTGTCTTCGCCGCCGCCGTCGCCGCCGTTGCTGTCTTCGTCGTCGTCACCGGACGCGGGTAGCCCCCGGGGGTCGCCTCGAACACCGCGTGGACGTCGGCCCCGGGGGACGCGGCTCACCGGCCCGTGGCCTCGGCCGCCTCCCGCGAGATCCGCTCGAACTGCGCGCCCATCGCCTCGGAGAGCGCGTGGGCCGCCGAGAGAGGGCGGACCATGACCATCAGGTCGTCGATCCTGCCGTCCTCGTCGAAGTGCAAGAAGTCGCAGCCGTTGATCTCCTTGTCGCCCACCTTCGCCGTGAAGACCAGCGCGTGGTCACGGCCGTCGGCACCCGCGATCTCCCGTACGTAGCGGAAGTCGGTGAAGACGCGGGTGACGCCGCGCAGGATGGCCGCGGTGATCGCCTTGCCCGGGTAGGGCTTGAAGGCGACGGGGCTGGTGAACACGACGTCGTCGGCCAGCAGCTCCTCGACCGCGGCGAGGTCACCGGCCTCCACGGCCTTGCGGAAGGGATGCATCTGGGTCTCCGCTCTCATAGTCAACTAATTGAATAAGTGCGCAACAGATTAGTCGCGGGGGTGAATGCCGTCTAGCCTTGGCCCATGGCATTGCGCAACGCGGTCCTCGCCGCGCTCCTGGAGGGTGAGGCGTCGGGGTACGACCTGGCCAAGGGTTTCGACGCCTCGGTGGCCAATTTCTGGATGGCAACCCCCCAGCAGCTCTACCGGGAGCTGGAGCGGATGACGTCCGACGGACTCATCGAGGCCCGGCTGGTACGGCAGGAGCGGCGCCCTAACAAACGGGTCTTCTCCCTCACCGCGGCGGGCCGCGCCGCCCTGCGCGAGTTCACGGCCGACCCTCCGAAGCCCACCGCCATCCGGGACGAGCTGCTGGTCAAGGTGCAGGCCGTCGACGCGGGCGACGACACGGCGGTACGGGCGGCGATCACCGAGCGGCTGGAGTGGGCGCGCGCCAAGCTGGCCCGCTACGAACGACTGCGCGCGCGGTTGCTGGACGGACGCACGGAGGAGGAGTTCCTGGTCCGCGCGGAACGTGTGGGTCCCTATCTCACGCTGATGCGCGGACGTTCCTTCGAGGAGGAGAACATCCGGTGGGCCGAGCGGGCCCTGGACATCCTGGAACGGCGGGCCACGGTGCGCCCCTGAGGGCTGTCCCGCCAGGCCCCGGGGAAGCCGGCCCGGCTCGGCCGGAAGCGTGCCGGGCCGGCCCTCACCGCCGGGATCCGGGCCCTCGGGGGTGAACGGTTACGCTGAGGTCATGCCGTCCACACGTCGAACAGCGCGCCAGACAGATCTCCTCGAACGGCTCGTCGTCCTGCTGACGGCGGAGGGGTTCGCGTCGTTCACGCTGGACGAGCTGACCGAACGGCTGCGTTGCTCGAAGACGACGCTCTACCAACTCGCGGGAAGCAAGCAGGAGTTGGTCCGGGAGGCGGTCAAGCACTACTTCCGGGAGGCGGCCGGCGCCATCGAGAAGCAGGTGGCGGACACCTCCGCGCCGGCCGACCGCGTGGTGGTCTACCTGAACGCGGTCGCCGAGCGGCTGCGTCCGCTGTCCCGGCGATTCCTCGACGACATGGCCGAGTTCGAACCGGCCCGTGAGGTGTACGAGGCCAACACACGCCTCGCCGCCGCCCGGATCAGGCAGTTGATCGCGGACGGCGTCGCCGCGGGCGCGTTCCGTGACGTCCACGCCGCCTTCGTGGGCGAGGTGGTGGCCGCCACCATGCAGGAGATCCAGCGCGGCGAGGTGGCCGCGCGCACCGGGCTGAGCGACGCGGAGGCCTACGCGGAGCTGGCCTCGCTCATCGTGCACGCCGTCTCACCCTGACCGGACCGCGGGGGGCGAGGACTCGACGCCCCAGTCACGGAGCACCGCCTCGGTGTCCGCGCCCGCCGCACCTGGCGCCGACGGCTGTCCGTTCGGGGTGCGGGAGAACCGCGGCGCGGGGGCGGCCTGCAGGATGCCGTCCACCTCGACCAGGGTGCGCCGGGCCACCATGTGCGGGTGCGCTCCCGCCTCGGCGAAGGTGAGCACGGGTGTCACGCACGCGTCCGTACCGGCGAAGTGCTCCGCCCACTCGTCGCGCGTGCGGGAGGTGAACCTGCCCGTGAACCGGGACCGCAGCACCGGCCACCCGTCACGGTCGCCCTGCGCGGGCAGCTCGGCGGGGACGAGATCCAGCCCGTCGAGCAGGGCCGCGAAGAACTGCGGTTCGAGCGCGGCGACGGCCACGTACTTGCCGTCGCCGCACACATAGGTGTCGTAGAAGGGCGCGGCCCCGTCGAGAAGGTTCGAACTGCGCTCGTCCGACCACTCCCCCATGCCGCGCAGCGCGTACGCCATCTGGCCCAGCAGCGCCGTCCCGTCCACCATGGCGGCGTCGACGACCTGCCCGGCGCCCGACCGGGTGCGCTCCCAGAGCGCGGCGAGTACACCCACGACCAGGAGCATGGATCCGCCGCCGAAGTCCCCCACGAGGTTCAGCGGCGGGGCCGGCGGGCCGTCGCCCCGGCCCATCGCGTGCAGGACACCGGTGAGCCCGATGTAGTTCAGGTCGTGTCCGGGATCCCGGGCGAGCGGCCCGTCCTGGCCCCAGCCGGTGATCCGGGCGTAGACGAGCCCCGGGTTCGCCCGGCGGCAGTCGTCCGGGCCGATCCCGAGCCGCTCGGCGACACCGGGCCGCAGGCCCTCGATGAGGACGTCGGCCCGCGCCGCCAGCGCTCGCACCAGCGTCCGCCCCGCGGTCTCCTTGAGATCGGCGAAGACCGACCGGCGGCCACGCTGCACGGCGTCGGTCGCGCCGGGGGCGCCCAGGCTGAGCGCCCGCCCGGACGGCCGTTCGACCCGCACCACGTCGGCGCCGAGGTCGGCCAGCACCATGGCCGCGTGCGGAGCCGGCCCGAGTCCCGCGAGTTCCAGGACGCGCAGCCCCGCGAGCGGGCCGACGGATCCATCTCTGCACTGCATGGCCATACGGTACCAAAAACGATACTGTTGTATCGATCGCCGTATCATTAATTCCCCGAGCGACCGAGGAATCACCATGCCAGCCACCCGAACGCTGCCCTCGCCGGAAGCCGTCGACCTGATCGGCCTGACCCGCGAGCTCGCCGAGAAGGAGCTCGCCCCTCGCGTCGCCGAGGCCGAGGCCGAGGAGAAGTTCCCGCGCGAGGTCTTCCGCACCCTCGGCCGGGCCGGCCTGCTGAGCCTGCCGTACGCCGAGGAGTACGGCGGTGGCGGCCAGCCGTACGAGGTCTACCTCCAGGTCGTCGAGGAGATCGCCGCCGTGTGGGCCAGCGTCGCGGTCGGCGTCTCGGTGCACGCGCTGTCCTGCTTCGGCCTCGCCGCGTTCGGCACACGGGAGCAGAAGGACAAGTGGCTGCCCGGCATGCTCGGCGGCGAGCTGCTCGGCGCCTACTGCCTGTCGGAGGCCCATGCCGGATCCGACCCCGGGGCGATGCGCACGCGGGCCGTCAGGGACGGCGACCACTACGTGCTCGACGGTGCCAAGGCGTGGACCACGCACGGCGGCCACGCGGACTTCTACACGGTCATGGCGCGGACGTCCGACACGGGCTCGCGGGCCATTTCCTGCTTCCTCGTCCCGGCCGACACCCCCGGCGTCATCGCCGATCCGCCCGAGCACAAGATGGGCCTGACCGGATCGGCCACCGCCACGGTGCGCCTGGAGAGCGCCCGCGTTCCCGTGGAGCACCGGATAGGCGAGGAGGGACAGGGCCTCGCGATCGCCTTCGCCGGGCTGGACTGCGGCCGGCTGGGCATCGCCTCGGTGGCCACGGGTCTGGCCCAGGGAGCGCTGGACCACGCGCTGCGCTACTCCCGGGAGCGGGAGACCTTCGGGCGCCCCATCATCGAACACCAGGGACTTGCCTTCGTCCTCGCGGACATGGCCGCGGCCGTACAGGCCTCCCGCGCCACCACGCTCGCCGCCGCGCGGCTCAAGGACCAGGGGCTCCCGTTCAGCTGCGAGGCGTCCGTCGCCAAGCTGATCGCCACCGACAACGCCATGAAGGTCACCACCGACGCCGTCCAGGTGCTGGGGGGCGCGGGGTACACCCGTGACTTCCCGGTCGAGCGCTACATGCGCGAGGCCAAGGTCATGCAGATCTTCGAGGGCACCAACCAGATCCAGCGTCTGATCATCGGCCGGGCGCTGCGGGAGAGCGACCGGGGGACCCTCAGGGTTCACGACCAGGGGACGCACCGGTCCTGACGGACGCCTTCGGGTCAGCGCACGGGGAAACCGAAGGAGTACCCCTGTCGCCTCAGCCACGGCAGGAGCTCGCGCAGGGCCTCGACGCTCTCGGAGCGGTCACCGCCCGCGTCGTGGAAGAGGACGGTCGGGCCGTTGGCGATCTCCTGCTTGACGGTGGCGACCAGGACGTCGGTGCCGGGCCGCTCGAAGTCCTTGGAGTCGACGTTCCAGCCCAGCGGCCGCATCCCGCGCGAGGCGGCCAGCTTGCGGCTGTACGGCGTGAAGGCGCCGCCCGGGGCCCGGTAGTACTGCGGCCGGACTCCCCCGGACGCCTTGGTGATCATGCGTTCGGCGTCCAGGATCTGCCGCGACTGGTAGGACTCGGACTTGGTGTCCATGGTGGTGTCGTGCGACACCGTGTGGTCGCACAGCCGGTGCCCGGCCGCCACGACCGCCCTGACCAGGTCCGGGTGCGCCTGGGCCTGCGTTCCCACCATGCAGAACGTGGCCTTCACGCCGTACTCCCGCAGTACCTCCAGCACCCGCGGTGTCCAGACCGGGTCCGGTCCGTCGTCGATGGTGATGTTGACGCCCCGGGCGCCGCGGTCCGAGGCATGGGTGATGGTCACCGACACCGGCACTCTCGCGGGCCCCTGGGCGTTCGGCCAGGAAGGGCGGACCACCTCTTCCGCCCGCGCCGGCCGGCCGGCGACGGGCCCGGCCTGCGCGCTCCACACCGAAGTGGTGACGGCGACCGCCGTCACGCCGACCGCCGCCGCGAGTACCCGGCCGTACCATCCCCGCCCGCCGTGCCACACCATGTCCGTCCCGCCCCTTGCCGTCTCGTCGTTCCCGTGCACCCGTCAGGACGAGGGAAATCCAGCGCCGGATCCGTCGGTTGCCGCTCACCGGCGATTCCGCGGGGGTTCGGCGACCTCACCGCGCCGTCCGCCACGACAGGGACGGCAGTGTCACCCCTCGCCACTACCGCGTGCTCTGCGGGGACCCGCGCCCCGGACGGCGAGGGGGGCGGCGGAGCGTCCGAACCGGCAGGTACACGACCCGAACCGACCCGAGCGTGTCGGTACACGTGACCATCGCCCCTCCAAGACCGATACTTCGCAGTGACGAGCCCTCAGCACCGACGGACCGCCGGAACCGAACGCTCTCCTCGCCCAACGAACGGACGAGAACACAGGTCACGGGCTCCACTCTTACGCTCACCAGGAGGTACCCATGAAGATGCTGATCAACGTGGCGGAGACGGTGGTCGCGGACGCCCTGCGGGGTATGGCGGCCGCGCACCCGGACCTCACCGTGGACGTCGAGAACCGCGTGATCGTACGGCGTGACGCCCCGTTGGCCGGAAAGGTGGGGCTGGTCTCCGGCGGCGGATCGGGTCACGAGCCCCTGCACGGCGGTTTCGTCGGTCCCGGAATGCTGTCGGCGGCCTGTCCGGGCGAGGTCTTCACCTCTCCCGTACCGGACCAGATGCTGCGGGCCGCCGCCGCCGTGAACAGTGGCGCGGGAGTGCTGTTCATCGTGAAGAACTACACCGGTGACGTCCTGAACTTCGACATGGCGGCCGAACTCGCCGAGGACGAGGGCATCCAGATCGCCAAGGTGCTGGTCAACGACGACGTCGCCGTCACCGACAGTCTCTACACGGCCGGCCGGCGCGGTACGGGCGCGACACTGTTCGTGGAGAAGATCGCGGGCGCCGCGGCCGAGGAGGGCGCGCCGCTGGAGCGGGTGGAGTCGCTGGCCCGTCAGGTCAACGAGAACTCCCGGAGCTTCGGTGTCGCGCTCAGTGCCTGCACCACGCCGGCCAAGGGCAGCCCGACCTTCGACCTGCCGCCCGGGGAACTGGAACTGGGCGTCGGCATCCACGGCGAGCCCGGCCGGGAGCGGCGCGCGATGATGACCTCCCGCGAGATCGCCGACTTCTCGGTGCACGCGATCCTGGAGGACATGAATCCGCGCAACCCCGTCCTCCTCCTGGTCAACGGCATGGGCGCGACGCCCCTCCTGGAGCTGTACGGGTTCAGCGCGGAGGTGCAGCGGGTGCTCGGCGAGCGCGGGATCCCCGTCGCGCGCACGCTGGTCGGCAACTACGTCACCTCGCTGGACATGGCCGGCGCCTCGGTGACGCTGTGTCAGGTGGACGAGGAACTGCTGCGATTGTGGGACGCGCCGGTGAAGACACCGGGGCTGCGCTGGGGCGTGTGAACCGGCCCGCCGCCCGGCAGGCCGTGACCACGGCCACCGCCACCGCCACTGCCACTGCCACCGCCACTGCCACTGCCACTGCCACTGCCACGGACGTGGTCACCGCTACGACCGCGGCCACATCCACGACTCATCTCATCCGTCCAACGCTGGTACCACGCAAGGAGATTCTGTGCTCGACGCCGATTTCTTCCGCCGCTGGATGACGGCGACCGCCGCGTCGGTGGAACGTGAGGCGCAGCGGCTCACGGCTCTGGACTCACCGATCGGTGACGCCGACCACGGCAGCAATCTGCAGCGCGGGTTCATCGCCGTGGTGAACGTGCTGGAGAAGGACGCGCCGGACACTCCCGGCGCCGTCCTCCAACTGGCCGGACGCCAGCTGATCTCCACGGTCGGCGGTGCGTCGGGGCCTTTGTACGGCACGCTGCTGCGCCGTACCGGAAAGGCTCTCGGGGACGCCTCCGAGGTCTCCGGGGAACAGTTCACCGACGCGCTGCGGGCAGGCGTCGACGCGGTCATGGCGCTGGGCGGGGCCGCCCCCGGCGACAAGACGATGATCGACGCGCTGGTGCCCGCGGTGGACGCGCTGTCCGACTCCTTCACCGCCGCGGCCGCCGCCGCGGAGGAGGGCGCCGCCGCCACGATCCCGTTGCAGGCCCGCAAGGGCAGGGCGAGTTATCTGGGCGAGCGCAGCATCGGGCACCAGGATCCCGGCGCCACCTCGTCGTCCCTGCTGATCGGAGCACTCGTGGAGGCGTCCGGTGAGTGACTCGGGGAACACCGCGGACGGGCTCGTCGGCATCGTGCTCGTCTCGCACAGCGCCGCCGTCGCCGCCTCGGTCGCCGAACTGGCGACGGGGCTCGCGGGCGGCGGCACGATCGCGCCCGTCGCCCCGGCCGGCGGTACGGCGGACGGCGGTCTCGGCACCAGCGCCGAACTGATCTCGGCGGCTGCCGCCTCCGTGGACCGTGGCGCCGGGGTGGCCGTCCTCATGGATCTGGGCAGCGCGGTGCTCACGGTGAAGGCCCTCCTCGCGGAGGGCGACGAACTGCCCGGCAACACCCGCCTGGTGGACGCCCCCTTCGTCGAAGGCGCGGTGGCCGCGGTCGTCACGGCCTCGGCGGGAGCGGACCTCGCGGCCGTCGAGGCGGCGGCCGCGGAGGCGTACACGTACCGCAAGGCATGAATCCGCAGGGCATGAGGCGTGATGGTGTGAGGCCGGATGGTGTGAGGCCGGATGGTGTGAGGCCGCATGGAGTGAGGCCGCGCGTCGTGGGGCGGGCGCGCGAGGGCTGTACGGGCGGACGGCCGAGGCCCGCCGCTCCTTGACCGGGGCGGAGGTCCAGGGCCGGAGCCGAAGTCCCGGATCCGGAGCCCTCGGGTTCACCCCGGGGGCTCCCCGTCCGGCGTGGGCTCCGCGGGGCCAGCCTCCTTCCGTCACGGCGGCGACGGTGCCGCGGGCGGTCCGCCGGGGTCGGGGGGCGCCGCCGCTCATCCGTCCCGCAGGAACAGCCTGGCCAGCCGCTCGCCCTCCGCCACAGCGGCCGCGTGGTCCTCGATGGGCTTCACCTGGGAGTCGCGGAATGCGATGTAGGTGACCCCTGACGCCGTCCCGCCGTCACGCGGATCGGTTCGGATGCCGAGCGCCTTGGCGGTGGCGTACGAGGCCTCGCCGATGATGTGGCGGGGGCCGGTGTCGCCGACAACCGCGTACTGGACCCGGTCCCGGTAGATCACGGCGACCACCGACCCGCCGCCGATGCCCTGGTCGCGGTGGTCCCACACGCCGCTGGGCGCGGGCACCACGACGTACGGGAGGGTCTCGGCGCTCAGGTAGCGGCCGTCCGTCTGCCGGTAGGCGGTGGCGGCGGAGAAGAGCGGATCGGTCCGCCGGTTGCACAGGTCCCCGGGGCGGCCGTCGCAGTCGATGTCCATGTCGGCCTTCCAGAAGACGACGCCCCGCGCCCCGCAGACGGGGATCTCGGCGCGGGTGCCTTCGTCGGTGCGGTAGCGCCCCTTCGACACGGGAACGCATTCGCGCACCTTCGCGAGGAGCTCGGCGGCCCGCACGGTTCCCTCGCCCACCGCGGGCGCGGTGGGGTCCGGGTCGGCGGCGGCGCACATCGCGGGAACGAGCACGACGACGCCGGCCGCGGCCAGCACGAGCGACCGGACACGCAAAGCACGCAGGGCACGCACGATGGGGGACCCTCTCCCGGGAGACGTTGACGGGCTCTCACCCAATCTGGTGCGCGTCCTACAGCGCGTCCACCTGGGAGGGCCGGAAGGAGCACGGCGGACCGGGCGGGCGCATGCCGCGGCCGAGGGCCCGGTCCTCGGTCGGTCCGGGCCGCTCGGCCGCCCTCGCCGGCGCGGGAACAGCGACGACAGCGGTCCGCGCCGTGGGCGCGAACTCCCCTGAGTGGTGGGTGAGTTCGCGCCGCGTCAGGGATCAGCATACGTAGCCGGCGGCGGTCCGACGAACGGCCGTCCGCGCCCTTGATGTGGCCACGCCGACCGTGTCTTATAGGTACAGACCAATCCCGTCGAGGGGAGGCAGGCCCGTGCGACGCGTTTTCCCCGCGGTGGTGTGCGGCTCACTGTTCGTCCTGACCTCGTGCGCCGGAGGCGCGGACGACCCCGGTGGCCCGCTGCCCCCGGCCCCGATGGGGGTCACGGCCGCGGCGGGCAGTGCGACCAGCGTGCACGTGATGTGGAACCGGGTCTCGGGAAAGCCGGAGGTCACCGCCTACGAGGTGTATCGCGGCACCACCAAGGTCGACCGGGTGCCCGGCGCCGAGCACATGGTGGATGTCACCAGGCTCGCTCCGGCCACGGCCTACGTCTTCACCGTCCGGGCCCTGGACTCCGACGGGAACCCCGGACCGCCGAGTGCCGCGGTCCGGGCGACCACACCTGCGGCGGTCGCCGCGGACCGTACCCCGCCGAGCCGGCCCGGCCGGCCCAGCGGCAAGGCGGTCGGGAGCCGGGCGGCGCAATTGGAGTGGTCGCCGTCCACCGACGCGCGCGGTGTCGCCTCGTACGACATCTACCAGGGCGACTCGAAGATCCACAGCGTCGGCGGCGCACAGACCGCGACGGTGGTCACCGGGCTGCGCCCGGGCACCGACTACTCCTTCACCGTCAGGGCACGCGACGCCGCCGACAACGTCTCCCCCGCGAGCGCCGCCGTACGGCTGGCCACCGAACCGGGCGCCGGCGACGGCCGGGGCACCGCGCCGACCGAGTTCGGCGTCCGCGCCCACCGCAAGGACGGCGCCTACTACCTGGACCTGTCCTGGATCCCGCCGCGCACGGACGGAGTGATCACGGAGTACCGGATCGACCTGGACGGACATCAGGCGACCTCGCTCGTCTGGGGCGGCACACCCCCGCGTGGCCGGTCCACGTACAGCTTCTACGTCGGCCGGGACGCCGGGGTCGTGTACCGGGTGCGGTTGCGGGCGAAGCTGCCGGACGGGACCTGGGGCGGGTTCTCGGCGGAACGGTCCGTGACGACGGGAGGGTGATACGGGAGGTGGGTGACCGCGGGCGACGCGTGACGGCGAGGGGCGCGTGACGGCGGGCGACGGCCGGGAGCCGTCCGCCGGACGAAGGAATTCGTCACCTGCCCGGTCTTGTCCGCGTGCGGGCCAGGCCGGGGGCCCGTTGGCTCGTCCCGAGACAGCACGGGCCCTTCCCCCTCCTCGGCGGCGCATCGGGCGTCCCGCCGGCCGTGCCGCTGGAGGACAGTCCAATGCGCACTACTCGGGATCTCCGCCGCTCGGGCCTGGCCACGGCCGCCGCAGTGCTTCCGCTGGCCCTGGCCGCGGCGACCGCCGCCGCGGCGGCTTCGGGCATCTCTGTGAGCACCAGCGGTTCCGAGGTCACGGTCACCACCCGCGCCTGTCGGAGCGTGGACGGGGGTTTCGGCAGCGCCTCCCTGCTCTCCCCTGGGCAGTCGGACTTCTCCCAGGGGCGACAGATGTCCCTGACCGGG
Source organism: Streptomyces fagopyri (assembly GCF_009498275.1). NCBI lineage: Bacteria > Bacillati > Actinomycetota > Actinomycetes > Kitasatosporales > Streptomycetaceae > Streptomyces > Streptomyces fagopyri. The sequence continues at coordinate 8,423,142 of NZ_CP045643.1, read as the reverse complement.
ACGAGCGCGGGTCAGTCGGCGGTGTGGTCGGGCGTCGGCGCCGGCACGTACACCGTCATCGTGCTCTGCCAGGACGGGCGGACGGCGGGTACTCAGGCCGTACGCGTCTCCGCGCCTTCGACACCTCCGCCGTCTCCCTCACCGTCGGTGGCTTCGACGTCCTCGGCGTCCGCCGCACCCGCACTCCCCCCGACGGCGGCGCCGACCCGCGGGGTGTCGGCCGGTCTCGGCGGGACGGCCACGGACCACAGCACGGCCACCACGGTGGTCGGCGGGACCCTCGTCACCACGGCGGTCGTGAGCACGGTCTGGTTCCTGCGCCGCCGGTCCGAGCCCCAACGGCTGTGACCCACCGGCGCTGCCGCAATCACTCTGACCCACCAAGACCGGCCCACCACAGTGACGGTCGCTCGTCCGGCGCGGGACACACCCACCTCGCCTCAGCCCGACGCGGACCGGTCCTCCCCCGGAGCATCCGACGCGGGCCCGGAGTCGGACTCCTCCCGCCGCGCGCGCGGGTCTCCCAGGTGCTCGAACTCCTCCAGCGCATGGCCCAGCCACTGGGTCCAGAAGGTCTCCAGATCGATACCGGCCCGCAGCACCAGATGCCGCAGACGATCCTCGGGAGCGCTCCTGCCAGGTGGGAAGTCCCGTTCCTGGATCTCCTCGTACTCCGCCAACTGCTCCTGATGCAGGGCGAGATGCCGACGCAGATCGGCCTCGATGCCCGCGGTGCCGACGACCGCCGAGGCCCGCAGCCGCAGCAGCATCGTGTCGCGCAGGGGCTTGGGCTCCTGACTCACCGCGGTCCAGCGGGCCAGCTCGTCGCGGCCCGCCGGCAGCACCTCGTAGCTCTTCTTCTGTCCGCGGGCCGGCTGCGCGGTCGGCAGGGCGCGGATGTATCCCCCGGACTCCAGCCTTCCCAGCTCGCGGTAGATCTGCTGATGCGTCGCCGACCAGAAGTAGCCGATCGATTTGTCGAACCGCCTGGTGAGTTCGAGTCCCGACGAGGGCCTTTCGAGGAGAGCGGTGAGGATCGCGTGCGGCAGTGACATGGGCTCATCCTAGGGAGGGCCGCCCGCCGGGGACGGCCCTCGCTGTCGTGCGCGACCGGCTCCTACAGTGCCGCCGCCAGCTCCGTGCCCTGCTTGATGGCCCTCTTGGCGTCCAGCTCGGCGGCCACGTCGGCGCCGCCGATCAGATGCACGCTGCGCCCCGCGGCGGACAGCTCCTCGTACAGGTCGCGGCGAGGCTCCTGCCCGGTGCACAGCACGATGGTGTCGACCTCCAGCACCTGGCCCGTGCCGTCGACGGTGACGTGCAGTCCCGCGTCGTCGATCCGGTCGTACCGGACGCCCGCAACCATGGTCACGCCCCGGTGCTTGAGTTCGGTGCGGTGGATCCAGCCCGTGGTCTTGCCGAGGCCGGCGCCGACCTTGGACGCCTTGCGCTGCAGGAGGTGGACCGTGCGCGGCGGTGCGGGCCGGTCGGGTGCGCCCAGGCCGCCGGGAGCGCGGTAGTCCATGTCGACGCCCCAGTTGCGGAAGTAGGTCGCCGGGTCCTCGCTCGCCTTGTCACCGCCGTCGGTCAGGTACTCGGCGACGTCGAAGCCGATGCCGCCCGCGCCGAGGATCGCGACCCGGTCGCCGACGGGGGCGCCGTCCCGCAGGACGTCGAGGTAGCCGACGACACTGGGGTGGTCGACGCCGGGTATCTCGGGGGTGCGCGGACGCACGCCGGTGGCGACCACCACTTCGTCGTAGCCGGACAGGTCACCGGCGGCGACGCGGGTGTTCAACCGCACGTCCACACCGTGCCGTTCGAGCTGGGTCCGGAAGTACCGGATCGTCTCGTCGAACTCCTGCTTGCCGGGGACCTTGCGGGCCACGTTCAGCTGGCCGCCGATCTCACCGGCCGCGTCGTAGAGCGTGACGTCGTGGCCGCGCTCGGCCGTGGAGACCGCGCAGGCCAGTCCGGCGGGGCCCGCGCCCACCACGGCGACGCGCTTGCGCAGCCGGGTCGGGGAGAGGACCAGCTCGGTCTCGTGGCAGGCCCGCGGGTTCACCAGGCACGAGGTGATCCGGCCGCTGAAGGTGTGGTCGAGGCAGGCCTGGTTGCAGCCGATGCAGGTGTTGATGGCCTCCGGCTGCCCGGCCGCCGCCTTGGCGACGAAGTCGGGGTCGGCGAGCATTGGCCGGGCGAGCGACACCATGTCCGCGTGGCCGTCCGCGAGCAACTGCTCGGCGATTTCAGGGGTGTTGATGCGGTTGGTGGTCACGAGGGGGACTGAGACCGCGCCCATCACCTTCTTGGTCACCCAGGCGTAGGCGCCGCGCGGCACGGAGGTGGCGATGGTGGGGATACGGGCCTCGTGCCAGCCGATGCCGGTGTTGATGATCGTGGCTCCGGCGGCCTCCACGGCCCGGGCGAGCGTGATCACCTCGTCCAGGGAGGAGCCACCGGGCACCAGGTCCAGCATCGAGAGGCGGTAGATGATGATGAAGTTCTCGCCGACGGCCTCGCGCACCCGGCGGACGATCTCGACGGGGAACCGCATCCGGTTCTCGTAGGAGCCGCCCCAGCGGTCCTCGCGCCGGTTGGCCTGGACGGCGATGAACTCGTTGATCAGGTAGCCCTCGGAGCCCATGATCTCGACGCCGTCGTAGCCGGCCCGCTGCGCGAGCCGGGCGGCGCGCGCGTAGTCGTCGATCGTCTGCTCGACCTCGGCGTCGGTGAGCGCGTGCGGCGTGAAGGGGCTGATCGGTGCCTGAAGGGCACTGGGCGCGACCAGGTCCTGATGGTAGGCGTAGCGCCCGAAGTGCAGGATCTGCATCGCGATCTTCCCGCCCTCGCGGTGCACCGCGGCGGTGATCCCGGCGTGCTGGTCGGCCTCGGCCTCGGTGGTCAGCTTGGCGCCGCCCTCGTAGGGCCGGCCCGCGTCGTTGGGGGCGATACCGCCGGTGACCATGAGGCCGACACCGCCGCGCGCGCGGGTGGCGTAGAACTCCGCCATCCGCTCGAAGCCTCGCTCGGCCTCCTCCAGACCCACGTGCATGGAGCCCATGAGGACGCGGTTGGGCAGCGTGGTGAATCCCAGGTCGAGCGGGTTCAGCAGGTGCGGGTAACGGCTCATCGGGCCCTCCGTGCGCGGTGTCGTACGTCTGTTGTAGACGAACGGGCACGCCTTGTGCAACTAGTTGCACAATGAGGAGGGTCACTCGGAATCCCTCGGACGGTGGCCACCCGGCGCGCACAGCCGCGCCACCACCCCGGCCCTGCCCCGCCCCGCCCGGCCCTGCCACGCCACGCCACGCCACGCCACGCGGAACTCCCGGGCGCCGCTCACGGTCCGGCCTCGGCCCCCCACCTCCGCTCGGCCACGGCATGGCGGCGCGACCGGAGCGGGGTGACGATCAGGGCCCGGACGCAGCATGGGGGAGCGACCGGGCCCGGTCGAGCAGGGCCCGGTCACTCGGGGCCCGGCCACTCAGAGCCGTGCCGCTCAGGACCAGATCGCTCAGGGCCGGTCGCTCACGGTCGGTCGCTCAGGGTTCGGTCACTCAGGGTTCGGTCACTCAGGGGTCTGGTGCCGATGACGACATTGGCGTACAGCTCGTCGGAGACGGCCAGGCGGGCGATGAGGCCGCCGCGGGCGAAGGCCTCGACGGCCAGGGGCGCCTGGGGTTCGCTCGTCTCGACCAGGAGGCTGCCACCGGGGGCCAGCCAGCGGGGCGCCTCCTCGGCCACCCGGCGCAGGATGTCGAGGCCGTCCGCGCCGCCGTCGAGGGCGGTGCGCGGTTCGTGGTCGCGGGCCTCGGGCGGCAGCAGGCCGACCTCGTCCGTGGGGACGTACGGCACGTTGGCTGCGAGGATGTCGACGCGGCCGCGCAGGATGTCGGGGAGGGCCGCGTACAGGTCGCCCTGGTGGACCAGACCCCCGTAGGGCGCGACGTTGCGGCGGGCACAGCGGACCGCGGCCGGGTCGATGTCGGCGGCGTGCAGTTCGGGTGAGCCGAGGGACGCGGCCAGCGCGGCGCCGACCGCACCCGAGCCGCAGCACAGATCCACCACCAGGGAGACGTTCCGCCCCAGGGCGACGGCCCGGTCGACGAGGAACTCGGTACGGCGGCGCGGCACGAACACACCCGGCCCCACGGCGATGCGCAGACCGTGGAACCCGGCCCAGCCGAGGACGTGTTCGAGGGGAAGTCCCGAGGCGCGCCGGTCCACCATGGCGGTGACCTCGTCCGGGGTGCGGGCGGTGGAGAGTATCAACTCCGCCTCGTCCTCGGCGAAGACACAGCCTGCGGCACGGAGAGCGGCGACAACGGAAACGGATGGAGAAGGCATGGAAGCCGAGAGCCTTTCGGTGAGCCGAAGGGCGCTCTCGTGGTCACCTACCGGCGGTGAGCCGCGTCGACCCGAGGTGAGAGCACCCGACCTGAACTGGCGGTAATGGGTCCCACCTCCTCGGCAACTCCTGGGCTGGGGCGTTCCACAGCCGGAACGGTCACCTTACAGGAACCGTCCCACGGGAACCGGTCAGACCGCGACGGACTCCTCCAGCTCCTCCGCGGCCTCCCGCTCCCGCGCGGCACCGCTCTGTTCGGTCTCCTCCGGCGGCGCCGGTACGGACTCCTCCCGTACGGCTCCCCTGGCACGCCGGCGTTCGACGGCGCCGGCGACGGCCGTGACCAGCAGACCGAAGGCCAGCCAGATGGCCAGCGTCCACACGTCGCCGCCCAGTCCGTCACGGTCGAAGTAGAGGAGGCTGCGGACGCCCTCGACGAAGCCGGCGCCGTTCCAGAAGGAGTGCAGCGCGCCGAAGAAGCCGTTTTGCAGCTCGGGCCGGAACAGGCCGCCGGAACTGGTGAAGTTGAGCATCACGAAGAGCACCATCATGGTGAGCGTGGTCCACCGCTTGAGGAACGTGTGGAGGCCGACGCCGACGAAGAGGATGCCCGCCGAGTAGAGCCAGGCCATGCCCCACACGCTCGTGAGGTCGTGGTGCGCGAGATGGAAGACAGGTCCGGCGAGCAGGGCGCCGATGGCGCTCACCACCGCCGAGACCCCGACGGCCAGCAGGGCTCGTATCCGCAGCGACAGCTCCGCGCCGGCGGCGCCGAGCGTGGCGACCGACGCGTACGAACCGATGCTCAGCGCGATCAGCAGGAAGAACAGCCCCTGGCCCGTGGGGTCGTCGGCGACCGGCGGGGCGACGTCGGTGACCTTCAGGGCCGCGCCCTGCCGGGCGGCGACCGGTGTGAAGACCTTCTCGACAGCCGTGGCGCCCATGTCGGACGCGGCGGTGGCGACGACGAGTTCGGGTGACCGGGCCCCCGGCACATAGGCGCCCGTGATGTCACGGGACCTGAGCAGGCCGACGGCCTCGGTGCGGGTCGCGACGGTCCGCACGTCGAGCTTGCTTCCCGCCGCGTCCTTGACGGTCTGGGCGAACACCTTCGTCTCGGCGCCGGAGCCCACGACCGCCACGGGGAGGTGGTGCGGCTCGGGCGTGACAAACGCGCCCATATAGGCCAACCCCATACCGAGACACATCAGCAGCGGGGTGACCAGGTGCGTGAGTACATGGCGCAGGGCCGGTGAGCGCAGTCCGATGAGCACGGAACCTCCTTTGATTGGCATATACAACTATCTATCAAGTTGTACTATACAACCAGGAGAGCGGGAGGGTTCCCATGAAGGCAGCCGAAGGGCCCGATGAGACCGTCGTCACGACCGCCGTCACCACCGGTGCGGCAGCCGGGGCGGCCGTCGAGACGATCCAGCGCGAGATGACGGCCTTCGCCCGGCGGGCCAGGGCCTCGGCCGGGCGCATGCATCCGGAGCTCTCGCTCGTCTCGTACACCCTGCTCGGCCACCTGGAGGAGAGCGGCGGCTGCCGTGCCACCGACCTGGCCGCGCACTACGCGCTGGACAAGTCGACGGTGAGCCGTCAGGTGGCGGTGCTGGAGCGGGCCGGGCTGATCGAACGCCGGCTCGACCCTGACGACCACCGGGTACAGGTACTGCGGCTGACAGAGGCGGGCACCAGGATCCTCGCCCAGGTCACGGTCAGCCGCCGGATCGCCTTTCGCGAGCGGCTCGCGGACTGGCCGGCGGAGGATCTGGAGCGGTTCGCCGCGTATCTGGTGCGATACAACACGGCGTCCGGGGATTCCGAGGAATCCGTCGGGACGGCGTCGGAGAACTGACCGGTTCTCCGGCGGGAGGCGTCTTCGCGGCACCTCCCGCCGGCCGTCCCGGGCGCCGGGCGACCCCCGTGCGCCGCCCGGCGCCCACGGGCCCCGGTCGTCAGCGGACTCCCACGGCCTGTCCGTCGGCCAGGCGTTCGGGTACTCGCGCGGCCAGGAAGCGGGTCGTGCGGCGCAGCTCGAAGCCCAGGGACTCGTACAGACGGATCGCGCCGGTGTTCCCCGCCGCGGTGTGCAGGAACGGCGTCTCGCCCCGCTCCCTTATCCCGTGCGCGACGGCGAGGATCAGCCGGGACGCCAGGCCCTCACCGCGGAAGTCGGGGTCGGTGCAGACCGCGCTGATCTCGGTCCAGCCCGGCGGACGCAGCCGCTCCCCCGCCATGGCGATCAGCGCACCGCCCCGGCGGATCCCGAGATAGGTGCCGAGTTCGACGGTGCGCGCGAGGAAGGGACCGGGCCTGGTGCGCTCCACCAGGTCGAGCATCTCCGGTACGTCGGCGGGGCCGAGCCGTACCGCTTCGGCGTCCGGGGCCGCCGCGAGACCGGCGTCCACGAGCTGTACGCCGTCGATGCTGAAGGTCAGTTCCCAGCCGTCCGGGGTCCGCCCGTCGAACCCGGCCAGCGGAGCCTCGCCGCCGGGACCCACGAGGGCCGCGAGATCCGCCCAGTCGTCCGCGTCGGGGTCGTCGGGCAGAGCCAGCCACGGGGATACGTCGACGGGGTAGCGCAGGACGCGGCCGCGGCGCTCGGCAAAGTGGGCGTGCGGTCCGGTCAGCGCACCGAGGGCGGGGTTGTCCAGCGGATGCGTGGCCGGGGTTCGGATGTCGTTCATCGGGCGACCTCGATCACGATCTTGCCGCGAACATGGCCGTCCTCGACCGCGCGCAGCGCCTCGCCGGCCCGGTCCAGCGGGAAGGTCGCGGTCACGAAGGGCCGGAGTCTTCCGTCGGCCACGAGCCGCGCCACCTCGTCGAGGACGGCGGCCGTACGGGCCCGTTCGACGCCCGCTCCGCCGAGTCGCGCGACCGTCTCCCGGTCGGCTCCGGTGATCACTTTCGTCCGGTCGGACGGCAGCGTCGCCGCCGCCTCCAGCACCTCACCCCCGACGAGGTCGAGAACACCGTCCACACCGTCCGGCGCCGCCGCCCGCACCCGCTCGGCCAGGTCCGGGCCGGCCGGGACGTGCACGGCTCCGAGCGACTCGACGAACTCCTTCTTGCCGTCGCTCGCGACCCCCACCACACGCAGTCCGAGAACGTGCGCGATCTGTGTGGCCGCGACACCCACGCCGCCGCCCGCGCCGGTGATCAGCACGGTCGCGCCGGCGGGCAGGCCGAGCTGGTGGAGCGCGTCGTACGCCGTCGCCGCCGCGACGGGCAGCGTCGCCGCGTCCGTGAAGGAGAGCGCGGCCGGCTTGTGGGCGGTCACCGCCGTGGGCAGCACGGCGTAGTCGGCGTATCCGCCGGCCACCGGGTTGCCGAAGACCTCGTCCCCCACGGCGAACCCGGTCACGTCGGGGCCGGTCTCCTCGACCACTCCCGCGACCTCGTTGCCGAACACGGCCGGCAGTTCGCGAGCCGCCGCGGCGGGGCGGCGGAAGCCCGTCCGCTGCTTCCAGTCGACCGGGTTCACCCCCGCCGCACGGACGGCGACGAGCACCTGGCCGGCTCCCGGGCTCGGCCGGTCCTGTTCCACCAGGGCCTCGGTCTCGGGGCCGCCGTACCGGGTGAAGACGTACGCCTTGGGCATCCTGCTTCCTCGCTCTCCCTCGCTGTCACCGGTGGCGGGGGCGCACCGGGGTCGGCATGGGGGCAAGGACGATCACGCCGCGGCTATTCCCCGACGCCGGCAACGTTCATACGTCCGCAATGATCGGGGGTCGGCCCTCCGGCGCGACCGCACATGTGGCGCCGCTCCCGGCAAAGCAGCCTCCTGGTGGGCGGACGGCCCATGTGCGGTGTGCGATGTAATGCTGACTCCCGGCGGGGGATGTGCATCGCGCGCCCCGGGCCGGGCGCCGGTGCTACGCCCGGACTTCCCCGTCAGCCGTGCGGAACCACCGCCACCGCGCACGGGGCGTGCCGGATCAGCGATCGCACGACGCGGCCCGGCCCCGTGCCCGCCTCGCGCCCCACGACCAGCAGGCCGGCCCGTGCGGACGCCCTCAGGAGGTGCGGTCCGGGACGGCCTTGGAACACGTGCGCGCGGACCGTCGTCCCCGGGAACCTGCGGCGCCAGGGCCGTAGGGCGCCGGCCAGCGCCCGGCCCTCGCCGTCCCGGCCCTCGGCCGTGTCGTCGGGCCGGGGCGTACGGCCGGCACGGACCTCACGAGCGTACGGCTCGGACCGCGTCCACGCGTGCACCACGTGCAGCGGCGCCGAACGGAATCCCGCCGTGTCGAAGGCGTAGCGGATCAGGTCGTCGGCCGGACGGTCCACGTCGAGGCCCAGCACCACCGGCAGGTAGGGCGCCGAACCGGGCGGTGCGCCGTCCCTGACGGGTGTCCTTTCGTCCTCGGGGAGTTCACCCGCGCGCACCACCACGACCGGGCGTTCGGCACGGGCCGCGACGGCCAGGGCGACCGAACCGACCTCGAAACCCGCGAACCCGGTGGAGCCGCGTGAACCGACGACCAGGGTCTCCGTGTCCGCGGCGGCGGCCAGCAGGGCCTGCACCGCGGGTGTCCCGGTACGGCGGGCGATGATGTCCAACTCCGGGTGGGCGTAGGAGAGCCGGATGGCCGCTCGGTCGAGTGCGGTCCGGGTGCGCCCCGCGGGGACGTCGACGTCCGGGACACGGCCGGAGACGGCCGGCCCGGTCCCCGCGTGCAGCAGCCGTAGGGGGAGCCGGCGGCGCCTGGCCTCCCGGGCCGCCCAGTCGGCGGCGTCGAGGCTGGTCGGCGAGCCGTCGATGCCGACGGTGATGGAGCGCGTACCGGTGCTCATCGCCTCCTCCTCTCCCGTTGGGCGGAGTTGGCCGCGCGCCAGTGGGCGTCGAGTGCCGCTGGACGGGAATGCGTCATGGTGGCTCCTGTTTCGCCGCGAGATGTGGTTCGCGGGTTCCACAGGGGGTGCGGATCATTCGTGCGGCGGCAAGATCTCCGTACGGGTCCTCCGGGGACGCTCGCGGCCGTACGCGGTAGGCCGTGGGAGGGGCGGAGCGGGGCAGGGAGATGACGATGCGTGAGCGGGTACGCGGCCGGCGCCGGCGCCGCAGTCCGTTGCGCCGACGCTCGGACGTCGTGGAGGCGTGGGCGCTGCTGGCCGTCGTCGTGCTGCTGGCCGTCGGCGCGCCGCTGGCCGGGACGGCCGTGGGGTGGCGGGTGTACGACGACGCGCGGGGGCGGGCCGCCGCGCAGCGGGCCGAGCGGCACCGGGTGGCAGCCGTGCTCGTCGAGGACGCGCCCGTGGCCGTGACCTCGCCGTCCGGAAGACAGCCCGCGTACCAGGTGAGGGTGCGCTGGAAGGCGCCCGGCGGGCAGTCGCGCACCGGCCTGGCCGAGGTCCGGGCGGGTTCGCGGCGGGGTGAGCACACCCATGTCTGGCTGGACTCGGCCGGCCGGCGGGTCGGTCCCCCGCAGAGCTCGTCCGCCGTCTGGCAGCACACGCTGATGGCGGGCCTGTTCACCGCCGTGGCCGCCGTGGCCGCCGTCGTCGGCGTGCATGTCGCGGGGCGGCGGGTCGCGGCACGTCGGCGTCTGGCCGAGTGGGAGCGGGACTGGGTGCGTATCGGGCCGGAGTGGCGGCGCCACACGCCCTGACGTGCGCGGCTGCCGCCCGGGCATGAGGGGCGGGACGCGGGGCAGGAGGCCCGGTGGCCGGCGTCACCGGGCGCGGGTGGACGCGGATCCAAGCCTGGCGGCCCTCGGACGGCCCCCGTACGGTGTGATCATCCGCAACCGTGACGTCTTCAAAGGTGGTCCTTCATGGCCCTGTTCGACCTCCCCCTCGACGAGCTCCGCGAGTACCGCAGTGCCTCCGCCGAGCCCGAGGACTTCGACGACTTCTGGGCCAAGACCCTCCAGGAGACACGTGAACACGGCCTGGGCGCCCGTTTCGAGCCCGTCGCGACCCGTCTCAGGACCGTCGAGGTGTACGACGTCACGTTCGCCGGGTTCGGCGGGCACCCGGTCATGGGCTGGCTCACCCTGCCGGCCGGGGCCGACGCGCCGCTGCCCGCGGTCGTCGAGTTCGTCGGGTACGGCGGCGGCCGCGGCCTCGCCCACACTCATCTGTTGTGGGCCTCGGCGGGTTTCGCGCACTTCGTGATGGACACGCGCGGTCAGGGCAGTGCCTGGGGCGGCGGCGAGACCCCGGACCCGGTGGGCAGCGCGCCCGCGTACCCCGGCTACATGACCCGCGGCATCGACGCGCCGGAGAACTACTACTACCGCCGGGTGTTCACCGACGGAGTGCGGGCGGTGGAGGCGGTCCGCTCGCATCCGCTGGTCGACCCGGCGCGCACCGCGGCCGTCGGCGCGAGCCAGGGCGGCGGCATCACGATCGCGGTCGGCGGTCTCGTGCCCGACCTGGCCGCGATCGCTCCCGATGTGCCGTTCCTCTGCGACTTCCCGCGCGCGACGACGCTGACCGACCGGCATCCCTACCGGGAGATCGGCAGCTATCTCAAGACCCACCGCGGCCGTGCCGACGACGTCCGGCGCACCCTCTCCTACTTCGACGGAGTCCACTTCGCGGCACGCGGCAGCGCGCCGGCGCTCTTCTCGGCGGGTCTGGAGGACCAGACCTGCCCACCGTCCACGGTCTTCGCCGCGTTCAACGCCTGGGCGCACGAGGAGAAGACGATCGAGGTCTACGACTTCAACGACCACGAGGGCGGGGGCCCCTACCAGGAGGCGGCCCAGCTCGACTGGCTCCCCTCGCACCTCTAGGGCGTCGCGATGGACCGCTTCACATGTCCAGGGCGTCGCGACGGGGCGGACGTCGTCCTGCCGCGGGACCGCCGGGGGTTCAGCCCGCCGTTCCGCGCGGCACCACCGTCGCGAGCACGGCGGGCAGCGGGTACCAGTCCGCGGACACCACGCTGGCGTGCCGCCCGGCGAGGAGGGCGACGCGATCCCGTGCCTGGGCCTCGGTGGGGTTGGTGCCGTCGATGGCGGGGGACACGTTCTGGGCGTCGGTCATGACGACGAGGTAGTGACGCTCGTCGTACCAGGCGGTGTCGATCGTGCCGCCCGCGTAGGCGGCGGCGTCGCCGTCGTACATCACGAACCAGGGGCGGATGGTCGTGTCGGTGTAGCGGGTGCGCGGGTCTCCCGCGGCCGCGCCGTGCACGGCGGGGAAGGCGGACGCCTCGCGCAGCCGGCCGGCGGCGGCGAGGTCACGGAGGTGGGTGGCGTACTCGCGGTCCGTCCAGAGCGAGTCGAAAGGGTTGCCCTCCTCGACGGTGCCCGGAATGAGTTCGACGACGAACTTGCCCGCGAGAGCCGAGCGGGCGGGCCAGCCGTCCGCCCGGACGGCCGAGTCGAGGTCGGGGTGGGACCCCACGACGTCGGCGGGGCGCAGCAGCGCGTCACCGAGTTTCGCCGTCAGCAAGGAGTCCAACTGGGTGGGGCCGCGGCCGATGTTGGCCGCGAAGCCGTCCTTCATCTCGATCTTCAGCTGGATCGGCCGGTGCCCCGGGTGCGCGTCGTGCCACGCCCGGATGTCGGAGAGGCAGCCGCCGAGATCGCGGTCGCGGGACTTGGTGCGCAGTTCGGAGGCGTTCGCCGCGTTCACGCAGTTGTTGTCGTTGCCGATCGGGTTGTTGTGCGAGACGCGCCAGGAGGCCCCGAACACGTTGGTCCACACGTCGAGTTCCAGCATCCCGGCGCCGGAGTCCAGCGCGTCGGCGAAGTAGGGATACTTCGCCTTGTCGTAGGAGTTGTGGACGCCCACCGAGGTGGCGGCGGAGTACGAGAGGTCCGCCGCGCTCGCCCCGGGGGACGTGGTCAGGGCGATGGCTCCCGCCGTCGCCACCGCGATCCCCGTACGCGTCAACACCCTCACATGTCTGCGCATGTTCCCCCTGCCTCTCCCGCATCGGTGGTCAACCGACGTGCAGCGTAGGGGTGTTGGGTGACATCCGGAAGAGCCCGCGATGACGGGAGGGCGGACACCGCGCCACACGGCAGGGGCGCGCGACGGGCCGGCGGAGACCGATGCCGTATGACCACTTCCACCCGGTCCGACCAGTCGGTATGTTCGGGTCCGGTGTCCCTGCCGATGACGGAGGTCTCCATGTCCCAGCCCGCACCCGATGTCCGGGGCCACTGCGACGCACGCTTCACGGCGGTTCGCGCGGCCTTCGAGGAGAACTTCCGGGACCGTGACGAACTGGGCGCGGCGGTGACCGTCGTCCTCGGCGGCGAGACGGTGGTGGACCTGTGGGGCGGCTGGGCCGACGCGGGGCGCGTCCGCCCCTGGGAACGCGAGACGCTCGTCAACGTGTGGTCGACGTCGAAGGGCCCGACCGCGCTGTGCGCGCACATCCTGGCCGATCGCGGACTGCTCGACTTCGACGCGCCGGTGGCCGCGTACTGGCCGGAGTTCGCGGCGGCGGGCAAGGACGGCGTCCTCGTACGGCACCTGCTGTCGCATCGCGCGGGGCTGGCGGGGCTGCGCGAACCGCACACGTTCGAGCAGCTCTGCGACTGGGAGCTGACCGTCGGCCGGCTCGCCGCCCAGGAGCCCTGGTGGGAGCCGGGGACGCGGTCCGGCTATCACGCGCTCACGTTCGGCCATCTGGTCGGCGAGGTGGTGCGACGGGTGTCCGGGCTGCTGCCGGGCGCGTTCCTGGAGCGGGAGGTGACCGGTCCGCTCGGGATCGACTTCACCGTCGGACTGCCCGAGAAGGAGGTCGGACGAGTGGCGGAGCTGGTGCATCCGCCGGCCGCGTCGAGCAGCGAACAGGCAGCGGTGTTCGCCCAGTTGGTGCCGACGGCGATCGCCGCGCTGACCAATCCACCGGTCGGCGCCGCCGAGGCCGGTACCGCGCGCTGGCGAGCGGCCGAGATCCCGGCCGCGAACGGGCACGGCACGGCACGGGCGATCGCCGCGCTGTACGGGATCTTCGCCGGGCGCGGGTCGTACGGCTCGCGGCAGGTGCTGTCGCCGGAGGCCGCGGAACGGGTGCGCGAGGGGCAGGGAAGCTGCCGGGACCTGGTCCTGGGCGCCGGGTTCGAGCACGAGACGGAGGTCGGCCTCGGCCTGTGGCTGAGCGGGCCGAACGCGTCGTACGGACCCAACCCGAGGGCTTTCGGACATGACGGCTTCGGCGGCTCCTGCGGTCTCGCCGACCCCGAGGCGGCCGTCTCCCTCGGGTACGTCATGAACCGGATGGGGCCGCACATCGCCGACGACCCTAGGAAGATGGCGCTCGTGGACGCGCTCTACAGCGCCCTGTGAGCACGCCGGGACCGCCGGGAGCGGGCGGTCTGAATTCGGCCTAACCTCCCGGCCGCCCTTCCCTTGTGGTTTAGACCAATGCTAGATCTGGTCGCGCAACGAGCCCGCACGGCTACGTCTAGTCACCACGCAGGAGGCGCGGACATGGCCCGCACCAGCCACCCGTCCGACATCCGTCCGTCCGACCCGCTCGCGCAGGACATCCACCCCTCCGACCAGGAGCCCCGGTATTCGCGGATCGCCGCACAGCTCCTCGGCGAACTGCGCGACGGCACCGTTCCGCCCGGCGAACGCCTGCCGGGAGAGAGGGAGTTGGCGACCCGGTTCGGGGTCAGCCGGGAGACCGTACGCCAGGCGCTGCAACAGCTGCGACTGGCCGGGCTCGTCTCCACCGACCGGCGGGGCAGTCACGCGACGCTCCCCGGCAGCCACGCCGAGCACATCCCGTCGCTCGACTTCCCGGTCGGCGCGCAGACCCGGGAACCGTGCGGCGTCCGGCACACGAGCGTGACCTGGGAGGCGCCCCCGCCCGAGCACGCCCTGGCGCTGGGCCTCGCGCCGCGCCGCCCGACCCTCGTGCACCGCTACGAGTCGGCCGCGGCGGACGGCAGCGGGCTCCGTACGGCCGTCACCTCCTTCTCCGCGGTCGCGGTGACGGAGGTGGAGGAACTCGCCCGCTACCGCGACCGCGCGGACGGCACCGCCTCCGCGCAGTTGCGGCGGGCCTACGACTGGATGCGCAGGGCCGGGCTGACCCTGCATCACCGGGACGCGATCACCCGGCTCCCCCAGTCGGTGCTGGTCACCCGGCGCGTGCACGACCAGTACGACCGGCCCCTGGAGATCACCGACCTCGTCGTGGAGGCCCAACAGGACGCTCTCGTCTACGAGTTCACCCTGCCCGCAGCCGGTTGACCCGGCCGGACGGCAGCGGGCCCTGCGCGGGTGCCCCTTGGCGGCCGGGCGCCTGTGTCCCGGGACGTACGGGCCGACCGGACCGGTTTTCGCGGGCCGGTCGGCCACCCCGCGCGAGACCGGCCGACCGGCCCGGCGACACATGCCGGTCGACCACCCCCTACGGGACCAGCCTCCCCGGTCGGTCGCTCAGCCGGCGCTGTTCGGGGTGGTGGGCCCGTCCGTCGCGAGGCGGACGTGGATGCCGTCCTCCTCGACCCGCGCCGAGGTGGCGCGCAGTCCCAGCGGGTAGTCCGCCGGGTCGGCCCGCTGTGCGACGGCGTCGCGGATCCGTCGCGCCATGGCGTCGGGGGCGGCCCTGCCCATGATCTCGACCGAGGTCACCGTCATCCCGACGCGTCCGCCCGCGGTCTCGGGCCGGACGGTGACGCGTCCGAGGCCGCCCTGCCCGATGAGCAGTGTCAGGGTGTCCCGGCGGGGGTCGGTACGCACTCCGGTGACCGGGGGGCCGCCGGAGTCCCCGGTCAGGCCGGCCACGGCGCTCGGCGGGATCAGCACCGTCACCCGCGCCGAGGCCACCTCCGCGCGCTTCTGGGCGTCACCGGTCAGCCGTACTCCCTCCAGGCGGGCGTGGAACGAGGCGTCGGGAATCCGGCCGATCCGTGCGTGCGCTGAATCCACCTCGACGAACGGGAGTCGCCTGTCGGCGAGTTGGAGAAGAGCGGGCCGGGACGAGAGCCCGATCCGGAGGTCCGCGTCCGGCAACCGGGATGCCACCGCGGTACGGATGCGGTGCCGCAGATCGGCGCGGGCGAGCAGTTCACCGCCCACCGGGAGGGCGACCAGCGCGGCCGCGCAGGTCAGGGCGATCACGGCGCGGCGCCTCACGCGGTCGTCCCCGGCGCGGGGGCCGAGAGGGGTTCGGGCTGCCGGGGCGCGGCAGTCCCCTCGGGGTCCAGGCGCGGCAGGATCCGGTCGAGCGGGCGAGGGAGCCACCAGTTGGCCCTGCCGAACAGGTACATGGTGGCCGGCACGAGCAGCAGCCGCACCACCGTGGCGTCGATGACCACGCTCACGCCGAGCCCGAGCGCCATCATCTTGATCACGACGTTGGTGGAGAGCAGGAAGGCGAGGAAGACACTGGTCATGACGATCGCCGCACAGCTGATGACCCGCGCGGTGGCGGCCAGTCCGCCGGCCACGCTCGCGTCGTTGTCGCCGGTCTCCAGCCACACCTCACGGATGCGTGAGAGCAGGAAGATCTCGTAGTCCATCGAGAGTCCGAAGACGATGGCGAACATCATCATGGGGACGAACGACTCGACGGGCACGGGCTCGGTCACACCCAACAGGGGGCCGCCCCAGCCCCATTGGAAGACGGCGACCACCACACCGTAGGCCGCTCCGATGGACAACAGGTTGAGCACGGCGGCCTTGAGGGCCACGAGGAGGCTGCGGAAGACGCAGAGCAGCAGGACGAAGGCGGCTCCGACGACCGTTGCGACGACCCACGGCAGCCGCTCCACCAGCGTGTCGCGGAAGGCGATCTGGACGGCGGTGGTGCCGGTGACGTAGGCGTGCGCCCCGGTGCCGGCGAGCGCACGCGGCAGCATCTGGTCCGCCAGCCGGTGCACGAGGGCGGCGGTGGACGCGTCCTCCGGCCCCCGCCGGGGCACGACGGTGGCGGTGAGCAGGCCGCCGTCCGAAGTGGCGACCGGTCCGGTGACGGTGACGACGCCGGGGGTGCGGGAGAGCGCGGTGCGCACGCCGTCGGTGACCGCGTCCCGGTCCGCGCCGGTCCCGTCCAGTGCGACGACCACCGTGAGCGGGCCGTTGGTGCCCGCGCCGAACCCGTCCGAGATCAGGTCGTACGCCCGGCGCTCGGTGTAGTCCGCCGGGCTCGCGCCCGCGTCGATGTGACCGAGCCGCAGGGAGGCGACCGGGACCGCGAGGACTCCGAGGACCACCAGGCCCGCGGCGAGGAAGAGCCAGGGCCTGCGCCGGACGGTGGCGGCCCAGCGGCGCCAGGTGTCGTCGTCGCCCTCGGAGTCGGCCACCGGTCGGCGCACGCTCCAGCGGTCGACGCGTGCGCCCGCCAGCCCGAGCAGCGCCGGCGCCAGGGTCAGCGACGCGAGCGCGGCGACCAGCACGGTGATCCCGGCGGCGGCGCCCAGGCTGCCGATGAACGAGACACCCGAGGCGTAGAGGCCGGCGAGCGCCATGGCGACCGTCGCCGCCGCCACCAGGACGGCCCGGCCGCTGGTGGCGAGGGTGCGTCCGGCCGCCTCCTCCGGGCGGGCCCCGGACGCGAGCAGTCCCCGGTGGCGCGTGGTGAGGAACAGCGCGTAGTCGAGACCGACGCCCAGCCCCATCATCGTGGCGAGGGTGGGCGCGGTGGCGCCGAAAGTGACGGCGGCGGCCACGAGTCCGAGGACGGCCACTCCCCCGGCGAGTCCGGCGACCGCCGTGACCAGGGGCAGACCGGCAGCCGCGACACTGCCGAAGCCGAACAGCAGTACGACCACCGCGGTCACCAGGCCGATCGCCTCCGACAGCCCGTCGGCGGCCTTGGGACGGGCCAGCTGACCGAGGGGCCCGCCGTAGTCCACGCTCACGTGATCCGCGCGCAGTCCGCCGACGGCCCGGTCGACCCGGTCCAGGTACGAACGGTCGAAGGTCGCCGGGTTGTCGGCGAACCGGACCGTGGCGTACCCGGTCGTGCCGTCCGCGGAGACCGCGCCCGGCGTGGTCAGCGGCCCGGCGACAGTGAGCACCTCCGGCAGCCGGCCGATCCCGGCCATCGCGGCGTCGAGCGACGTCCGGTGGGTGGCGAGCCCGTCGTCCGCCCTCAGGACGATCTGCGCGCCGACGCCCTTCAGGTCGCTGCCGTGCTCCTCCAGCAGATCGGCGCCCCGCTGCGCGGTCGTCCCCGGCAGCGAGAACTCGTCCTCGTAGGTGCCGCCCCAGGCCCGGTCGGCGGCGAAGGCGGCCACCAGGACGAGCAGCCAGGCGAAGATCACCCGGCGGGCGTTACGGGCGCACCACCGGCCCAGGCGGTGCAGCGCGCCGGGCGGTGTGGCGGGGGGCGGGCCGGGGTGTGCGGTGTCGGGAGGTGCGGAGACAGTCATGACGGGATCATGGAAGCCGCAGGTGAGCGGTGGATCAGCGGAATGTTCGAGGAATGTCAGGGCGCCCGGCCGCGGACCTTCGTACCGGCGCCGCCGGGCTAGCATCGAATGCCCGTACGACCCCTCGTACGGCCCGTCCCGTACGACCCCCCGTACGGCCCCCGTACGCATCCCCCGCACGGGTCCCCCACGGACCCCGGCGCGCGGAGGACGAGGAGCACCGCATGCCGGACAGCAAGGGCCTCGTGCTGGTCGTCGAGGACGAGCGGCACATCGCCGACCTCCAGCGGCTCTATCTGACCCGCGAGGGCTTCGGTGTGCACGTCGAGACGGACGGCCGGGCGGGGTTGGCGGCGGCGCGGCGGCTGCGTCCCGTGGCGATCGTCCTGGACATCGCGCTGCCTGGGCTGGACGGGGTCGAGGTGTGCCGCAGGCTGCGCGAGGACGGCGACTGGACGCCGGTACTGCTGGTCACGGCACGCGACGACGAAGCCGACCGGGTGCTGGGTCTGGAACTCGGCGCGGACGACTACGTGACCAAACCCTTCTCGCCCCGGGAGCTGGTCGCCCGGGTCAAGACGGTGCTGCGGCGCGCGGCCGGACCGCCCCAGGCCGCGGTGCGGCGGGTGGGCCGGGTCGCGGTCGATCCGGTGCGCCGGACCGCGGAGGCCGACGGGCGGCCCGTGGAACTCACGGCCACCGAGTTCGACCTGCTCGCCCATCTGCTGCGCCATCCCGGCCGGGTCTTCCCCCGCGAGCAGCTGCTGGCGCAGGTGTGGGGGCAGGCCGACTACCGGGGCAGCCGGACCGTGGACGTCCATGTCGCGCAGCTGCGCGCCAAGCTCGGTGACGCCAGCCCGATCCGGACCGTCCGGGGCGTCGGCTACAGCGCGGCGGACGCGGCGCGGTGAGGGTCCCCCGGTACGGCGGCGGCCGGCTGTGGCGGCGGCCCGGTCCGATCACCCGCGGCATCACCCTGGTCACGACGGCGGTCGCGCTGGTCGCCGTGGTCCTCACGGGCGTCACCGCCTGGTATCTCGTCCGGACCGGCGCGGAGGCCCAGCAACGCGACCAGTTGGGCCGTCAGGCAGAGGTGTTGAGCCGGACGCCCGCCCTCTCGGAGCTGCTGCTCGACCGTGAACAGCGGCTCGCGGGCTCCAACGGGCAGCAGGTCGCGGTCGTCACCCCCGGCGGAGAGACGGTGGGCCCGGCGTCCGCGGCCGTGGACGACCGGACGCGGACGAGGCTGCTCGACGGCCGGGCGGTGTCCGCGCAGGCGTCCCTCGACGGCACGCAGGTGCTGATCGAGGGCCGTCCCGCGCCGGGTGGCGGCGGCGTCGTGCTGACCCAGCCGTACCTCGTCGTCCATGACAGTGTGGCCCGGATGCGCGGGGCGCTCCCGCTCCCGCTCGCCGTCGGTCTGGTGGGCGGCGGCCTCGCCGGGCTGCTGCTGGCCAGGCGCCTGTCCCGCCCGCTCACCGCCGCCGCGACCACCGCCCGGCGCCTGGCCGAGGGCGAGCGCGGGCTGCGTGCCGCGCCGGGCGGACCCCGTGAACTGACCGACCTCACCAGTGCGTTGAACGTCCTCGACGAGGCACTGGCGCACAGCGAGAACCGCCAGCGGGAGTTCCTGCTCTCCGTCTCGCACGAACTGCGCACGCCGCTCACCGCGACCCTGGGCTACGCGGAGGCGCTCGCCGACGGTGTGATCGGGCCCGAGGATCTCCCCATGGTGGGCGAGACCCTGCTCAGCGAGACCCGGCGGCTCGAACGCTTCGTGCGGGACCTGCTGGATCTCGCCCACCTGGAGACCGACGACTTCCGTGTCGAGACCCGGCCGGTGGATCTGGACGCGCTGGTCGAGAAGGCCGGCACGGTCTGGGCGGCCCGCTGCGCGCGGCACGGTGTGGTCCTCCGGGTCGAGCGGCCGGGCCGCCCGCTGAGCGTCGAGACGGACGGCGTACGGGTACGCCAGATCATCGACGGTCTCGCGGAGAACGCGTTGCGGGTGACACCGGCGGGCGCGCCCCTGGTGCTGGCCCTCGCCCCGGACGGCGACGCGGCCCGGATCCAGGTCCGCGACGGCGGTCCCGGGCTGACGCCCGAGGACGCCGCGGTCGCCTTCGAACGCGGCACCCTGCACGCCCGCTACCAGGGCGTCCGCCCCGTCGGGACCGGTCTCGGCCTCGCCATCGTGCACCGGCTCACCCAGCGCCTCGGCGGTGCGGTGACGGCGCGGGGGCGCGGGCCGGAGGGCGGCGCCTGTTTCACCGTACGGCTGCCACGGCGGCCGGGGCCCACCGACTGACCGGCCGACCGCCGTCGGCTACCACCCCGGCACCGGGGCACGGGCGTGTCCCGCCCGTCGTCCTCAGTCCTCAGTCCTCAGTCCTCAGTCCTCGGCGACCCGGATGATGGTCCGGCCGGGAACACGTCTGCCGGGAGCGAAGGCGGCGACCGCGTCGGCCAGCGGTCGCACCTCACCGACCCGCACGTCGAGTCTGCCGTCGCGCAGCCGCTGTGCGAGGTCCGTGAGGCGTACGCGGTCGGGTTCCACGACGAAGAAGACCGACCGCCCGTCCTCGGGCCGGACGGAAGGAGGCTGGACGATCGTGACGAGGGTGCCGCCCCCGCGTACGAGGGCGGCCGACCGGTCGAGGATGTCCCCGCCGATCACGTCGAACACCACGTCCACCTGGCCGGCGTCCTCCAATCGGTCGGTCCCGAGGTCCAGGAACGCGTGCGCGCCCAGCGCGAGGACGGTCTCCCGGTCGGTGGACCGGCCGGTGCCGATGACATGGGCTCCCGCCTCGCGTGCGAGCTGCACGGCGATCGAACCGACACCGCCCGCCGCGCCGTGGATCAGCACGGTCCGGCCCGTCTCGATCCGCCCGTGGTCGAACAGTCCCTGCCAGGCCGTCAGTCCGGAGATCGGCAGCGCGGCCGCCGACGTGTGGTCGACGTCGGCGGGCAGGGGGGCGAGGTTGCGGGCCTCGACGGCGACGTACTCGGCCAGCGAGCCGTTGCGGGTCCAGTCGGTCAGACCGAAGACCCGTTGGCCGACGGTGAGGCCGGTGGTTCCGTAGCCGAGCTCTGCCACGACGCCCGAGACCTCGTGTCCGGGCACGCTCGGGGTGCGGTCGCGGCCGGCCCGATCGGACCAGGTCGCCGGCCAGTCGAGCTCTCCGCGGGTGAAACCCGCGGCGTGCACCCGCACGACGACGTCGTTCTCGGAGGCATGCGGATGGGGCAGGTCCGTCAAGACCGGTCCGCCGGCGGCCGTGTCACGGTCCCGGACGACGATGGCTTTCATCGGTGTTCCTCTCTGGTTCCCGTGCGGATTTTCGGTACTGGATTCGGTACTGGAGTCGGCACAGGTTTCGGTACTGGAGTCAGCGCCGGATTCGGTACTGGAGTCGGTACTGGAGTCAGCGCCGGATTCGGCGCCTGAGTCGGCGGGGAGGCGTGTGGCGATCACTTCAGGAAATCCTTCCCGGACACCGTCGCCCGCTTCGAGTGGCCGAGGCGCGGCGGACGCCCGCACCCGGCGGATACGGCCGGAGGCTCCCCGGTTCGGCCGCCTCCTCGTTTCTCCTTCACTTCGACCAGGGCGCGTCCATGATGCGCTCGACCATGGTCGTGCGGCGGAAACCGGGAACGAAGTGTTCCAGCACGTCCGAATTGACGGTCCCGTATGTGGTGTCGGGTCGGTCTCGGAGCCCGTCGACGAACGCCTGGAGGAATTCCGTCTTGAATTCTCCGCGCGGATGGGCGGCGACGATCTCGTCCACCTGATCACCGTCCAGCCCGTCCAGCCCCCATCCCAGCACGTCGGTGAGGACGCCGAAGTTCATGGCAGCCGTCTCCGGGCCCATCCGGCCGGGAATCCCCGGCGTGGTGTGGAGCGCGATCGTCGTCCAGACGACATCGGCGGCCTCGGTGGAGAACCCGCGGTCGAGCAGGAACTTGCGCGCGTGGTCGGCGCCGTCGAGTTCGAAGCGCTGCTCCTCGCCGGAGAACGGAGTCGAAAGGCCCGTGTCGTGAAACATCGCGGAGATGTAGAGCAGTTCCGGATCGGGCTGGAGACCGAGCTTCCGCGCGTGCAGGGAACCGAAGAGGAAAACCCTCAGGGAGTGATGGAAGATGAGCGGTCCGGTCGTTTCCCGGAGAAAATCGGTGGCCTCCTCCACTACCGCGGTCCCGGGAATTTCCACCTCTGCGATGATGTCGTTCATGATGTCCACGCTTTCCGGTGTGGTGGGTGACGAGTAGACGGTGCGTCCGCCCTCCACAGTGCCGACCACCCGACCGCGGCCGCCGCATCGGTACGGCCATGAACCACTTGAATCCAGACACCCAAGGAACGGGACCGTGAGCCTCGCCCCGCATCGCGTCGTGATCCTCGTCTACGACGGGGTCAAACTGCTGGACGTCGCCGGCCCCGCAGAAGTCTTCGCTGAAGCAAATCGACTGGGGGCCGATTATCGGATCGCCCTGCTGTCGACGACCGGTGCCGACGTCACCTCGTCGATCGGCATACGTGTCGCCGTCGACGGCGACCCCACCTCCGAGCCTGCCCCCGACACGTTCGTCATGCCAGGCGGGGACATCTATCCGAGAACCCCCGTCACACGCGATCTGGTGCAGGCCGCGGGGGATCTGGCGGCCCGATCCGGCCGGGTGACGTCCGTCTGCTCGGGGGCGTTCGTCCTCGGTGCCGCGGGCCTCCTGGACGGCAAGCGTGCGACCACCCACTGGAAGGTCGCCGGGGAACTCGCCGCCCGGTGCCCGAAGACCCGCGTCGAACCCGACTCCATCTACGTTCGCGACGGCACCACGTACACCTCGGCGGGCGTCAGCGCCGGCATCGACCTGGCGCTGGCGCTGGTCGAGGAGGACCACGGCCCCGACCTGAGCCGGGACGTCGCCCGCGCCCTGGTGGTCTATCTGCGGCGAGCGGGTGGCCAGTCACAGTTCTCCGCTCCCCTTCAGGGCCCTCCGCCCCGGTCTCCCGCCCTTCGCAGCGTGGTCGACCTGGTGATGGGGGACCCTGCCGGGAACCACTCCCCCGATGAACTCGCCAGGCACCTCAACCTCAGCTCCCGCCATCTGACGCGGCTGTTCCGGGAGGAGATGTCCACGACACCGGCCCGGTACGTCGAGTCGATCCGGTTCGACCTCGCGAAGGCGCTGCTCGACCAGGGGCATACCGCGACACACGCGGCCGGACTGGCAGGATTCCCGAGTTACGAGAGCCTGCGGCGGGTCTTCGCACGGGAGTTGTCCATCAGCCCGGCGGCCTACCAGCGCCGCTTCGGCACCGCCCGCCGCGCGTAGGACTCCCGGCGAAACGGTCTCTCGGAGCCGGACGGACCCCGGTCCCGGCCTGTGGCACACCCGGCGGGCCCGGTCCGGGCGTGTTCCAGGCGCGTTCCGGCACATCGGGAACGGTGTTGAAGGACCGTCGGAGTCACCTCGAACCGCCCGAGCCCGGCGAGGGCGGAGGCGAGGGCCGAGGCGAGGGCCGAGGCGGAGGCGGAGGCGAGGGCCCAGGCCGAGCCAACGGCGAAGTCGTGGGCGAAGTCAGGGCTCGGGCGAGAACCACGGCCGGGCGTCCGGCAGTTCAGGGGCAGCGCGCGCCCGGTGCGCTGCCCTAAGGTCCCCTTCATGACTTCGTTCCGTCCCGCCCCCGGCTGGCTGGCCGACGCCGTCTTCTACCAGATCTACCCCCAGTCCTTCGCCGACTCGAACGGCGACGGCATCGGTGACTTCAACGGGATCACCGAGCGCCTCGACCACCTCGCGTGGCTGGGCGTCAACACCGTGTGGCTCAACCCCTGCTTCAAGTCACCGTTCCGCGACGCGGGTTACGACGTCTCCGACGACCTGGCCGTGGCCCCCCGTCACGGCTCCGCCGACGACCTCGCCGGGCTGGTGGACGAGGCGGGCCGGCGCGGCATCCGGGTTCTGCTGGACCTGGTGGCGGGTCATACCTCCGACGAGCACCCGTGGTTCACGGCCGCCGCGGACGACCCGGCCGACGACCGCTACATCTGGGCTCCCGAGGGCCTGCCGGAGGGCTTCGTCCCCTCTCCCGGCACACGCCCGGGTGCGTATCTCCCCAACTTCTTCGCCTTCCAGCCCGCCCTCAACTTCGGTTACGCGCAAGGGAATCCGGCGGAGCCCTGGCGCGGTCCGGTGGACGCCGAGGGCCCGCGCGCCAACCGTGCGGCCCTGCGCGGGATCATGGACCACTGGCTGGGCCTCGGCCTGTCGGGCTTCCGTGTCGACATGGCCGCCTCGCTCGTCAAGGACGACCCAGGCAGGCGCGAGACCGCGGCCGTCTGGGGCGGGTTGCGCCGCTGGCTGGACGACGCGCATCCGGACGCGGTGCTGCTCTCGGAGTGGGGGGAACCGGAGGTCTCCGTCCCCGCGGGCTTCCACGCCGACTTCTTCCTGCAGTTCGGCGGCGACACCGACGGTCTCGCGCTGCGGTCGCTGTGGAGCAACGGCACGGGGACGGTCAACGAGGCCTGGGCCCCCCTCGACTGCTTCTTCGACCCGAGCGGTCTGGGCTCACCCGAACCCTTCGTCGAGGCCTGGCGCCGGGCGCACGGTGCGCTCGGCGCGAGCGGCTTCATCTCCCTGCCCACCGCCAACCACGACTTCTCCCGCCTCAACTGCGGCCCCCGCACGGCCGAGCAGCTTCCGGTCGCCTTCACCTTCCAGCTCACCTGGCCGACGCTCCCGGCGATCTACTACGGCGACGAGATCGGTATGCGCTACGTGCCGGATCTGCCCGACAAGGAGGGCAGCGTGCTCGGGCCGCGCTACAACCGGGCGGGCTCGCGCACCCCGATGCAGTGGGACGACGGCCCGAACGCGGGCTTCTCCAGCGCTCCGGCGGACCGCCTCTACCTCCCCCTCGACCCGTCACCGGCCCGTCCCACCGTCGCCGCGCAGCGCGCCGACGAGAGTTCTCTCCTGCACCTCGTACGCCGCCTCATCGCGCTGCGGTCCGTCGCTCCTGAGCTCGGCCCGGACGGCTCGGTGGAGGTGCTGCACGGCGGTTACCCGTTCGTGCACGTGCGAGGCGGCCGTTATCTCGTGGTCCTCAACCCAGCTCGAAAAAGCCGGAGTTGTCGGATCGACGGAGTCGGGGGCGCCCGGCCGCTGGAGGCAGCGGGTGTCCGACTGGACGGCTCCTCGCTCACCGCGGACGGTTTCGCGTACGGGGTCTTCGACCTCGACGGCTGAGCCGTGCGCGACCTGACCGGGCCCCCGGACTCGGGGGACCCGGTCGTGAGCCGGACAAGAGGGGCACCCGACCGGCTCGCTCCCGGCGAAGGGACCCGATCGGGAACGTCACGCACACCCCGCGTGGCGCCCGACGACACGAAGGGGACGGACCGGCGTCCGGTGGCCGGGCGGAGTGCCTCCGAGGGCGAGGTCGCCGCGGCTGACGCGGGTGGCCTCCGCGTGGTCACCGCCCGTCCTCACTCCGGCGGGCCGCGCCTACGCCGACCGGCACTCCGCGAGGCGCCTCTCCAGGAAGCGCCGCTCGGCCGCGTTCTCGACCAGTTCCAGCGCCCTGGCGTACGCCTCGGCCGCCTCCGCCGTACGCCCCGTCCTGCGCAGCAGGTCCGCCCGGGTGGCGGCCAGCAGGTGGTAACCGTGCAGTTCCCCCGTCCGTTCCAGTTCCGTCACCAGTGCCAGCCCCGCCGCCGGGCCCTCGGCCATGCCCACCGCCACCGCCCGGTTGAGCCGCACCACCGCGGAGGGCACGAGACGTGCCAGCTCCCCGTACAGCGCGGCGATGTCGGCCCAGTCCGTCCCCCCGGCCGTCACGGCGGTCGTGTGGCAGGCGGCGATGGCGGCCTGGATCTGATAAGGCCCCGGACGTCCGCGGCGCAGAGCGGTCTCCAGCAGCGCGGCGCCCTCGTCGATCGCGGCCCGGTCCCACGCCGTACGGTCCTGGTCCTCCAGCGTCACCAGGTCACCGGCCGCGTCCACCCGGGTGGCCCGGCGGGAGTCGTGCAGCAGCAACAGGGCCAGCAGGCCGAGCGCCTCGGGTTCGTCGGGCATGAGCAGGGCCAGCACCCGGGCGAGACGGATGGCCTCCGCGCAGAGGCTCGTGCGCACCAGATCAGCGCCGGACGTGGCGGCGTACCCCTCGTTGAAGAGCAGGTAGACCACGCCGAGGACGCCGGTGGTGCGCTCGGGCAGCAGGTGGGCGGGCGGAACACGGTAGGGGATCCCGGCGTTGCGGATCTTCCGCTTGGCCCGGACCAGCCGCTGCGCCATCGCCGCCTCGGGAACGAGGAAGGCACGGGCGATCTCGGACGTGGTCAGCCCGGCCAGCGTCCGCAGGGTGAGGGCCACCCTGGCCTCGATGGGCAGCGCGGGATGGCAGCAGGTGAAGATCAGCCGCAGCCGGTCGTCCGCGACCCCGCCGTCCTCTTCGTGTTCCGGGTCGTACGGTCCCTCGTGCCGCGCCAGCACCGCCACCTCCCGCAGTTTCTCCGCGCCCACCGCCTCCCGGCGCAGCACGTCCAGGGCGCGATGGCGCGCGGTCGTGGTCAGCCAGGCGCCGGGGCGGCGCGGGACTCCGTCGCGCCGCCACCGGTCCAGGGCCTGGGCGAAGGCGTCCTGCGCGCACTCCTCGGCGAGGTCCCAGTCGCCGGTCACCCGGATCAGGGTGGCGACGACCTGGCCCCATTCCGCACGGAAGGCCGTGGAGACCGCTCCCTCGACGTCCTCCGCTCCCGGGTTCGCGTTCACTCCCAGACCGGCCGCACCTCCACCGATCCGCCGGCCAGCGCCGCCGGATGCCGGGACGCGAGCGCGATGGCCTCGTCGAGGTCGGCCACCTCGATGATGTCGATGCCCGCGACGTACTCCTTGGACTCCATGAACGGCCCGTCGCTGAGCAGGACCTCGTCGCCCCGGACGCGGACGGTGGTGGCGTCGGTGTACGGCCGCAGCCGCGCGCCTCCCTTGACCAGGTCGCGGCGGCGCACTTCCTCGATGTACGCGGTGAAGCGGGGGTCGTCGGCGATCTCCCCGGGGCTCAGCTCCTCACCACCGACGGGGGTGCAGATGAACAGGACGTACTTCATGACCGGCCCTCCTCGTTCCTGGTGGCGGCGGACGTGTCGCACGGGACCGACGTGTGCTGGTGGACGATCCGCCAGCGGTCGCCGGCCAGCCGGTAGCCGGTGGTCACCCGCTCCGTCGTGTCCAGTTTCCCGCCGTCGGCGAGCGCGGCGCGCGTCCGGACGAGCGCGTGGCCGAACGCGATGCTCTCGTCGACCCGGACGCGGAGGTCGAGCACCTCGCGCTCGACCGGTCCGGCCGCCGACGAGCAGCGCAGCTCCGCGGCCTTGCGCAGGGCCGCGACCCCGCGCCGCTCCGCACCGTCGGCGGCGCAGAACACCTCGGCGTCCGGCGCGTAGCAGGCCATCGCCCGGTCGACGTCGTGGTCCCGGACGGCGGCGGTCAGTTCCGCTTCGAGCCGGCGGATCTGCCCCTCGGCGTCCTCGTCCTCCCAGAACGCGCGGACCTCCATGGCTCCGACGGACGCGACGGGATGCTTCGCGGCCGCCTCGACGGCCTCCTCCAGGGTCGCGCACTCGAGGATGTCGTATCCGGCGACGTACTCCTTCGTCTCCGCGAAGGGGCCGTCGGTGCGCAGCACCTCGCCGTCGCGTACCCGCACGGTGACGGCGTCGGCGGGCAGGCGCAGGCGGTGGCCGTGCAGCCGTACGCCCCGTTCGGCGCTCAGCTCCTCGACCCAGGGTTCGACGGGGGCCATGCCCGAGGCGTCGACGGTGTCGTCACCGCAGACCAGCAGCATGTACTTCATGGTTCCTCCCGGTGCTCAAGAGCTTCCTACACCCCACCGACGAACGGGTACGGGCCGGATCGACACGTCCCGCGCGTCTTTTTCGTGGACGGCGGGCGGCCTCCGTCCACCCGGCGGGGCGCTGCCCGTCGTCCGGCGGGGCGCTGCCCGTCGTCGGGCGGGGCGCTGCCCGTCGTCGGGCGGGGCGGAGCGATCCGCCGCGGGAGGGACGCCCGGTCAGCCGCGAGGGGCTCCGAGCCGCACCGGGAGCGCCCGCACGCTGTTGCCGACGAAGCTGGCGTCACGGACGAGTCCGGTCTCGGGCAGGGCCGGTTCCAGATCGGGGAAGCGGGCGAACAGCCGTTCCAGCGCGATCGTCGCCTCCATGCGCGCGAGCGGGGCGCCGAGGCAGAAGTGGGCGCCGTGTCCGAGCGAGAGGTGACGGACGGCGTCGGGGCGGCCCGGCCGGGTGACGTCGAAACGGTCGGCGTCCGGACCGTGCACCGCCCGGTCCCGTCCCGCGGCCGAGTACCCGGCGAGCACCGGGGTCCCCCGGGGGATCACCGTGCCGTCGACCGTGAGGTCCCGCACCGGGTAGCGGAAGGGGAAGTAGCTGACGGGCGCGTCCCAGCGCAGTGTCTCCTCGACCACGTCCGCCCAGCTCACCTCGCCCCCGAGGACCATCCGCAGCTGATCCCGGTGCCCGCACAGGGCCCGTACGGCGTTGGTGAGGAGGTTGAGCGTGGTCTCGTGCCCGGCGATGATCATCAGCATCAGGGTGCCGATGAGTTCCTCCTGGCCGAGCCGGTCGCCGTCCTCGTCGCGGGCGGCGATCAGCGCGCTGGTGAGGTCGTCGCCCGGTCGCTCGCCCCGGGCGGCGGCCACGGCCGTCAGCACGGCGATCAGTTCGCGGTTGGCCGCGAGCGCCTTCTCGGGACCGATGTCCGTGGCGACGACCTGGTTCGACAGGTGGTGCAGCCGTTCGCGGTGCTCGGCGTCGACTCCGAGCAGTTCGCCGATGACCGCCATCGGCAGCGGCATCGCGAAGTGCCGCCGCAGATCGGCGACTCCGCCGTCCCGACCGGCCGCCCGGGCCAGGTCGTCCAGCAGCTCGGCCGTCAACTCCTCGACCCGAGGCCGTAGTTCCTCCACCCGGCGCATGGTGAACGCCTTGCTCACCAGTGACCGCAGCCGCCGGTGGTCGTCGCCGTCGGCGGTCGTCATGCCCCGCACGGTGGCGAAGGTCGCCAGTGGCCAGCCGGGCGCGATCCGGCCCTCCCGCAGCGCCGTGAAGTGCGCGGCGTCCTTGGCGACTTCGGGGTGTGCGAGGAAGTCCCTCAGTGCCTCGTGCCCGAGCACCGCCATGCCGTGCACCTCCCCGGGCAGCACGACCGCCGCGACGGCGCCCCGCTCCAGGAGCCGTGCGTTGTCGGCGTGCGGGCAGCCGCCCGCCGGGTCCATGCGGTGCGGCGTGCGGGGCGAGGTGTCCACCGGTTCTCCTGACCACGACGGGGCGGGACGGATGTCGTACGCCGTGCGGTTCCGCTGTCGTACGACGTGCGGCTCCGCGCAGATCGTACGGTCAACCGGGCTCTGCCGATGGCCGGTTGGGCCGCTCGTTCCGGCCATCGCGCCGTACCGCGGCTCGCCCCGGGTGTCGGGCGGGTGACGCGGCCGTCCGGCCACCGGTCCCGGGGAACGCCTCACGGAGTGCTTGGCCGACGTGGTCCGCGCCGGCGAGGACGCCCCGCGTCGTCGGCCCGACCTGGACGGATCGGCCTCGGCGATGCCCCGACCGCCGAAGACCGGAGCGCGGGCCGAGATGGTTCGCGGGCCGCTGAGACGCGTCTCACAGCGATACCTGACCGTCAGGTGGTACAGTGCTTTCAGCACTTGTGTACGCCCCGTCTCGGGCGCCGGTGCCGAACCTCCTTCTCCTCGCTGACCCGCCTGTCGTGTCCGACCGGCCGTCAGCTTCCCCGCACCACCTTCCGAGCAGGCCTTGGCATGGCTCCTCAGGTGGTCTCCTCCGCCGTACGGACGCGTGAGCACGCCGCCTCCCCCGGCACATCCCCCTCCCTCATGACCTCATGAACCAGTCCTCGAAAGGACCACCCCTCATGACCACCACACTCGAACACCCTCCCGTACGACAGCAACTCCCGGCCCACGCCTCCGGTGTCCTCGACATCGCCCACAACGGGCAGGGGTATCTGCGTGGCCTCGACAGCTGCCTGCCCACACCGGCCGACGTCCAGGTGTCCGCCGCGCTGATCCGCCGTCACGGCCTGCGCGGGGGCGACACCGTCGAAGGCGTTCGCGGCGGCCCCCGCGCCCTCACCGAGATCGAACGGATCAACGGCCGGGCACCCGAGGAGCTGCGCCACCGCCCCCACTTCCGCGACCTCACCCCGCTGCACCCCCGCGACCGGCTCCGCCTGGAACACCCGGCGAGCGGGATGGCCGGACGCGTCATGGACCTCGTCTCACCTGTCGGCAAGGGGCAGCGCGGGCTGATCGTCGCCCCGCCCAGGACCGGCAAGACGGTACTGCTCCAGCAGATCGCCGCCGCCGTCGCGGGCAACCATCCCGAATGCCGTCTGATGGTGGTCCTGCTCGACGAGCGGCCCGAAGAGGTGACCGACATGCGGCGCTCCGTGCGCGGCGAGGTCTACGCCTCGACCTTCGACAAGACGCCGAAGCAGCACATCGCGCTCGCGGAGCTCGTCGTCGAACGCGCCAAGCGACTCGTCGAACAGGGCGAGGACGTCGTCATCCTGATGGACTCCCTCACCCGGCTGTGCCGGGCCCACAACAACGCGGCCGCCGCCGGTGGCCGCACCCTCAGCGGCGGTGTCGACGCGGCCGCGCTGCACGGCCCCAAGAAGCTCTTCGGCGCCGCACGCCTCGCCGAGGAGGGCGGCTCGCTCACCATCCTGGCCACCGCCCTGGTCGAGACCGGCTCCCGCGCCGACGGCTTCTTCTTCGAGGAGCTCAAGGGCACCGGCAACATGGAACTCCACCTCGACCGCCTGACGGCCTCCCGGCGTGTCTTCCCCGCCGTCGACGTCACCCCGTCGGGTACCCGCCACGAGGAACTCCTGCTGTCCAGGAACGAGTTGTCGGCCGTACGAGGGCTGCGCCGCGCCCTGCAGACCCGCGACACCCAGGCCGCGCTGGAGACCCTCCTGGAGCGGATGCGCGCCACGCCGGACAACGCGGCGTTCCTGCGCCAGGTCCAGCCCACCCTGCCCACGGCCTGACCCCCTCCCGGACCCGTCCGCGTGCGGCATCCGGGTGCTCGATCCGCCCACTCAGGCCCGGCGTCCCCGCGTGGAGCGACTCCGTTCCTACGTTTGCGATATGACTATCGGATTCGCACCCTGGGCTGCTGTCTCCCGCGCCGCCGTCTCCTGCTCCGTCGTCTGCGTGGCCGGCGCACTGGCCCTCGCCCCGAGCACGGCCCTGGCACACTCGGACTCCGGCCAGAGCCCCGCCCCGGGCCTGTCGAGCCTCAAGCCCTCCGGGCCGCCGTCACTCCAGGGACCCGGAACCCGGGTACTGCCACGGGCCGGGGCACCCGCGGTCCCCGACGTCTCCGCGCGCTCGTGGCTGGTGGCCGACGCCCGGACCGGTGACGTGCTCGCGGCGCACAACGCGCACCGCCAACTCGCGCCCGCCAGCACCCTCAAGACCCTGTTCGCGCTCACCGTGCTCCCGGCGCTGCCCGGCAACACCCGGCACACCGTCAAAGGCGCGGAACTGGAGGGCATCGGGGAAGGCAGCAGCCTGGTGGGCGTCACCGCGGGCCACACCTACCAGGTCGCCGACCTGTGGCGCGGCGTCTTCCTCAACTCCGGCAACGACGCCGTGCACGTGCTGGCCGCGATGAACGGCGGCTGGCACAAGACCGCCGACCAGATGCAGGCCAAGGCCCGTGAGCTGGGCGCCCGCGACACGCACGTCGTCTCGCCCGACGGCTACGACACGCCCGGCCAGGTCTCGTCGGCGTACGACCTCGCGGTCTTCGGACGGGCCGGGCTGCTCAACCCGGAGTTCGCGCGGTACTGCTCCACCGCCGAGGCCACCTTCCCCGGCAACGACTTCCCGTACCGGATCGAGAACACCAACCGGCTGCTGACCGGAGCCGACGGGGTGGACCCGTACCCGGGTCTGATCGGGGTCAAGAACGGCTACACCACGCAGGCGGGCAACACGCTCGTCGCCGCCGCGCGGCAGGGCGGCCGCACCCTCGTGGTCACGGTGATGAACCCTCAGGCGGCCGGCGGTCTGACCGTGTACGAGGAGGCGCGGGCGCTGCTCGACTGGGGCTTCGCGTCCGCCGGGCACGTCGATCCCGTCGGGACGATCCTGGAGGCGCGGACCGGTCCGGTACCGGGACCCAGCGCCGTGCCCAGGTCCCCCGTGCTGCCGGAGAACGACGGCGCCGACGTCGGCTGGCCGGAGACGGCCGGGATCATGGGCGCGGCCGGCCTCGGCGCGGGCGGGGTGGCCTTCGCCCTGCGGCTCAAGAACGGGCGGGCAGGCCGCGGCTGACCCACCGGCAGCCACAGCAGCAGCCCCAGCGCGATCCACGTATAGGCGTTGCTGCCGAGGAATCCGTCGAGCCCGGAGGCGTCGTCGAACCACAGCCACACCACGCTGCTGCACAGGACCGCGTACAGCACCGCCGCGACCCGCGGACGGTGCCGGTGCAGCAGCACGGCGAAGGACGGCAGCAGCCAGACGAGGTGGTGCACCCAGGTGATCGGACTGACCAGACAGGCGGCGAGTCCGGTGAGGGCGAACGCGCCCGTCCAGTCCTCGTCCGCCACGGCGCGGGAGGTCCGCCACGCCCATACGCTCAGGGCCAGCAGGACCGCCGTCGCCCAGGCGGCCCGGCTCGGTTCGCCCGGTGCCGCGAGCCGGGCCAGGACGCCCTGGAGCGACTGGTTGGAGACGTAGTCGAGACGTCCGATGCGGCCGGTGTCCCACAGCGCCTCGGTCCAGTAGACGCGCGACGGTCCCGGTGCCGCCCACGCCGCGAGGGCGGTGGCGCCCGCCGTGACGGCCGTCGCGACCCCCGCCGCCCGCCAGCGCCGCCCGAGCAGCAGCAGGCCGATGAAGATCGCGGGGGTGAGCTTGACGGCCGCGGCGAGGCCGATGCCGACGCCCGCCCGGCGGCCCCGGCCGGTGGACAGCAGCCACGCGTCGCTGAGCACGAGCGCCAGCAGCAGCAGGTTCACCTGTCCGAAGCTGAAGGTGTCGCGGACGGGCTCGAACAGGGTGAGCGCGCAGCCGGCGAGGGCGAAGCCGAACCAGCCGTAGCGGCGCAGCGACGGTCCCACGAGGATCCACACCACGGCGGCCAGCGCCACGAGGTTGAGGAGCAGGGCGAGCGCGATCGCCGTGCGCTCGCCCACCAGTGCCATCGGCAGCATGGTGACGGCCGCGAACGGCGGATAGGTGAAGCCGTACGTCGTCCCCGGCAGCAGGTAGTCGTAGATGCCGCCGCCGTGATGGGTCCAGGCGTCGACGGTGCCGTAGTACACGCGCAGGTCGAACCAGTCGCGCAGCAGCGGCACGGTGGCGGTGAAGGCGGCCACGGCGGCGGCGAGTACGCAGACGAGCAGCAGTCGCCGGCAGCCGGTCTCCGGGGCCCTCACGCGGTCCCTCCGAGCATCGGGGGCCGGGGCTGCGCCGGAGCCGCCTGACGGGCCTGCCAGAGGACGACGAGGGCGAGCGCTCCGCCGGAGACGGCCAGCACCACCTGTCCGACGTCCGCGGGCGCTCCGCTCGGCAGCACGGCGAGCGCGAGCACTCCGCTGACGGCCGCGACGCGGTGGCGTACCGAACCGTTCGGTGCCGCCGCGGCGATGAGGAACAGGCCCCACAGGGCGTACCAGGGGCGGATCGCCGGTCCGAACACGGCGACCGCGCCCAGGCTGAGCCCCAGCGCGTAGATGGGACCGGGTCGCAGACGCAGCCAGATGAACAGCACGACGAGCACGGTCACGACCAGGCCGGTCGCGTGCCAGACGGGCATGGCGAGCGGTGCGAGGCCGCTGCCGAGTTCCTTGAGCACGGCGGCGGTGCCCCGGCCGAGCAGGCTGGTGAGCGACCAGTTGTGCGGGGAGACCGGGGTCTTCAGGGCCGCTATCCACCCGTATCCGGTGCCCGCGGCCGCGGTGGCCGCGACGGTGGTGGCGAGCGCCACGCCCGCGGTGGTCAGGACGGTCCGCAGCGCGCCGCGCCGGCCGCGCAGCGCGACGACCGCCAGCAGGCCGAGCGCGGCCGGCGCCTTGACGAGGGCGGCGAGGGTGATGAGGACGATGCCCACCACGGGCCGGCGGCCGCGCGCGGCGACCAGGCCGACCCCGAGCAGCCCGAGCATGATGGCGTCGTTGTGCGCGCCGGCCACCAGGTGCAGCAGGACGAGCGGGTTGAGCGCGCCGAGCCACAGCGCCGCGGCCGGGTCGGCACCGCTGTGCCGGGCCAGCCGGGGCAGCGCCGCCGCCATCAGCGCGACCCCGAGCAGGGCGACCAGGCGCATGCCGAGCAGTCCGGCCGGTATCTCGCCGCGGGTCAGGCCGGACAGCGCGGAGGCGACGGCGAGGAAGACCGGGCCGTACGGCGTGGTGGTCTGCTGCCACACCGGTGCCACCTCGTCGGCGAGCGGGCCGCCGAGTTGTGCGGGCCCGTGCGCGTAGACGTCCATGTGCGCGTCGACCATGGCGCCCTGCGCGAGATAGCTGTACACGTCCCTGCTGAACAGCGGCGGGGCGAGCAGCAGCGGGGCCGCCCACGCGGCCAGCACCAGCAACAGCGCGCGGGGGGTGGGCGGTTCGGGGCCGCGTACGACCGTGCCGAGCAGTGCCCAGGCGGCGATCAGCAGGACGACGCCGAAATACACGCCGACCAGCCCGAGCACCGCGCGGCTGGAGCCGGGGGCGAGGAGGTCGTGCGCGGGCAGGGCGCCGGCCGTCTCACCGCCCAGCGCGAGGAAGGCGGTGCCGGCCAGGCCCAGAGCCTGGCAGCGGCGGAGATCGACGGGGTAAGCCTTGGCCAACACTTGGAAAGCGTGTCAAGGGCGGGTGGCCGGAAAGCGACGTGGTGCCCTCCGGGCGGGGGCAGTCGAGTTACCTCCGTGTGGCGTGCGGGGGCGTCGCGGTCTGTCGCGGGATTCCCCGTGCCTTCCGGAGGGAGTGGGCGCGCCGCGCCCACCGGCCCGGGGGCTCAGAACACCGACAGCCCGGTCAGAGTGGTGAACCGGTCGAGGGCGGTCACGCCGGAGACCGAGTTGCCCCGCTCGTCCAGGCCCGGGCTCCAGACGCACAGGGTGCAGCGGCCCGGGACCACCGCGATGATGCCGCCGCCGACGCCGCTCTTGCCGGGCAGGCCGACCCGGTAGGCGAACTCGCCGGCCGCGTCGTAGGTGCCGCAGGTGAGCATCACGGCGTTGACCTGTTTGGCCTGGCTGCGGGTGAGCAGCCGGGAGCCGTCAGCCCGGATGCCGTGCCGGGCAAGGAAGCCGGTGGCGAGCGCGAGGTCCGCGCAGGACGCCTCGATCGAGCACTGCCGGAAGTACTGGTCGAGGAGCACCGGAACGGGGTTGTCGATGTTGCCGTACGACGCCATGAAGTGGCCGAGGGCCGCGTTGCGGTCGCCGTGCCGGGCCTCCGAGGCGGCGACGTCCCTGTCGAAGGTGACGGCGGCGTTGCCGCTCTCCGCGCGCAGGAATCCGAGCAGGGCACCCGCCGCGTCGCCGGTCCGGGTCTGCAGCCGGTCGGTGACGACGAGGGCACCGGCGTTGATGAAGGGATTGCGCGGGATGCCGTTCTCGTATTCCAGCTGCACGAGCGAGTTGAAGGGGTTGCCGGAGGGTTCGCGGCCCACGTGCTCCCACAGTTCGTCGCCCTCGCGGGCCAGGTCGAGGGCGAGGGTGAAGACCTTGGTGAGGGACTGGGCGGAGAAGGGCTGCCGCCAGTCCCCGACCCCGTACACCGTGCCGTCGAGCTCCGCCACGGCCATGCCGAAGCGCCGGGGGTCGCAGGCGGCGAGCGCCGGGATGTAGTCGGCGGGCCGTCCGTGGCCGGGTGTCTGTTCGATCTCGGTGGCGATGCGTTCCAGGACCGGCAGGAACGTCGGGGACGACAGCGACGCGGACATGATCACCATTGTGCCGTGCGGCCGGTCCGGGTGCTCATCGGCCGGGCCGTCCGTGGCCGCCGCCGCCCGGGACCGCCGCCGCCCGGGGCGTCGTCGCCGGCCGTCCGGCGGGCAACGGCTCCTTCTCCGAGCCGATTTCGGAGAAGGAGCCGTCCGGTGGCGGGGACCGCCCGGTGGCGCCTTCGTCGGGGGACGCGGTCACGGGCGCGCCGCCGTGACCTCAGGGTTCTCGGTGGATCAGCTGTTGAGGGTGCCCGTCGCGAGCAGTCCGAGCAGCGCGACCCCGATGACGACGCGGTAGATCACGAAGGCGTTGAAGGAGTGCTTGGCGACGAACTTCAGCAGCCACGCGATCGACCCGTAGGCGACCACGAACGACACGAGGGTCCCGACGGCCAGCGGCGCCGCGCCCACCCCGGTGCCCAGCGCGTCCTTGAGCTCGTAGATACCGGCGCCGGTCAGGGCCGGGATGCCGAGGAAGAAGGAGAGCCGGGTCGCGGCCACCCGGTCCAGGTCGAGGATGAGCGCGGTCGACATCGTGGCGCCGGAGCGCGAGAAGCCCGGGAAGAGCAGCGCGAGGATCTGCGAACTGCCCACCAGCATCGCGTCCTTGAACGAGGTGTCGTCCTCGCCGCGCTTGTGCCGGCCCATCTGGTCGGCCGCCCACATCACACCGCTGCCGACGATCAGCGAGGCCGCGACCACCCACAGCGAGGCCAGCGGCCCCTCGATGAGCGGCTTCGCGGCCAGGCCGACGACCACGATCGGGATGGTCGCGTAGATCACCCACCAGGCGAACTTGTAGTCGTGGTTGTGGCGCTCCTCCTTGTCGCGCAGTCCGCGCCCCCAGGCGGAGACGATCCGCACGATGTCCTTGAAGAAGTAGACGAGCACGGCGGCGATGGCGCCGACCTGGATGACCGCGGAGAACCCGACGACGGCGTCGTCGTCGACGGGGATGTTCATCAGCCCCTCGGTGATCTTGAGATGGCCGGTGGAGGAGACGGGGAGGAATTCGGTCACTCCCTCGACGACTCCGAGGACGACGGCCTGACCGACGTTGATGACGCTCATGGAATCCAGTTCTGAGGAGTTGGTCGACAGTGCTGTAGACAGTCTTACTATGCCCGGGCCACACGCAAGACCTAGGTCCACACGGCTTGCGCGAACGAAACACCCGCGAATGCCGCGCCGAGCCCGGCCGCCACGCTCACGATCACGTTCGCCGCGGCGTAGAACCCCGCTCCGGTCTCGGTCAGCCGTAGTGTCTCGTACGAGAATGTGGAGTACGTGGTCAGTGCCCCGCACAGGCCGGTGCCGAGGAACAGCTGGAGGTGCGAACCCGCGGCGCCCGCGGCGACCGCGCCGGTCAGCAGACCGAGGACCAGGCAGCCGACCACATTGACAGCGAAGGTGCCCCAGGGGAAGACGGTGTCGTGCCGGGTCTGCACCGCCCGGTCGGTCAGATAGCGCAGGGGTGCGCCGAGCATCCCGCCGGCGATCACGAGCAGCCAGTTCACAACTGTTCCTTACCTTCCCTGCCCGTTTTGCCGGACTCGGCGTCGCGGCCCGTGTACCGGACCACCTCGCAGTCGTCGAGGATCACCAGCCCCTCCCCGACGAGTTCGTCCAGCTGGGGGAGGAAGGCGCGGACTCGTTCCTCGGTGTCCACGAGCACGATCGCCACCGGGAGGTCCTCGCTCAGCGACAGCAGCCGCGAGGTGTGGATCAGCGAGGAGGCGCCGAAGCCCTCGATACCGCGGAAGACGCTGGCCCCGGCCAGGCCCGCCGCGTGGGCGCGGTGCACGATCTCCGTGTAGAGCGGCCTGTGGTGCCAGACGTCACTCTCGCCGATGAAGATCGTCACGCGCAGGGCGCCGCCGGTCAGCCGGGTCATCGCCGCCTCCCCACCAGCGCGCGGCGGGTCACCGCGACCGCGAGCCCTACCGCCGTGAGCGCCGCGCACAGGGTCGCGGCGAGGTACGCGAACGCGGTCGCGGGGTGCCCCCCGTCGAGAAGCCTCTGGCCGTCGACGGCGTAGGTCGAGAAGGTCGTGAACCCGCCCAGCACTCCGGTGCCGAAGAAGGGCCGCACCAGCCGGTGGGCCGCCCACACGTCGGTGATGACGACCATGAAGACGCCGATCACGGCACAGCCGGAGACGTTCACCCAGAACGTCGTCCAGGGGAATCCGCCCGTCTCCACCGGCCACAGACGGGCCGCCGCGTACCGGGCGGTGGCACCGAGCGCGCCGCCGAGCGCGACCATCGCCACCACGGGCCCCTGACCGTCCCAGGGGGACGCGCGGCGGGGGGACGGACCCACGGGAGCGTCGGGTGTGCCGACTCGCTCGGGGTGCGGGACTGTCATGGAGGTACCTCTCCTACTCGCCGGGCCCCGGGGAGGGCGCACGTCATCGCAAGTAGGGACCGTTGGCGGCAGTCGCGCCGCGGTTCGGGTACGGCGGGCCCCACCGCCGCGCCGCGACACAAGATCGCGGCCGGAGAACAGCGTACCGCCGGTGCCGGCGGCCCCGCACACCCACGGCTGTCGCCCCCGGGCCCGACGCGGGGTGCCCGCCTCGCCGCCGGAGCCGGCCGTCGGGTCGGCAGGACGTCACGGCGGATGGCTTCGGTCACTCCAGGGCCGTCGCGCCCGTCACCCCGCCTCACCGTCGTCCGCCGGGCGTGGGTGACCGGTCAGGATTCGAGAAGCCCGCGAGCACTCATCCGGCCTAGCGTGGAGGAGCCGGCACAGCCCGCCGGCCGAACGGCAACGACACGCATCTCCAGGGAGTCGCCATGACCGCCGGTGTGAAGACCATCATCTACCCCGTCAAGGACCTCGCACGGGCGAAGGCCATGTTCAGCGGGCTGCTCGGGGCCGAGCCGTACGCGGACACCGCCTACTACGTCGGTTTCAAGGACGCCGGGCAGGACGTGGGGCTCGACCCCAACGGTCACGCCAAGGGAATGACCGGACCGGTTCCGTTCTGGCACGTCGACGACATCCGGACGGCGCTCGCCGGGCTTCTGGAGGCCGGGGCCGAGACGCTCCAGGAGGTCCAGGACGTGGGCGGCGGCAGGCTGATCGCCTCGGTCAAGGACCCGGACGGAAACCTCGTCGGGCTCCTCCAGGACGCCCCCGGCGCGTAACCCCGGACAGTGCCCGGCCGTACTGACGCGACCATACTGGTTGCACACTCAATCAACGGCGCCACCTCTGTTACCGTGCAGGTATGGCAGCGAACACGGCGGGTGAGGTCCGGCTCGAGGACCGGTGGCGGGACATCCTGTCGGTGCACGCGCGCACCATGTGCGAGATCGACCGGGAGCTGCATCCGCACGGTCTGGGCGCCAGCGACTTCGAGGTGCTGGACATCCTCGCCTCGGGCGAACTCTCGCACCCGGGCGAACAGTGCCGGGTGCAGAACATCGCCGACCGCGTCCACCTGAGCCAGAGTGCCCTGTCCCGCCTGATCGGGCGGCTGGAGAAGGACGGACTCGTGCAGCGCACGGTGTGCGCGGAGGACCGGCGCGGGGTGTGGGTCGCGCTCACCCGCAAGGGCCGTGACCTGCACACCGAGGTGCGCCCGCTGCAGCGTGCCGTCCTGGCTCGCATGCTGGCCGGCTGACGGCCGTCCTTCGCGGACCGCCCCGGCACGGCCCGGACTACGGGGTGGCCGGGGGCGGTGCCGCGTCGCCGTCGGCCGGGCGGCGGTCCATGGGCCGGGCCGGCGGGACGGGCGTGGTGGCGAAGTCCCGGGTGCCGGTCCACAGCGCGGGGACGGCGTCGCCGCGGCGGCACAACTCGTAGGCGATCGCCTCGTAGTTGACCCGCCAGCCGTGGAAGTGCGGCCAGGCCTGCCGTGCCGTCCGCTCGGCGGGGAACCCCGCTGCCCGCACCATGGAGACCGCCGCGTCGAACTCCGCGAAGGACAGCTCGATCGGGGCGTCCGGGGCGGGGTCCGCGTCGTACGCGAAGCGCAGGGAGCGCGCGATGTCGCGCAGTGCGGTGAAACCCGCGCGCAGGACCAGCCGGGCCTCGGGCGGGGCGCTGCCCGGGTTGAGGGAGAGCTGCAGGGCGGCCGCGTCCATGACGGAGACCAGTCCGACGATCCAGCTGCGGTACGGCCGCGGCGAGCGGAACGCCAGCAGGACCGGATACGTGGAGTGGCTCTCGCCGATGTCCGAGGCGAGCCGCTCCCAGGAGCGGTACAGCTCGGGCAGCGCGGTCTCCGTGTCGACCAGCCACTGCCGGGCCAGGATCTCCGGCCCCCAGGCGGGCTCGCCGGCGCGTGACTGGAGCAGGGTCACCTCCAGTTCGCGGCGGTTGTAGGCCGCGTACAGGGTGGGCAGGTAGGCGATCTGGAGGGCGATCACGACCGGTCCGGTGGCCGCCGCGAGGAAGTCCACGGCGGACAGGTGGAGCCGGTCGCCGCTGGCGAAACCGAGCGTGAACAGGCTC
The DNA here is from genome assembly GCF_009498275.1 of Streptomyces fagopyri. NCBI lineage: Bacteria > Bacillati > Actinomycetota > Actinomycetes > Kitasatosporales > Streptomycetaceae > Streptomyces > Streptomyces fagopyri. Next base: position 8,382,998 of record NZ_CP045643.1, on the reverse strand, counting down.
GACCCCGCCTCCCGCACGGACTGGCTCCAGGTGAGCGCGGAGAGGGCGTGCAGCAGCAGTCCGAAGCCGAGCAGGGCGCCGCCCAGCCAGCTCGCGAGCATGCCGACGAGCATGAGCGGGGCCAGCCAGGTCTGTGCGCGGTCGATGGCGTCGTAGCCGCCGCCGGGGGCGGCCAGCCGCAGGAGCAGCCGCAGTCCGCGCCACCAGCGGATCACCAGCGAGGAGTAGAGCCCCCGCGGCACCACCAGGGTGCGCAGGATGCTGGCGAGCACCAGGACGAGGAGCAGGCCGCCGCCGAGGCCCGAGATCCATTTCATGCGGCCATTGTCACGCCCGGTACGAGCGGTCTCGCGCCGCGGATCCCATGCCCACGGGCTCGGCGTCCGCGTGCGCCCCGGCGCCGCCCCGCGACGAGTGGACGGGCCCTCCACGCGTGGTTCGCCGGGGGCCCGTCGCCGCCTTCGCCGTGCGTCAGGCCCCGGGGCGGGCCAGGAGGGTGCGGACACCCTCGGAGGTGAGGGTCAGACCGTGCGGCGAACTCGCGTCGATGGTGAGCGCCAGGTCGCCGGAGGGCCACTGCGAGGCGAGCGCGCCCAGCGGAACCATCCGGTAGCGGGAGACGAAGGGCAGCAGTCCGGCCATCTCCAGCTCCGAGGTGAACACCGGCACCACCTGCTCCCCGCCCGGCTGGTCGAGGACCGGCAGTGCCACGGCCGCGGGATCGGTGGCGTCCTGCTCGTTCGCGTCGTCCGGCACGGGAACCAGCACCTCGCTGCCGGCCAGCGTGTCCAGTGCCACCGCGTCGCGGGTGTTCTCCGCGAGGGTGTCCAGGGCCCGCTGGGCCGGGGTCGCGGGCGTGGGCCGGTGGAGGTCGTTCGAGGGTGTGTCCATGGCAGATCCCCATGAGTAGCGGACGGACCGCCCGGAACGTGATCCGTCCCGGGCGCGGTTCCTGTCGCGCGTACCCGTCCGTGGCCGGGACATTCCGTGTCAGGACGACGGAATCATGATCGCCCGGCTGGCCAGGAACGTGAACGGCACCGCCACCGCGGAGGCGAGCAGCGCCGCGGTCCGGGACCCGCAGTGGCCCACCTCGACCAGGAAGTGCAGGGCGAGCGTGGACACGACGAGGTTGGTGACGGTGGCCAGCGGGAAGCGCACGAACTTCCGCAGTGTGGGACGCGTCCGGTAGGTGAAGCGCGCGTTGAGGAAGAACGAGACGACCGTGGCCCCGGCGAACGCCACGACATGGGCGACCAGGTAGGGAAGGGCCGTCAGGAGCGTGAGGTAGAAGCCGTAGTACACCGCGGTGTTGACGACGCCGACCACGGCGAACCGGAGGAACTGGCCGCCCATCAGCCGCTGCCGCGGGCACGCCGGGGCCGCACGGGCGGCTGCCGCCGGTCGAGCCGTCGAGAGGAAAGTCCGATCATGTCCTCATCATTGAATCAGAGCCTGGGGGCGGCCGAGCGCACTCCCCTCCCCCTCCTCCTCGACAGCACGGTGGGGTGGGCCCGGCACGGTGCGGCCGGGCCCGCTGCGGCACGCTGCGGCACGCTGCGGCCGGGCCGGTGCGGCACGGTGCCGCCCGGAAAACCACGGGCCGTCGTCGGCGCGGGCGATTACAGTCGGCGCTCTCGTTTCCGGACCCGTGCCATGACCGGGGCCGCACCGTTTCCATCGGGGGCAGAACACCATGGGGTCCGAACGTCCAGATCCGCCCGGCAGGGGTGAACGCGTGCACTATCCGCGCACCCCGCATCTGCCCTGGTCACCGGGGGCGACCCCGGACGACGTACGGGTGACGGACCTGGCGGGCCTGCGCGACCTGGAGGTGGTGGTCACCGAGAAGCTCGACGGGGAGAACACCACGCTGTACGCCGACGGGCTGCACGCGCGGTCCCTCGACTCGGCGCACCATCCGTCGCGGGCGTGGGTGAAGGCTCTGCAGGGACGGATCGGCGCGGCCCTCCCGCCGGGGTGGCGGGTGTGCGGCGAGAACCTGTACGCGCGGCACTCGATCGCGTACACCGAACTCGACAGCTGGTTCTACGGGTTCTCCGTCTGGGACGGCGAGCGGTGCCTGGGCTGGGACCGGACGGTGCGGTTCCTGCGGCGGCTGGGCGTTCCGGTGCCGCGCGTGCTGTGGCGCGGTGTCCTCGACGAACGGGCCGTACGGTCCCTGCGCGCCCTGCGGCTGGATCCCGCCCGGCAGGAGGGGTACGTCGTACGGACCGTCGAGGGCTTCGGACAGGAGGAGTTCGGCCGCCGGGTGGCCAAGTGGGTGCGGCCGGGGCATGTGCGGACCGGCACGCACTGGATGCACGCCGAGGTGGTGGCCAACGGGCGGGGCACGGCCGCCGCGCTGTGGGACGTGCGGTCGGGCGCGAACCCCGACGCGCGGGCACTCATGGCGGCGACGGGTCCGGGTCCGGGGACCGGTTCGGCTTCGGGGAGGGGTCCGGGGAAGGATTCCGGTCCGGGGACCGGTTCGGCTTCCGACACGGGTTCGGGGACCGCCGAGGAGGCGTCCGTGGACGAGGCCGTCGTCGCGGAGGTGTCCGCCAGGCTCGATGTGCTGGGGCGGACCGGGGACGCCCGGCTGACCGGGGTGCTCGCCGCCCTGCTGCACGGGCGGCGTCGCGCGGGGCTCGCTCCGCGGCTGGCCGGAGCGCTCGGCATGCCGTCGGCACGGCGGGTCGCGGACCTGGTCGGGCTCCAGTCCCTGCTGCGCCGTCCCCACCCCGACGAGGAACGGCGCACCGGACTGGGGCGCATGGCCCTCGCGGCCGACCTCGGCGTGCTGCACGCGGTCGCCGCGGCCGTCGCCGTCACCGAGGGTCCCGCGGCGCGCGAACAGGTCGACTGGTCCGCCCTGCACGCGGAGGAGGCGGGGCTGCTCGGGGAGGAACCGTTCGAGCCTCTGCGCGCGAGCCTGCGCCGTGCCCTCGGCGGCCTCGGTGACACCGACGCGGCCGACCGCTGCTGGGCGCAGGCACGGGCGTCGTACGCCGGTGGTCAGCTGGCCACCGCCGAGGCGGCCTCGGCGGCGACCTGGCGGCTGCGCGACGGGGCGTTCCCCCGGCTGATCCATCTGGTGGGACCGTCGGGCAGCGGCAAGAGCACGTTCGCGGCCGGGCTTCCCGGGATCGACAGCCGGGTATCCCTCGACGACCTGCGCGCGGCGCGCGGCTCACGTGCCGACCAGCGGGCCAACGCGGACGTGCTGCGCGAGGGCCTCGGACGGCTGGACTCCGCGCTCGCGGCCGGTCCCGCGACCGTGGTGTGGGACGCCACGTCGCTCGGCCGCCACCAGCGTTCCCTGGTGGACGCCGTGGCGCACCGCCGTGACGCGCTGATCACCCAGGTCGTCGTGCTGGCCACGGAGGACGAGCTGACCGGGCGCAACGCCGGACGGGCGCACCCCGTGCCGCCCCAGGTGCTGGAGGCACAGCTGCGCCGGTTCGACCCGCCCTATCCGGGCCAGGCCCACCGGACGTGGTACGTCGGCGCGGGCGGAACCGTGGACGACGCCGACGGCACCCTGGACGGGGGCGAGCGGTGATGCGTACCAGCGACGAGATCTACCACCGGGTCCGCTGGGATCCGCGCTTCGACCCGGCCCGGTTCGTGCTGGGCGTCCATCAGCGCGGGGCCGGCCCCAAGCGGGTCCCGCTGCCCGCCTTCGTGCCCGGGGGCGACATCCCGTGGCACCGGGTGCTGTTCGTCGAGGCGGACGGCGAGGTGGTGTGGGACCGGGCGACGGGTGTCGACCGGATCGACGAGTCCTCCGCGGGCCGGGTCCGGGCCCCACGCCTCCTCCGGGCCCCGTTCTTCACGGCCGGCACGCCGTACGTGTGGGACGACGCGGTGGCGCGGTGGCGTGCCCCCGACCACCCGGAGCGGATCGCGGGCCCGACCGCGGGTCCACGGGGGGCGCGTGCGGGATCGCCCGGCCGGTCCGCGAGGTCGCGGACCGTGTCCGAGGTGCCACCGGCGGGGCCCGGCGGTGCACGGGTGCCGCCCGCCCGGTTGCGTGTGCTGACCTGGAACACGCTGTGGGACCGCTACGACAGCGACCGCATCGACACCGACCGCCGCCGGCCCCTGCTGCTCGCCGCCCTGGCGGAGGCCGACGCCGACGTCATCGCGCTCCAGGAGGTCGAGGCCGGGCTGCTCGCCCTGCTCCTGCGCACCCCCTGGATCCGCGCCGCCTACACGGTGGGCAGTGACCCCCGCGGGAAACGGGTCGACGACACCGGGCTGCTGTTGCTCAGCAGGCTGCCCGTGCGGGAGGCCGGCCATCATGCGCTCGGGCCGCACAAGGCCGTCACCGCCCTCACCCTGGAGACGGCGTCCGGCCCGCTCGTGGTCGCCGCCACGCACCTCAGCAGCGACCACTCCGACAACGGGCCGGCCCGGCGCACCTCCGAACTCGCCCGCATCGCCGAGGGACTCGCCGACCTGGACGGTCCCCTGGTGCTGCTCGGCGACTTCAACGACGGTCGCGACGGCCCGAACGGACCCGCCGCCGCCCTCGGACTGCGGGACGCCTGGACCGAGGTGCGCGGGGCCGCCGACCAGAGCCCCACCTTCGACCCCGCCATCAATCCGCTGGCCGCCGTCTCCTCGCTGTCCGGCCGTTCCTCCCGGCTCGACCGGATCCTGCTGCGGGGCGCCGCGCTTCACCCGACGGACGCGGCCCTGCGGGGCGACTCCCCCGGTCCCGGCGGACTGTACGTCTCCGACCACTTCGGCGTGGAGGCGGTGGTGAACCTGTACGGGACGGACGTCCCCGCGGCCCGCGACGGTGCCGGCCTCGCGTCGGAGCCCGGCGCCGCACCGGGCTCCGGGTCCGCGCGGGGCCTCGGTCCCGCACCGGGCTCCGGCAACTCCGGCGCCCCACACGCCGTCGGCACCCTCGACGTCCTCGATCTCGCTCCGACCTCCCGGACGGCGCTGGCGTGGCTGCCGCCCGAGGATCTGTGGCCGGCGGTCCAGGAACTCCGGCGCGCGTACGACCCGCAGGCCCGTCGCTGGCCGCCGCACGTCAACCTGCTCTTCGGCTTCGTCCCGGAGTCCGCGTTCGAGCAAGCCGTCCCGCTGCTGTCCCGGGCGGTGGCGTCGACACCGCCGTTCGACATCCGGCTCGACGGCGTGCGCACCTTCGGACACCGGGACGGCGCCACCGTGTGGCTCGACCCGGCCGGGGCCGGCCCCGAGCCGTGGGCGCGGCTCCGCGCCGCGCTGCAGCCGTGGTTCCCGCGGTGCCGGGGCCGAGCCGGGGGATTCACCCCGCATCTGACCCTGGGCCGTGTCCAGGACCCGGGGCCCGTCGCCGCCGACTGCGCCGCCCGGCTCGGCTCCGCCGCACCGGCCCGGGTCGGACACCTCGTCCTGCTCTCCCGCCGGGGCGACGAACCGATGCGTGCGCGGGCGTCGGTCGCGATGGGGACAGGTGAGGTGCGGTGGCTGCCCGACCTCGCCACCACGGCCGACCCGGCCGGTACGGATACCACCGCCGACCCGGCCGGTACGGATGCCACCGCCGACCGGGCCGGTACGGATGCCACCGCCGTCGCCGTGCCCCCGGACGACCCTGTTGCCCAGTACATCGCGCGGTGCCTCTCCGACGCCCTCGGCGAGGGAATCGTGCACGTCGCGGGGTCGCGGCGGATGGGCGGCGTGCTGCCCGGGGCGGACCTGGACCTGGTCGCCGCGCTGCCCGGCGTCGTCGACATGGCGGACGTCCGGGCACGGGTGACCAGGGCTCTTCCGGATGCCACCCGGGTACGGCGGGTGACCGGCGCCCGGGTGCCGGGCCTGCGGCTGAACGTCGGCGGCCTCGGGGTCGACCTGAGCGTGGTCGCCACCGGCTCTCTCCCTCCCGCCGAAGCGGTGGAACACCGTGCCCGGCTGGGCGCGCCGGCCGCGACCGCCCTGAGCGCGGTCAGCGACGCGGACGCCGTGCGCGACGCCGTCGTCGGGCGCCACCCCGCGTTCGCCCGGCTGGCCGCGGAGGTCAAGGCCTGGGCGAAGGCGCGCGGTCTCGACTCGGCGCCGTTCGGCGGACTGCCGGGCCTCGCCTGGTCCGTCCTGGCGGCGCGTACCACCCGCGAGGCGGACGACCTGTCCCCGGCCGGACTGCGCCGGGAGTTCTTCGCGACCTGGGCCGGGTGGGACTGGCGCGAACCGGTCGTGCTCCGTCCGGCCGGCCTCGGCCGGTCCGGCCACGGACCCGACAGCCGCGCGGACGGCGCCGCCGCACCGGCGTCTTCCGCCGTGTCGGTCATGACCCCGACAGACCCGGTCCGTCTCTGCACGGCCCAGGTCGGACCCGGCTTCCGCGACCTCCTGGCGGAGGAGCTGTACCGGGCCTGGGACATCCTGGAGACGGCCGCGCGGACCGGCGCCGATCCCCTGTCCGTGCTGCCGGCTCCCCCGCCTCTGCACCGGCGGCACGCGGCGTGGCTGGTGGTGGGCGTGCGCGCAGCGGGGCCGGAGGAGTTCGAGGAGATCCGGGGTCGCGTGCGCGGACGCGTACGGGCGCTGCTCACGGCTCTGGAGGGTGCCGGGACTCCCGACGCGCACGCGTGGCCCCATCCGTTCGAGGAGGGCCCGGCGTCGGCGACGTACGCGATCGGGCTCGGCGGGAACCCCCTCGACACGGCCCGGCTCACCGGGATCACCCGCGGATGGGGCAGGGGGCTGCCCGGGGTCGTCACCGAGAGGGCCGAGTGCGGTGATGTGCCCACCCTGCGCCCGCGTGGGCACATTTTCCCCGCACACCGGGAATGAGCCGGCTCTTCGAGGGAATCGCCACTCATTTCCCGTCGTGCGGGTTTGGGACGGTCCTCTCAGGTCAGCCGTAATAGTGGATCGCACAGTCAATGCGGTAAGGACGTGATCTGCGGTGACCAAGAACCAGAAGGCACAGGCGAAGACGGAGCAGGCCAAGGGCAAGGCCAAGGAAACCGTCGGTCGTACCGTCGGCAACGAGCGTATGACCGCCGAAGGCAGGGCGGAGAAGGCGAAGGGTGACACCCGCCAGGCCAAGGAGAAGATGAAGGACATTTTCCGGCACTGAGGGTCACGCGCCGCTTCGGGCCCGCCGCACGCTCATGCGGCGGGCCCGTTTCTTTTCGAAGAAGGAGTGAAGAAATGCGCGGAGATCACCGGGCGCACTCGACCGACACGGCGACCGGCCCGCCCGAGCCGCACTCCGCGGGACCGCGCAGCCCGGCCGAGGTGCGGGAGGCCGTGCGGGAGGCGCTCGACAACGCGCGACGATCCCGCGGACCCGGGGCCACGCCCGACGCGACAGCCGTCGGTGACGTCCTGCTCGTCGCCTCCGAACTCACCACCAACGCGATGCTGCACGGCGGCGGGGTCACGGCGTTCGAGGTGATACCGGGCGAGCGCGAGGTGCGTCTGTCGGTGAGCGACCGCAGCGAGGAGGTGCCGAGGCCCGTACGGGACGCCGGCGGTCCGGGGTCCGTGCGGATCGGCGGCCACGGCTGGCCGATCATCTGCCGGCTGGCCCGCGACATCATGATCTCGTATCTCCGAGCGGGAGGAAAACGCATCACGGCCGTCGTACCGCTCTCTCCCCGGTGAGTACGCTTTTCTCGGCACAGGTGCGACGGATGAGAGTGCCCCGTCATTCTTCGAGGTATTTCGGGGACATTGGATCCACCGAGAACGCGGCCCGGTCATCCGGGGTAGGCCGGGAGGAAGACTTGTCGGAGTCGGCACATGACGAAACCCGCCGGGAAACGGAGCGCGCACGGGGAGACACGGGGCGTGAGGAGACTGCGGAGGAGAGGGCCGACCGCAAATGGGGTGACCTCCTCCAGGAGATCCGGGTCGCCCAGACGGGCGTGCAGATTCTGTTCGGCTTTCTGCTGACGGTCGTGTTCACACCGCGGTACACGCAATTGGAACAGGCGGACAGAACCATCTACATCGTCACGGTCGTTCTCGGGGCCTCCGCCACCGGGGCGCTGATCGGCCCGGTGTCCTTGCACCGGATCGTCGCCGGCAGACGGGTGAAGGAGCGGGCGGTCGTATGGGCGTCACGGCTGACGCTCGCGGGGCTCGTGCTGCTGCTCGCGACGATGACGGCCTCACTGCTGCTGATCCTGCGGGTCGCCACCCACGACGCCTATGTGCCCTGGCTCGTCTCGGGGGTCGTCGCCTGGTACCTGTTCTGCTGGTTGGCCGTGCCGATGTGGGTGCGCAGCCGCCACACGACGTCGTGAGCCTCGCGCCGCCCCTTACGCGGTGAGGGCCTGGCGGGGCGCACCGGCCGAGGAGGACGCGACCCGCGCGGCGGGGCGCACCGGGTACGTGGTCTTGCCCGGGTCCACCACCGGCTCCCCCAGCACGATCCGGCCGGCCGCGTGCAGCGCGTCGCACTCGTCCGTGGGCAGGGCGACAAAGCAGCCGCCGCGCCCCGCGCCGGTGTCCATGGGCTGCCAGTAGCCGTACCGGCGACGCCCACTGGCCTGCACGGTGAGGCAGACGGGGGCACGCTGCACGGTGATGAGACGCAGCACCTCGGCACCGTCGGGGCCGAGGGGGGCGGCGGGGCGCGGGACGGCTCGGAGCATCGTCAGCGGTCTCCGTTCAGGGCTCGCGACACGGCGCGTTGGCAGGGGGGCGGGCGTCATGTGCGGGCGGCCTCTCGACGGACGGGTCCGATCGCATGCCGCGCGGAGCGGAAACGATCTTCGTTGCTGCACGGCATTGTCGCGGACGGCACTGACATCGCGGAGGCGGCGCTCGCGGAGATTCGATCACCGAGGGCGGGCCGCCGTCTCCGTCCGATGCGCGCGAGCGGTCAGTTCGCCCTGGACGAAGGGGTCGTGCTCGGGGTCGTACGTCCCCGCGTGGTCGGCGAGCGCCTCGGTGATCCGCTCCCACTCCTCGGCCTCCGCCCGCGCGATCAGCGCGTCCCGGCCGGTGAGCGTGTCGCCGCGAACCGTCTCCCGGGCGGCCTCCAGCGCGCCCTTCGCCTCGTGGTGCCGCATCCCCGTGGCCGTACGGCGCACGCGTGCCCAGGCGGCACGTTCCTCATCGGAGGGCTCACGCACCTCGTCGTCCGTCTGGTCGCCACGTACCGGCACTCGGTCCTGCTCCAGGCTCACTGATCCACCTCGTTCAGACGCACGGAACTGTTGTGTCCTGCAGCAGTCCCGTGCCCCCGTCCGGGGAACCGACACCTGCCCGACCGGACGAGCCGGTACGGGCGGCGGCGCGCGGTGGGCCCGGAGAGCGACCGGGTGTCCGGAAGGCCGTACGGCCGGGAGCTCACCACGGCAGCAGGGCGTGCACGTCCTTCCCGTCCGGCCGCACCACGACGCTGACCCGGTGGCAGAGCGCGTGGACGAGGTGCCAGCCGATGCCGCCCGCCCCCCGCGACGGGTTCATGCGCCGGGGCGTGGGCGGCGTGGTACTGCTGTCGCGCAGTGTCACCTGCACGCCGTCGCCGGTGGGCCGTACCCGCAGCTCGAAGGGGCCGGGAGCGTACTGGATCGTGTTGGCGGCCAGCTCGGTCACCACCAGCAGGACGTCGTCCCAGTACTCGGGCGACGAGGGCGGTGAAGCCCGTGCGAGGACCCGGAGATAGCCCTCCGCCGAGAGGCGGGCGTCGGTCACGTCGCGCAATCGACCGGGAAAAACGACGTCGAGGCTCTCCAGCTCCTCGTCCGACGGCCGCTTGTCCCCGCGCGGATCACTTTCCATCACGCCTGCCCCGAACTCGTCGGCGGGATCTCTCCTCCCGCTCCACACCACGTGGACGCCACCTCTCGTGCACTTCTGCCCACGTGCCTGCCTCACTCGCCCAAGGGCTGTCCCGTGATCCCCGGTGGTTCGGCGCGCGGCGTGGGACGCGGTGCGTCGCGAAGGCGGAGGGGCGTCCTCGTACCGGGTGTGTCCGGGCGACCCCGACGACGCGGTGAGGTGCCGTGGCCGTCGTCGTGCGCCCGCCGGGGATCACGGGACAGCCCTTAGGTTCCGGCATCCCTGGCGGCGCGGCCGACCGTACGCCGCCTCAGCGCGCGCCGTTCGTTCTCGCTCGTCCCGCCCCAGACGCCGATGGTCTGCCCCGTGTCGAGCGCCCAGCGCAGGCACTCGTCACGGACGGGGCACTGCCGGCAGACGGCCTTCGCCTCCTCGACCTGCGGAAGCGCGGGGCCCGTGCTGCCGATGGGGAAGAAGAGGTCGGGGTCGACGGTGCGGCATGCCGCCGATTCGCGCCAGTTGTCCATGGGAACCTCCTGCGTTCGCGGTGCTGTCGTTCGTCGGACTTCGGTCTCCCTTCGGGTCACCGTTGATCCACGGGTGAAACACGGTGTCTTGCCGGGACGGCGTCGCTTGAACGGGAAACGACCACCGGCGGCCGTGCGCGGTCGCGCCCCGCGAAGGCGTCCGCGGGGCGCGACCGGGAAGTACGGGTGGCAAGATGGGACCCCTGGTGGGCGACGACGCGGCTTCAACAGCAGAGCAGGTGGCACATGTCACGTGAGCCCGGCGAGGTCTGGGAGCAGTTCGCCATCGCCCTGGCGGAAATGGCGCGCGATCTGCTGGCCCAGGACTCGGTCCAGGACACCTTGGACCGCATCGTGGAACACGCGACGGTGCTGATCAACGGCTGTGACGAGGCCGGCATCCTCACCGTGCGGCGCGGCGAGGTACGTGCTCTGGCGGCGACCGGCGACGTGGTGCGCCGCGCGGACCGGATCCAGCAGGACCTGCGGGAGGGCCCCTGCTTCGACGCCGTGACCGACCGTCAGCAGGTCTATGTCATCGAGGACCTGAGCCGGCCGCACGAACGCTGGTCGCGTTTCGCCCCCGAGCTGAGGAAGCTGGGCATGGGGAGCGTGATGGGTTTCCTCCTGTTCACCGAGGACGACGAACTGGGCGCCCTCAATCTGTACTCCCACCAGCCGCGTGCCTTCGACGAGGCCGCGCGGAGGGCCGGCTGGATCCTCGCCTCGCACGCCGCCGTGGCCTTCTCGGCGGCCCGCACGCACCAGCAGCTCGGCGACGCCCTGGAGACCCGCCACGAGATCGGCGAGGCGATGGGCATCCTCATGGAGCGCTACGGGCTGCCCGAGAACGCTGCCTTCAAGGTGCTCAAGAAGGCATCGCAGGACCGCAACATCAAGCTGCGCGAGATCGCCCGCCAGGTCTGCCAGACCGGCGAGAAGCCGGGCTGACCGCCGCGGAACCCGTACGGGGCGAGCCCGCCCGCGTGCTCGCCGGGCCCGGAGGGTGACCGTGCCGGGCCGCCGCCGAAGACCGCCGCCCAGAGCTCCACGAACTCGGCGTCCGCCGGTCGGGGGGCGCCGACCGTGCCTCGGGTCCGTACCCGAGACGGGACCGAACCGGACGCGGACCCGACTCGGGTACGGACCGAACCGGACGCGGACCCGACTCGGGTACGGGCCGAACCGGACGCGGGCCCGTTCACGACGTGGGCCCGCGCACCGGACGCCGTCGCACCGGCGTGGCCCGGAGACGCGTCGTTCAGCGGCTTCGGCGTCGGGGAGGCGTGTCCGGCGGTTCGGGTGGGTCGGGCGCGGGCCCGGCGCCGCTCTGACCGACGGCCACCTGTTCGGGGTCGAGAATGTTCTCGCCGTAGAGATCCTGCAGCCAGTTGGTCTGGTAGATGGTGTCGAGGTACCGCTCACCGAGGTCGGGGGCGATGGCCACCGCGGTGATGCCGGGCGCGTCCTGCCGGCCCAGCCAGTCCATGGCCCCGCTGACCACCGTCCCGGTGGAGCCGCCGAAGACGAAGCCGCGGCGGGCCAGCCGGTGGCACGTGCGGATGGTGTCCGCCTCCTCCACCCGGATCACCTCGTCCACGAAGGACTCGTCGAGCAGGGGCGGCCGCATGCTCATGCCCAGGCCCGGGATCATCCGGCGGCCCGGTGTGCCGCCGAAGGCCACCGAGCCGACGCTGTCGACGGCGACGATCCGCACCGGCCGGTGCCATGTGCGGAAGTAGCGTGCGCAGCCCATCAGGGTCCCGGTGGTGCCCGCCCCGACGAACAGGACGTCCAGGCCCGGGAAGTAGCTGGCGATCTCGGGCGCCGTCGTGCGGTAGTGCGCCTTCCAGTTGCCCGGGTTGGTGTACTGGCTGAGCCACACGTACCGGTCGTCGGAGGCGCACAGCGCGCGGACGTAGTCGATCCGCGCGCCGAGGAAACCCGCGTTGGCGTCCAGTTCGGAGATGACGTGCACCTCGCTGCCGAGCGCCTCCATCAGCAGTCGGGTCGAGAGGTTGCACCGGGAGTCCGTGACGCACAGGAACTGGTAGCCCTTGCTCGCGGCGATCGTGCTCAGGGCCACGCCCAGGTTCCCGGACGACGACTCCACCAGGATCGAGTCCGGCTTCAGGACCCCCTCGCGCTCGGCGCTCTCCACCATCTCGTTCGCCGCTTTCAACTTGATGGAGCCGGCGAAGTTGAAGCCTTCGCACTTCAGATACAGCGAATGCCCGAGGATCGACCGGAGGTCGACGTAGAGCTGGCTTTCGTTGAAGGCGTGGGGAGCGGAGATGACGGGCACGGTGGGCCTCCTGATGCCAGGGCTGAGGTGGTTCCGCTTCAGCCGTACCGACGCAGGTCGTGGAAGAAGTCGTCGACGAGACGCAGGTCCCCCTTCCGGGCCACTTCGTCGTACACGTACTTGCCGACGGCGAGGTCGAGGACACCGAGCCCGAAGGGCGAGAAGATCACGGTCCGGTCGGCCGGCGGGGTCAGCCGTCCGGTCAGCACGTCGTCGAGGGTGCCGTCCAGGAAGTCCCGGCCGCCGGTGAGCTGTTCGGCCAGGTGGGGCGAGGTGTCGGCCTTCAGGCAGTGCTCGACGTCGTCGACGATGTTGGCGGCGGCGAGCAGCACCTCGGGGGCGAGGTCGCGCAGCGACACGTTCAGGACCAGGGGGTGGTGGGAGAACCAGTCCGGGTCGGTGACATGGGGTTCGCCCGCGACGGTCGCGAAGACCACCAGGTCGCTGGCGCGGATCAGCTCCTCGGTGCTGTCGTGGACCGTGATCCCAGGGGCGTGCCCGGTGGTCCCGGCCTCCCGCAGATAGCCGGAGAAGCCCGCCGCGCTGTCGGCCGACAGGTCGTGCACGCCCACGGTGTCGAAGGTCCAGCCGGTGCCTGCCAGGAAGGTGTGGATGTAGCGGGCGATGAGGCCGGTGCCGACGAATCCGACCCGGGTGGGGCGGGGGCGGCCGTGGCTGAGCCGGTCGGCCGCCAGCGCGGCGGAGGCCGCGGTCCTGGTGGCGCTGATGACGGAGCTCTCCAGGCAGGCGAAGGGGTAGCCGGTGTCGTGGTCGTTGAGGACGAGGACCGCGGAGGCCCGGGGGATGCCCGCCTGGACGTTGCCCGGGAAGCTGGAGATCCACTTCATGCCGTCCACCCGGATCGGCCCGCCGATGGACGCGGGCAGCGCGATGATCCGGTCCGCCGGGCGGTCGGGGAAGCGCAGGAAGTACGAGGGCGGGTTGACCGAGTCCCCGGCGCCGTGCAGCCGGTAGGCGGCCTCGACCAGTTCCACGAGCTGTCGTTCGCGTCCGGCGAGTGCCTGCTGCACCTGCGCGCCGGAGATCACCGCGAAGGTGGGCGCCGTGGCGGAACGGGGAGCGGCGGACTCGGTGAGGGGTGAGGGCAGAACGGTCATCGCCGGCCTCCGTCCGGGGTGGGGCGGCGGTCCGCGGACCGCCGCGGCTCGGCCATGGCGACCAGCACCTCACGGTCTCCGGTGTATGCCTCCCGGCTGTGCGCCGTGCGTACGTTGTCGACCAGCAGCATGTCGCCGGCCTGCCAGGGCTCGCGCCGGGTGTGGTCCTCGTAGGTGGCGTTGATGAGCCGGACGACGTCCTCGCCGATCGGGGAACCGTCCCCGAAGCGGGTGTTGAACGGCAGCCCGTCCGCGCCGTAGACGTCCACCAGGTACTCGCGCACCTCGGGGGCCAGGGTCCACTCGTTGAGGAAGGCGATCTGGTTGAACCAGCAGCGCCTGCCGGTGAGCGGGTGCCGCACGACGGCGTCGCGGCGCTGCCGTGTGCGCAGGGACCCGTCGGGCTCCCAGCCGAAGTCGATGGCGTGGTCGTGGCAGTAGCGCTCGACGGCGGCGTGGTCGTCGGTGCCGAACGACTCGGTCAGGGACGCCCCGATCTCGTCGTTGTAACTGCGGGTGAGCAGCCAGCCCTCGCGTTGGAACCGCTCGGTCAGCTCGGCGGGCAGTGCCTGGAGGACCCGCTCGGCGTCGGCCACGGCGGTCGCCCCGCCCTGGCCGGGCGCCGTCAGGCAGGCGAACAGCATCAGGCCGGGGAACTCCTGCCGGTAGCTCAGCTCGTGGTGCATGCACATCGGCTGGTTGGCGGGCCAGGTGGACGAGGAGTACAGGCCGGGTCCGCGGACCTGCCGGGGCGCGAACGCCTCCCTGTCCTCCATCGGGTCGCCGCCCAGTCCCCTGAAGACGGCACCGGCCTGATCCGCGGCCCGCAGCCCCAGCCCCCGGACGAGCAGTGCGCCGTGCTCCGCGACCTGGCCGCGCAGCGCCTCGCGGTTCTCCGCCGCCCAGGCGGGCGCGTCACCGGGGGCGTCGACGCGCAGGATCGGGGGTTTGCCGGGGTGCAGTTCCACCTCGGGCAGGGCTGCCAGGAACGAGGACGACATCGGGATTCCTTTCGGTTGCCGCTCAGGTGGGTGAGGTCCGCTCAGGTGGGTGAGGGCCGCTCACGTCGGTGAGGGGGAGGCGAGCAGTTCGGTGGCGTCCAGCACCGCCTGCGCGGCCGCTTCGGGCCGGGTGCGCGGGAAGTAGTGGCCACCGTCGGCGAGTTCGTGCAGCTCCACCTGTTCGGCCAGGAGCTGCCAGTCGCGGTAGCGGTCGGCGAACCCCGCCGTGTGGGGGTCGTCGGCGGCGACGACCACGGTGACCGGCACGGTGAGCCTGGCCGCAGGAGGGCTTTCCAGGAGGTCGGTGAGACAGCGGTGCGCGGCCACGCAGTCGTTCCGGTAGGCGGCACCGATCCGTTCGGCCTGGAGGGCGTTCAGCTCACCGAGTTCGGCGTACCCGCTGTCCGAACTCAGCCCGGCGGCGATCTCGGCGTTGCTCCGCCGGGCCAGTTCCGCGACGGCCGCACGCCGGTCGTCGGCGGTACCCAGGAGCTGGGCACCCAGGAACACGCGGGGCACGTCCACTCCGCGCTCCCGCAGCAGTCTCGCCGTCTCCAGGGCCGCGGCGGCGCCCGACGAATGTCCCCAGAGCACGACCCGGGTCAGGCCGCGGCCGGCGATCTCGGTGACCACCTGCCGCGCCGCCTGTGCCAGCGGCACGAACGGCTCCTCGTGGGCGGCCGGGTCGTGGCCGGGCAGGTCGACGGCGTAGACCGAGGGGCCATGGCCCGTGGCCGCCAGGGCGACGGCCATCGGCCGGAAGTTGACCGCGTTGCCGCCCGCGTGCGGGAAGCACACCAGGGCGCACTCCGAGGGGCCGTCCGATTCCACGAGCCGCTGGAGCAGGCCGTGGCGCCGGAGCGCGGCGCCGTCGAGAAGTGCGGCGAGGTCGGCGAGCACCGGGTGGGAGGTGATGTCCTTGAGGGACACCGCGCGGTCCAGGGCGACGGTGAGTTTCACGGCTGTCAGCGAGGTGCCGCCGGATTCGAAGAAGTGGTCCTGGCGGCCGACGCTGTGCTCGGGTACGCCCAGCAACTCGGCCCACACGCACGCGAGTTTCCGCTCGGCGGGGGTGTCCGGAGCGTTCCGGAGCTGTCCGCCACGGTCGGCGCCGGCACCCGTCGCCGTCTGTTCGGCCAGCGCGGTCAGGGCTTTCGTGTCGGTCTTCCCGTTGGCGGTCAGGGGCAGGCTCCGCTGCCAGTGGAAGGCGGAGGGAATCATGTAGTCGGGCAGTACGGCGCCCAGCGCCTCGCGCAGCACGTCCGTCCGCAGGGACCGGCCGCAGTAGTAGGCGATCAGGTGCTTGCCGCCGCCGGCCGACTCGGCGACCACCACCGCGCCGTCCCGGACTCCGGGCACCCGCAGCAGGGTGTTCTCGATCTCGCCGATCTCGATGCGGAAGCCCCGGATCTTGACCTGGTTGTCCCGGCGGCCCAGGAACTCCAGCGAGCCGCCCGGATGCCAGCGCCCCCGGTCGCCGCCCAGGTAGAGCCGCTCCCCCGACCGGTACGGATCCTTCCGGTACGCCTCACGGGTCCGCTCGGGGTCGTTGACGTACCCCCGGCCCACGCAGACCCCGGAGAACGCGATCAGGCCCGGCGCGCCGAGCGGCACCAGTGACAGGTGCTCGTCGACGACGTAGACGTGCACGTTGTTGACCGCGCGTCCGAGCAGCACACGGTCCGGCACGCCGTCCATGATCTCGTGGTTGGTGTCGTCCGACGTCTCGGTCAGCCCGTAGGCGTTGACGAGCCCGATCCCCGGCTGGATCGCGAACCAGCGCTGGACCAGTTCCCGCTTCAGCGCCTCTCCGGTCACCGACACCCGGGTCAGGTCGGGCAGTTCGCGGGGGTGCAGCTCCAGGTAGGACACCACCACCTCCAGGTAGGAGGGCACGAGCTGCGCCACACCCACCCGGCCCTCGACCAGTGTGTCGACGAACCGTTCCACGTCGACGATCACCTTCTGTCCGACG
Source organism: Streptomyces fagopyri (assembly GCF_009498275.1). Lineage (NCBI taxonomy): Bacteria > Bacillati > Actinomycetota > Actinomycetes > Kitasatosporales > Streptomycetaceae > Streptomyces > Streptomyces fagopyri. Next base: position 8,366,325 of record NZ_CP045643.1, on the reverse strand, counting down.
AGCAGCGTCCTGCCGCCCACCAGCAGCGGGGCCAGCAGCTGCCACAGCGAGATGTCGAAGCACTGGGGGGCCGTCTGCGCCACCACGCGGTCCTGGTCGATCCCCAGGTCGTCGATCTTGGCGTAGAGGTGGTTGAGCATGCCGGCGTGCTCGCACATCGCGCCCTTGGGCTCGCCGGTGGAGCCGGAGGTGAAGTAGATGTAGGCCAGTTGACCTGCCGTCACCCTCACTCCGACGTCACCGTCGTCGTGCTGTTCCGCGTACGCCGTCTCGACCAGCAGTCTCCCGACGCCCTGGAGCGCGCCCAGCGCCCGGTCGAGCGTGTCGGCGCTGCCGGACTCGGTCAGCACGAGCCGGCACCCGGCCCGCGACAGGGTCGCCTCGATGCGTCCCGCGGGGAAATGGGGCTCGATCGGCAGATAGACGCCGCCGGCCTTGAACACCGCCAGCACCGCGGCGAGCCAGTCGAGGTTGCGTTCGGTGACGACGCCGACCGCTTCCTCCCGGCCCAGTCCGCGGGCCAGCAGGGCCCGCGCGAGCCGGTTCGCGCGCGCGTTGAGTTCCCCGTACGTCCACGTCTGTTCGCCGTGGACCGCCGCGACCGCCTCCGGATGCGCGCGCACCCGCTGTTCGAACAGTTCGTGCGCCCGTCCTTCGGGCAGCGGCCGCCGTGGTCCGGCCAGCGCCTGGAGCTGGTACCGCACCTCCTCGGGCGACAGCAGGCTCTGCTGTGCGTGGTCGGCGTCCGCGTCGGCCGCCATCAGCGTGAGCGCGGCGAGGTGGTGGCCGGCGATGCGGGCCGCGCACTCGGCGTCCAGCACCTCGGTGCGGTACCGCAGCCTCAGCACGGGATCCGCGCCGCGATCGCACCAGCCCACATCCAGCGCCACGCCGTCGGCCAGGACACCCGCGGTTCCGGTGGGGTCGAACGTGATCTCGTACGACGGCCCGGTCGTCCCCGACTCCCGGCGCAGCGCGTCCACGGGGAAGTCCCGGTGTGCCAGCAGATCGGACTCGGCCCCGCGGACAGCCACCACGAGCCGGCGCCACGACTGCGGGGCCACGGTCAGCCGGCAGGGCAGCGGACCCGCGTCCGTCCCCGCGACGGCGTATCCCGTCACCACGTCCGGCTCACCGGACAGCACGGCCAGTACCTTCGCGTGCGCGGCCAGCAGCACCGAGCTCACCGGCGCGCCCACGTCGCGTGCCAGGCCGCGCACGGTCTCCATCACGTCGCCCGGCACCACCGTCTCGTGCTCGGCGACGCCCGCGACCGGTTCCCGCGACCACCGTGGGGCCGGGGTGAATCCCCCGGCGGCCAGTACACGGCCCCAGTACTCCCGGTCCGCCTCCACGTTCGCTCCCATCGAATGGCCTTCCTCAACTCGCCGTGGCCGCGTCGCCGCCGGCCGAGTACGTCGCCGCCACCGCTGCCGCGCCGACGGCGTCGGGGTGCGCCGGGGCGGCCGCGGTCTCCACGGCGGGGTTCCCTCCCCAGTGCGCGAGCGGAGGGACCTCCTCGCCCTTCATGAGGAAGGAGTCGGGTGCCAGCACGGCACCGTCACCCATCGTCACGCCGTAGTGCACGTGGGCGCCGACCCCGAGGGTGCAGCCGGCACCGAGGGTGGTGCGGTCGGACTTGAAGGTGCCGTCCTCCTGCGAGTGGCACTGGATCTTGCTACCGGCGCTGAGGGTGCAGTCGTCCCCGATCGCGGCGAGCGTCCGCTCCGTCAGGTAGCAGCCGTCGTCGAAGACCCTTCGGCCGGTACGGACGCCCAGCAGCCGCCAGATCACGTTCTTGAACGGGGTCCCGTTGAAGATGTTGAGGTAGTGGTCCGGCACCTTCCACAGGCGCTCGTGCCACCAGAAGTAGGGGTCGTAGATGGAGCACAACCGCGGGCTCAGCGGGCGGAATCGGGCCACACAGCGTTCCACCAGGACGAAGTACAGGGCGGTGAACGTCAGGGTGATCGGCACGTACGCCCCGATCACGACGTGCCCGAGGACCCCGTACATGCTGACGGAGGCGAGACCGAACGCCGTGAGTGCCAGGGTGTGCAGCCAGCGCAGGAAGAGGAAGAGCGCCATCGTGCGGAGGTTGTAGCGGTTCTTCGCGGCGAGGTGGCGGTCGAGTTCCCCACCCGTGCGGAGATGGTCGAACCGGGAGTCGCGCTCCACCGACCGGGGGATCTCGAAGCACGGTGATCCGAGCAGTCCGACCCCGGTACGGACCTCGCCGTCCAGGGGAACCAGCACCTTCGTCGCGAGGAGGCAGTTCTCGCCGGTCCGGCCTCCGGCGGGATAGGCGATGTTGTTGCCGAGGAAGTTGCGCGGCCCGATCGTCGCCCGGGACACCCGGAAGGACGTGCTGGAGAAGTCCGCGTTGACGATCGAGAGGCCGTCCGCGATCATCGTCCCGCTGCCGACGGTCGCCAGGAGCGGCGTCTCGTGCTGCACCTCCGAGCCGAAGTTCGACCCGGTCTGCTCGACCTCCGACAGGTCGTAGCCGAGGCCCCGCAGGTAGGGCACGACGTACGAGCTGTCACCGAAGAGCCAGGCGAAGAACTTGATGTTCGTCATGGTCGTCGTCGCCCGGTGCAGCGCGTACTGGAAGCCGTACAGCGGATAGACCCGGTCGGGCTCGATGGCCAGACCCAGGAGGCGCGGCAGGGTGAACAGGGCGACAAGGCCCAGGACCACGAACCCGAAGAACAGCGCGACGGACAGGACCAGGGCGTCGGCGAGGAATCCGGACGACGTGATCGATGGCGTGGCCGCGTCCAGCCGCCGGCCGAGCGCCGGGATCTGGGCGAACAGCATGTACATCCCGCCGACGGCCAGCGGGAGGTAGAGGAAGAACAGCTGGAGCAGGCCGGCGATCCCGAACCAGGCCCTGCGCGGCGTGCCGCAGGCCGCGGGAGCGACCCGTACGTGGTCGACGCGCGTGGGTTCAGCCGGGGAGCCGTGGCGGCGCTCGCCGTCCGGGACGGTCTGGCCGCGGTACAGGGCGGACGAGTGGCCGAGCTGGGCTCCGTCGCCCATCGCCGTGTCGATGTCGAGGACGGTCTTCTCACCGACGAACACGTCGCGGCCGAGTGTGACCGGGCCGGTCTGGATCCGTCCCGAGTGGGCCCGGTAGCAGAGGAAGAACGAGTCCTTGCGGATCACCGTCCCGGAGCCGATCGTGAGCAGGTCGGTGCAGACGGGGACCGAGCGGGAGAGGATCGTGACTCCGCCGCCGATGCGCGCGCCGAGCGCCCGCAGATACAGCACGTACAGCGGACTGCCGACGAAGAAGATCATCGGATTGGCGTGGAGCAGGACCTTGACGAGCCAGAAACGCAGATAGGTCAGACCCCAGACGGGGAATTCACGGGATTTCCAGCGGCCGACGAGAATCCATTTGGCGACGATCGGGAATCCGCACAGCGCGATGAATCCGAGACCGCCGAACAGGAACGACCGCACATAGACGTCGACGAGGCCGGATCCGGCGGCGATCCATTCGTATCCGCGGGCGGCGACCAGGCCGGAGAAGAAGGAGTACCCGAGGAAGAAAAGCAATTGGGCGGTTCCGCACAGGACGTAGCGCGACGTGCTCGGCCGCGGCACCGGGATCGGCGACGGTGCGGGAACCGACGGTGACGCGGAGAGCGGCGCGTCGACGGGCGCCGGGACGGCCGCCACCAGAGCCGCCGCCAGGCTACGGATCGTGGGGTATCGGTAGATGTCCTTCATCGACGCGGACGGCAGGTCCGGACGCTTCCTGACCCGTGCGCAGAACTGGGCCATGACCAGCGAGTTGGCCCCGAGGTCGTCGAAGAAGTGGCTGTCGACCGGGACGCGTTCCGCGGACACGACGCCTGCCAGCACCCCGGCGAGTTCCCTCTCGGTCTCCGCCGTCGCCGGGTCGGCGCCGCTCGGCTTGGCGGCGACTGGTTCGTCCGGGCCGATTATGAAGACCTCGGAGGACTGCTCCACCATTCGACCTCCTGAGAAGACATTTCGGCTCCCGATTTGTCGCGGGCGGCCGGTCCGGTGTCCTCACGCTCCGGCGAATGGCCCGACCGAGCCGTTTCCGAGCCACGAGACCGTGCTCTCCTACGTGATCACGAAACCGTGGAGTTCAGTCTCATTCGTCCCCTCCCAGGCTGCCACTCCGCATCGGCCTCACGGAAACCACGGCACCGCGCGACAGGCTTCTGGCCCCTGGTCCCTTACACCGGTGGAGTAACGCGCGCTTCACCCGAATGGCGGGCCGTCGCGGCAGGTCCGGAGAGAGGCGACAGGGCTCGCGGAGAGGGGGCCGCCGACGACCGGCGCGGGCACCATCGGCCCCTTCCGTGCGGCGAGCCCGCTCCGTGCGCCGCGACGGCACCCCTGACCAGTCCGTCATGGAGACGGGGCGTGGCGGGCGATGGTGTGGTGGCCGGCCCGCCCGGTGGGCGTCCTGACAAGATGGCCGCATGGAACGTGTGCTGGGAATCGGTGGGTACTTCATGCGGGCCGCGGACCCGGCGGTCCTGGGCGCCTGGTATCGCGACTGTCTGGGCCTGGACGCGGACGAGCACGGACTGTGGGGTCAGGAAGCCGGGCCGACGGTGTTCGCGACCTTCGAGTCCGAGACCGACTACTTCGGATCCCGCGCCCAGCGGACCATGCTCAACTTCCGGGTCCGCGACCTGGACGCGATGCTCGCGCAGTTGCGGGCGAAGGGCGCGGACGTGGCCGGCGAGACGCAGGACATGGAAGGTGTCGGCCGGTTCGGCTGGGTCACCGATCCCGAGGGCAATCGGATCGAGCTGTGGCAGCCCGCCTGACCGTGCCTCCACCCGGGCGGTGACGCCTCGGCCGGGCCCACCGGGCCACCGAGGCGCGCACCTCGGCCGGGCTAGGCGAACCTGTTACTGCTAATCTAGAAGTAACAGGTTCGGGGACGGCATCCCCTCCACGCCAGGAACTCCCGCGAACCCTCCCCCCGAGTTCCGCGTGCGCGGAGACAAGGAGCGTCACGTGCCGCTGGCCGAGGAACTGCTGGGCTCGGCGGCGGTGGCCGCTCTCGCCGACTGTCTCGACAGGGCCGGGCGGCCGCACGACGCGAAGGCCGTTCGCACGTGCGGGAAGCGGCTCGACGGGCTGGCCCTGCGTGAACGCAGCGACCTGGTGCGGGACGTCCTGACAGCGAGTCTCCCCGAGGGATACGCCGCGACACAGACCGTCGTCCGCACGGCACTCGCCGACCCCGGGTTCACCGGCTGGATGATCTGGCCGGTGACGGAGGCCGTCGTCACCCGCGCCCTGGAGGACGACGATCCGGACTCCTTCGAGGCCGCACTGCACCTGCTGGCCGAACTCACCCCCCGGCTGACCGCCGAGTTCGCCATCCGGCGGATGCTCAGGGCCGATCTCGCCCGGACCCTCCGCGTCGTCCAGCGGTGGACCGACCACCCCGACGAGCACGTGCGGCGGCTGGCGAGCGAGGGGACACGCCCCCGGCTGCCGTGGGCGATCCGGGTACCCGGACTCCTGACGAGCCCCGAACTCACCCGCCCGGTACTCGACGCGCTCTACCGAGATCCGTCCGAGTACGTGCGGCGCTCGGTGGCCAACCATGTGAACGACATCAGCCACGCCGTCCCCGACCTGGCCGTCGAGGTGGCGGCCGGGTGGAGCGCGGCGCCGGACGAACACACCCCCCGGGTCGTACGGCACGCGCTGCGCACGGCCGTGAAGAAGGGACACCCCGGGGCACTGTCCCTGATGGGCTTCGAGCCGGCGACGGAGGTCGCCGTCCTCGGTCCGCAGCTCGACGAGGACCGGGTGGCGGTGGGCGACGAGATCACCTTCGCGTTCGACGTCGCCAACGAAGGGGCGGCACCGGCCAAGCTGGTGATCGACTATGTGATCCACTACCAGAAGGCGAACGGCAGCACCGCGCCCAAGGTCTTCAAGCTCACCACCAGGACACTCGACGCGGGCGAACGCGTCTCGATCAGCCGGCGGCACTCGTTCAGGAAGATCACCACCCGGGTCTTCCATCCAGGTGCGCACGCCCTGGAACTCCAGGTCAACGGCGAGGTGCGCGGCCGCGCGGAGTTCACCCTGCTCGCACCGTCCTGACCAGCACTCCACCGGAGGAGGGGTGAAGCCCGGCCGGGACGGGGACGGTCAGGAGCCGTTCGGCAGGTCGGCGTACCGGGTCCGCATGGCCTCGCTCGCGGCCGGACCGGCCCTGAAGACGAACTCGTCGGTGTCGACGCGCCGGCCCGTCGTCCGGTCGACGACCACGGGGTCGGCCTCGGCGCCGGTCCGCGCGTCGACCAGGATCATGGCCCGCTCGTCCGCGTCGAGCCGGGAGTTGCCCCAGGCGGCGAGGGCGACGATGACGGAGCGCAGCGAGCGACCGTACTCCGTGAGGACGTACTCGTAGCGGTCGGGGCGGGTCTGGTACCGGCGGCGCTCGAAGAGTCCTTCCGCCACCAGGGACTTGAGCCTGCTCGTCAGCATGCTGGACGAGATGCCGAGGTTCTCCTGGAACTGGTCGAACCTGGTGAAGCCGTCGAAGGCGTCATGCAGGATCAGCAGGGTCCACCACTCGCCCACATGCTGGACGGTCTGGGACAGCGGGCACTCGCGGTCCTCCAGGCGAATTCGGGCCGGCATGCGCGCCCCCTTCTCCGTCAGCGGTGTCAGAGATGTCGGTGATGTCAGAGATGTCAGCGGTATCCGTGACCGACTCCCAGAAACTTCTATCTTAGCAGTATGTGAGACACCCCTCGGCCGTCGCGGTCAGGACCGCCCACCCGCCACACTTCGCCCGCCGCGACGCCGCGACGCCGCCACGCCCACCGAGTTGCGCCTCGCCTGGTCACTGCTATCGTCGAAGTCAGTTACTTTGAATTTAGCAGCGACTCGCCACGCGTCGCCGCTGCGCCCGTCCTCACGACGGCCCCCGTCACCCGCACGGGCCGCCCGGCCGAACAGCCTCCCTCGCGGCACTCGGCCGGCCGTCCCGCGTCCCCACGCGACCAGAAGGAACATCCCATGGCACCCGTCACCCTCGACACACTCCCCCAGGCCGTCACCCGATTCCTGGCCGCCCACCGCCTGCACGACACCGCGGCGCAGCTCGCGAACTTCACCCCGGACGCGACGGTGACCGACGAAGGGGCGACCCACAGCGGCATCGACGCCGTCGAGCGATGGCTGAACCGGACCGCCGGCGAGTACACCTACACGATCGAGCCCACCGCGGTCCACGAGACCTCCGACCGGGAGTACACGGTCACCCAGCGGCTCGAAGGCGACTTCCCCGGCGGGATCGTCGATCTGAACTTCCGGTTCACCCTGCGCGACGGACTCATCGAGCGACTCGTCATCGAGCCCTGAGTCGGCACGCCGCCACCGGCACCCGACCGAGCCCGGCGCCTTCCGCACCCGGATCCGCACCCGCCGCACCGACGAGCCCGCGGCCGGGACCGTGAACACCCGCCGGCCGCTCACCGGGACCGTGCACGCCGGTCGGCCGACGGTGGAGACCGTACGGGACCTCACAGCACCCCGGAGGCCGCCGCCGGACGCGATCCGGCGGCGGCCTCCGGGCCGGCGGTGTGCGACTACTGCTCCCGCTGCTCGGTGCGGTTGAGGCCCCGGGCGATCTCCTGGAGGATCTCCAGTTCCTGCTTCCCCGTCATCTCCGCCAGCTGCCGCAGAAGCAGGGCGCACAGCCCCGTCACACCGTCCGCGACCTGGTCGAGGTTCCCGTCCGACTCCGCGCGCTCCATCATGTACTTGGTCATGAGGTTGTCGCCGGACACATAGGCGGTCATGGCCTCGATACCGAGGCGCACGCGGTCGTAGTCGCTCGTCGTCATCGCGCAACCGTCGCATGCCCGGCGCGATCATGCCACTGTCCGCCGGGGATCGGCGCTCCCCCGCCTCCCGCTCCCCCTTCCCCGCGATCGGACGACGCTCACAGGGGCGGCGACGCGGGCCCGTGACCCCACCCGCGCCACAGCGTTCCGAGACCGTCCGCGACCGGAACGAACTCGTTCCGCGTGCGGTGCGGTTGGGACTCAGGTGGCGCACAGGGCTGCACAGCGTGAGAATCCTGCGAGACACGGTTTCGGGCGAAACGTGGACGATAGGGTTTCCAGCATGAACGCACGGCTGGCTCTGCTGCGTACAGTGGCCCCCGGAGTCACGGAGAGTGACATCTTCCGGTTGGCCCTCCAGCAGGCGTTGGGAGAGCTGGGCGCCCTGGGCGGAACGATCCATCTCCGTGGGCCCATGTCCATGCTGCGTCTGGTGTCCTCGGCCGGTCTTCCGCCCGCCCTCACCCGTGCCTGGGAGATCGTCGATCAGGAGGGCCCGCTCGCCCCGGCCCGTGCCCTGCAACAGGGCAGCGGCGTATGGGTGGCGCTGCCCGGCACCCCTCCGGACGCCGAAGCGGCCGGACCCGGGAGCCCCGGCGCGGGACCGGATGAGTCCGGCGCGGAGGCCGCCGAGGCCGGCGCGGGGTCCGGTGAGGTCCACCCGGGACCCGGCGAGGCCGTTCCCGAGCCCGCCGAGACCGTCGCGGGACCCGGTGAGATCTTCCCCGAGCCCGTCGAGGCCGTTCCGGAGCCCGCCGAGCTCGTCTGGCCCGGCACGGGACTCGCCGCCCTGCCGCTGTTCAGCGGTGACCGCGGCATCGGTGCGCTGACCCTGCTGACGGGAGACGGCGGCGAGCCCACCCCCGAGCAGTGGGCCTTCCTCCGGGCCGTCGTCACCTGGGCGGAAGAGCGCATGGTCCAGGCACCCCCGACGTCGGGACCCTCGCACGCGGAGCTGGACAGGGAACATCTGCGCGAGGCGCTGAAGGAGGTCAGCGTCGGCTCGTGGGACTGGGACATCCGGACCGGCGAACTGATCTGGGACAAGGAGGCCCTGGAGCTCTACGGCACCCAGCCGGCGGACTTCACCGGCAGGATCGAGAACTGGATGCGGATCGTCCACCCCGACGACCTGGCACCGACCCTCGCCGCGGCGGAGCGGGCGATCCGGGACCACGGAGTGTTCGAGGCCGAGTACCGGGTGCGCAAACGGGACGGCAGCTGGGGCTGGACCCAGACCCGCGGCGGCGCCACGTACGACGAGAGCGGCGAACCGGTCCGGATGGGCGGCCTCGGCTGGAACAGCGACGAGTCCCGCTCCGCCCGGGACGCGCTCAGCCGGGCCCTGCGCCACATGAGCGACGGCTTCCTGGCGGTGGACGACGGGTGGCGGATCACCTTCGCCAACCTGGAGGCGGAACGCACGCTCGGCTTCTCCGAGCAGGAACTGTTCGGCCGGCTTCTGTGGGACCTGCCCGCCGCGCGGCAGGTCCCCGGCCTGGAGGACCAGTGCCGGAAGGCCGCAGCCGAGGAGAAATCCGCCAGCTTCGACGTGCACATGCTGGGCGGCGAGCGCCGCTACCAGGTCCGGCTCGTCCCCGGGCCCGACGGCCGCACCCTCTATTTCACCGACGTCACCGAGCGACGGCGTCGGGAGGAGGAGCGCCTGGCGGACGAGCTCGCCGCGTCCGCACGATCGGCCCGGATCACCGAACTGACCGCCGCGCTCGCCAAGGCGACGACCTCACGCGATGTCGTGAACGCCGTCGCCCGCCGGGTCCTGCCCCCTTTCGCCGCCGCCGGCCTCCTGGTCCAGGCGGTCGAGGACGACCGGCTCCACAACGTCGGAGCCGTCGGCTACTCCACCGATTTCCTCGACCTCCTCGACAACCGGCCCCGGGCACCCGGCGACCCGTCCTGGGACGCGATCGCGACCGGCCGACCCCTGTTCCTGGCGTCCGTGGAGGAGCTGACCGCGCACGAGCCCACGCTGGCCCACCGGGCCGAGCTCACCGACAAGCAGGCGTGGGCGTTCCTGCCGCTGGCCGCGTCCGGCCACACGTTCGGGGTGTGTGTCCTGTCCTTCGACCGCCCCCGCCGCCTCACCGACGAGGAACGCACCCTGCTGGCGACCATCAGCGCCCTCGTCGCCCAGGCCCTGGAGCGGGCCCGGCTCTACGACGCCGAGCACACCCGCTCCCGCGAACTCCAGCGCAGCCTCCTCCCCCAGGACCTGCCCAGCCTGCCGGCGTGCACGGCCGCCGCCCGCTACCTCCCCGCCGGGCAGGGCATGGACGTGGGCGGCGACTGGTACGACGTCATCCCGCTCTCCGGCGGCCAGGTCGCCCTCGTCGTCGGCGACGTCATGGGCCACGGCCTTCCCGAGGCGGCCACCATGGGACGGCTGCGCACCGCCGTGCACACCCTCGCCGACCTCGAACTGCCCCCCGACGAGATCATGATCCGCCTCAACGACATCGTCGGCACCATGGGCGAGGGGTCGTACGTCACCTGCCTGTACGCGCTCTACGACTCCACCACACAGATCTGCTCCATCGCCCGTGCCGGACACCCGCCGCCCGCGCTCGTCCACCCCGACGGCACCGTGCACTTCGCGGACCTCGCCACCGACCCGCCCCTGGGCGCGGCGGAACCGCCGTTCGAGACGGTCGAGCTGCCGGTGCCCGAGGGGAGTCTGCTCGTGCTCTACACCGACGGTCTGGTCGAGTCGGCGAAGCGGGAGATCGACGAGGGCATGGCCGAGCTCGCCGAACTGCTCCGTACCGCCCACGCGAACGGCACCGACACGGACCTCGACCGGCTCTGCGACATCCTGACGGCCGGCCTGCTGCCCGCCGAGCACCAGGCTGCCGACGACGCGGCGCTGCTCGTCGCCCGGCTGCACGCCCTGACCGGCGACCGGATGGCCTCCTGGCCCCTCCCCGAGGACCCGCGGGCGGCGGGCCAGGCCCGCCGGCACGTCCGGGAACAGCTCACCAGCTGGGGGCTGGACAGCCTGACACCGACGACGGAGCTCCTCGCCAGCGAACTGGTGGGCAACGTCGTACGGCATGCCAAGGGGCCGCTCCGTCTGCGTCTGCTCCGCAGCGCCGGGCTGATCTGCGAGGTCTTCGACGGCAGTCTGACGATGCCCCGTATCCGCCGCGCGACCGACACCGACGAAGGAGGGCGCGGTCTGCAGCTGATCACCGCGCTCTCTTATCGCTGGGGCACCCGCTACACGCCCACGGGCAAGTGCATCTGGACCGAACAGCCGCTGCACGGCCCCGACGGTCAGAAGGACGTGCCGCCCGAGGCCCTGGACCGGATGTTCCCGAGCACCGAGGGATTCGACGCGGACCTGGACACGCTGCTCGTGGAGGAGCCCGACGCGTAGCGGCACCGGGCCGCGTCCGACCGCCCGGCACCCTGCCGTTCCGGTCGGGACGTCCACCGGCGCCGCGCTGCCCCTTGAACGCGTGGATCGCTCTCCCGTCCGCATCGACGGCTGTGCGCGTCGACCGCTGTTCGCGCCGACCGTAGTTCGTGCCCGTCGTTGTTCGCGCCGACCGCAGCTCGCGTCGACCGCTGTTCGCGCCGATCACCGGCTCAGCGGTGGTGCGGAGGTCCCGGCGGGTCCGTCCGTCGCGGCGGCGGCGTAGCGGCGGGCCAGGAGCGCGAAGGCGTCCTTGAGCTCGGTCGGCCCGACGACCTGGATGTCGGCGTCGAACCTGCCGAGACCGGCGGCCAGTCCGGGCCATGACCACGCGCCCAGGACGAGCCGGCAGCGGTCGGGGCCGAGTTCCTCGACGACGCCGTCCCGGGTGTAGGCCGACACGACGGACGCGGGCAGGTCGAGGATCACCTCGCCGGTGCAGGGCCGGCCTCCGGAGCCGTCGGAGCCCTGGAACCGGTCGGCCACGAAGGCGGCCACCTCCCCTCCGGGCAGTTCGCGCGGGGTGAACCGGGGTCCCGTGGGTGTGCGCGGGGTGATCCTGTCGACGCGGAAGGTGCGCCAGTCGTCGCGGTCGAGGTCCCAGGCGACCAGGTACCAGCGGCCGCCCCAGGTGACGAGGTGGTGGGGCTCCGCCCGGCGGACCTCGGCCGTGTCGCGGTCCGCCCCGAGGGCTCCCGGTGCACCGGATGCACCGGATGCACCGGGTACGGAAGCGCGGGTGTAGTCGAAGCGCAGCACCTCGCGGGCCTGGACGGCCGCGCCGAGCGTCATGAGCACCCGGGAGTCGGCTTCCGGGTCCGGCCCGGTTCCCGCGCGCCCGACCGCGGTGACCCGGAGGGCGTCGACGCGATGGCGCAGCCGTGCCGGCATGACCTGCCGGACGGTGTTCAGCGCCCGCGCCGCGGCCTCCTGGATGCCGGCACCGGTCGAGGTGACGGTCTGGAGCGCGACGGCGAGGGCGACGGCCTGGTCGTCGTCGAAGAGGAGCGGCGGCAGCTCCGTACCGGCGTCCAGGCGGTAGCCCCCGTCAGGACCTTTCGTGGCCGCGACCGGGTAGCCCAGCTCGCGCAGGCGGTCGACGTCACGGCGCACGGTGCGCGGGCTGACCTCCAGCCGCTCGGCCAGCGCCTGTCCCGGCCAGTCGCGGCGCGCCTGGAGCAGGGACAGCAGGGTCAGCAGTCGCGCTGAGGTCTTCGGCATGACGCCCATGTTGCCCCGAGTAGCGGACACGACCTGTCCGCTACTCCTGCGACTGTGGTCCTGTGCCAGACAACGAGAACGACCAGAAGGGCCCGATCACCGTGACCGCCACGACCATCCCCTCCTCGACCCTCGACGGCGAGCGGGCCGACCTGCTCGCCGAACTCGCGAGCGCGCGCTCCGCCCTCACGAACACGACACGCGGTCTCGACGACGAGCGGGCCGGCGAGCGGCCGACAGTCAGCGCCCTGTGCCTGGGCGGCCTGATCAAGCACGTCGCGTCCATCGAGGACGCGTGGATGCGGTTCGCGGTCGAGGGGCCCTCCGCGATGCGCTACGACCTGCCCGAGGGGGTCGGCTGGGCCGACCTCGCGGCCGGAACCGCCCGTGAGTTCCCGCAGTGGGCGATCGACCACCGGAACAACTTCCTGATGCTGCCCGGCGAGACCCTCGCCGGGATCGTCCGACACTACGAGGAGGTCGCCGCCCGGACCGGGGCGACCATCGCCTCCGTACCCGACCTGTCGGCGGCACACCCGCTGCCGGAGGCGCCGTGGAACGAGCCGGGTGCGGTACGGACTGTGCGGCGGGTGCTGATGCATGTGATCTCCGAGACCGCCCAGCACGCCGGCCACGCGGACATCCTGCGCGAGACCCTCGACGGACAGAAGTCGACCTGACCTGAGCGGGATGGCCGCCGGGTCCGACCGCCGCCCCGACCCGACGCGGCGGGGTGGACGACCACGATCAGGGCCACCGCTCTCGGATCGACCAGCCGGTCACCGGCCGACAGGCCGTTCCCTGACCGAACGACGGCGTGCGAACCGGCCGGCGACGCCGGAGGCCCCGGGCCCCGGCTCCGGTCCGGGCCCGGGCCCGGACCCGGACCCGACAGCGGTGCCTGGGCCGGCCGGTGCTGCCCGGCCCGGCATTCGCCAGTGCCCCGCGCGCACAGAACCGACCGGTGCACCGCACACACAAAGAACCGAAAGGAGCGGCGATGACCGTGCTCGACAGCCGGGCGCTCAACCGGGCCACGCTCGCCCGCCAGTTGCTGCTCGATCGCGCCGGCGTACCGGTCCTCGACGCCGTCGCGCACCTCTGCGGTCTGCAGGCGCAGGAGCCGCAGGAACCGTTCGTCGGGCTCTGGTCGCGACTGCGGGCGTTCGACCCGGCGCAGCTCTCCGACCTGCTGGTCCGCCGGAGCGTGGTCCGCACCCATCTCATGCGCCGCACCGTCCACCTCGTCACCGCCGACGACGCCCTGGCCTGGCGGGGCCGCCACGACGCCATGCTGCGGCAGCGGGTGCTCGGGAACTACCGTCGCGAACTCGGCGGCACGGACCTCGACGAACTCGCCGAGGCGGGGCGGGCGGTGATGGCCGACGGCGAGCCCCGGTCGATGACCGGGCTCGCGCGGGCGCTCGCCGGACGCTGGCCGGAACCGGGGCCTCGGGCACTGGGCGAAATGCTCGTCGCCGCGCTCGTCCCGATGGCGCAGCTGCCGCCGCGCGGGCTGTGGCGGACCAGGGCGGGGGTGCGCAACGTACCGCTCGCCTCCTGGCTGGGCCGGGAGATCGACCCGCCCGCTCCCGGCGGCGCCGACCTGGTCGGGCAGGCACTGGTACGCCGCTACCTGACCGCCTTCGGCCCCGCGGCCTCGGCCGATCTGCGCGCCTGGTGCGGTCTGGCCGGGCTGCCGGCCGCGGTGGCCGCGATCCGCGAGGAACTGATCTCCTTCCGCGACGAGCGCGGCCGGGAGCTGCTCGACCTCCCCGGTGCGCCCCGCCCCGACCCCGACACACCCGCGCCGGTGCGGTTCCTGCCCGCGTTCGACAACACGATCCTCGGCTACCACGACCGCGGCCGGATCATCGACGCCACCCACCGCGGTCTGTCGGTCGCCGGTGAACGTGTCGTGCTGGTCGACGGGCGGGTCGCCGCGACCTGGACCGTCGACGCCGGCACCGTGGTCGTCACCCCGCTGCGCCGTCTGCCCCGCGCCGACCGCGCCGGCGTGGCCGAGGAGGGACGGGACCTGGCCTTGTTCCTCTCCGAGAACGACAGCGATCGCGTAAGGGTCGCCGCGTCGCCGGACTGAACGGCTGAGGCCGAGTTTGCGGGAGGGGCGGAGCGGGTGGCTGCGGAAGGGACGAAGCGGGCGAGTGCGGGAGCGGCCGAGCGCGGGAGCGGCCGTGAGGGCGACCGAGGGGCAGATTACTGAATTGGCCACTCGGCATTCGGTATTCGGTATTCGGTATTCGACGTCGGCTTCAACTTCAACGTTGACTACGGCTTCGGCTTCCGCTTCCGCTTCGGCTTCCGCTTCGGGCAGCCCCTCGCCCCGTACCGGGGTGGGTCATTCGGCGGTAATGGCCTCCCTGCGGGTCTCCGTCGGCCACAACCTGCCGGGACGACCCGGTCGCAGTAGCATGAGCTGAATCCACCCGAAGTCGAAACCACGGCACTTTCTCCGGTCGTGCACCCCATTCGGAGTCACTCACGAACCGGGCGGGAAGGAAGGTCGTTCGCATGTCTCACGCCGCAGGCGATCTGAGCAAGGACCCCACGCCGGACCCGGCGGAGGAAAACGCGTTCTTCCCCTCACCTTATTCACTGAGCAAGTACACCTCACCGAAAACAAATTTCGACGGAGTGCAGCACAAGGGCGCCTACACCGAGGGAAAGTGGAAGGTGCTCATGATCGCGGCCGAGGAACGCTACGTAATGGTGGAGAACGGAAAGATGTTCTCCACCGGAAACCACCCGGTGGAGATGCTCCTCCCACTGCACCACATGATGGAGGCGGGCTTCGGCGTCGACGTCGCCACGGTGGAGGGCTATCCCGCGAAGCTCGAACTCTGGGCCATGCCGCACGAGGACGAAGCGGTCATGGCCACGTACGAGGCGCTGAAACCGCAACTCAAGCGACCCCGGCGGCTCTCCGAGGTCATCGCCCACAGCCTCGGGGACGACTCGGACTACCTCGCGGTGTTCATCCCGGGCGGCCACGGTGCGGTGGTAGGCCTGCCGACGAGCGAGACGGTGGGGCGAACGCTCGACTGGGCTCTGGCGAACGACCGGTTCGTCATCACCCTGTGCCACGGCCCGGCCTCCCTTCTGGCCGCCTCGCTGGGCAAGGACGAGTCACCGTTCAAGGGTTACTCGGTCTGCGTCTTCCCCGACGCACTCGACGAAGGGCCGAATCTGGAGATCGGCTATCTTCCCGGCCGCCTGCCGTGGCTCGTCGCCGACCTCCTGAGCGAGCAGGGCCTGGAGATCGTCAACGACGACATGACCGGCCGCACCCACCGGGACCGGAGACTCCTCACGGGTGACAGCCCTCTCGCCTCCCACAGCCTCGGTCTTCTCGCGGCGGACACCCTGGTCGAGGCGGCCCGGTCCGCCGGCTGACACCTCGGCCGTGGATCGACGCACCCACGACCACCCCGAAGCGTCCAGGTATCGGACCACGGCCGGAACGGCTACCAGCATGGCATGAAATCGCTCCTTAAAAAGGAGACTTATGGGAAACATGAGTTTATGAGCGTTCATTTCATCACTGGCGCCAATTCGGGTATCGGAGCGGCGGTGGCTCGGCTGCTGGCCGCGCGCGGGGAGGATCTGTGGCTGCTGGCCAGAGATCCGGGGCGGGCGGCCGCCCTGCGTGCCGCCTTCCCCGGCAGCCACACGCTGGTGGCCGACCTCGCGGTACCCGGCGATCTGGCGGCCGTACTCGAACTCCAGGGGCTGCCACAGCAGTTGGACTCGCTGCTGCACGTGGCCGGTGTCCTGGAGCCCGGTGCTGTCGGGCAGTTGGGAACCGGACCGTGGCAGGAGATCTGCGCCGTGAACCTGCTGGCACCCGCCGAACTGACCCGGCTGCTGCTCCCGGCACTGCGCGCCCGCCGGGGACACGTCGTGTTCCTGAACTCCGGTGCGGGCCTGCACGCTCCACCGGGACTGGCCGCGTACGCGGCGTCGAAGTTCGCCCTCAAAGCCCTCGCCGAGTCGCTCCGCGCGGAGGAGTACCCGCACGGTGTCCGCGTGACGTCCGTCTACCCGGGCGAGGTCGACACACCGATGCAGGCCGAACTGCACGCCCGGCTGGGCATCGCCTACGACCCCGCCACCTGTCTCACCGTGGACTCCGTCGCCGAGGTGGTGGCAGGCGCGTTGGACCTGTCGCGGGACGGGACGGTGAGCGACCTGATGCTCCGCCCCGGCTGAGCGGACGACGGCGGGCGGACCCGGATCCCGGGCCGCCCGCCGCACCCGGCCCATCCGATCCGCTCGCCCGTCCCACCCGGCTCACCCGACCTGCCCCACCCGTCCGACCCGCCCGACCCGCTCAACCCGCCAGTCGGGCATTCGGGCATTCGGGCATTCGGGCATTCGGGCAGTCGTCGGTGATGTGGTCAGTCCGTGGGGTCGAGGTCCGCCCCATGGCCCCCGACCAACGCCCGGTAGCCGGGCGCGGTGGACAGCAGCTCGCTGTGGGTCCCCACCAGGGCCCGTTCCCCGTCGAGGAACAGCACCCGGTCGGCGCCACGTGCCGGACCGGGCCGGTGGGTGATGGTGACGACCGTGCCGGGGCGGACCCGAAAGGCCTCTTCCACGTGCAGCTCCGACCGGGCGTCCAGGTGCCGGGTGGCCTCGTCGAGGATGACCAGCCGGACCGGCGAGAGATGGGCCCGGACCAGCGCGAGGATCTGCCGCTCGCCCGCGGACAGCGCGGCCGGATCGACCGTGGCCTCCAGACCGCCGAGTCGCTCCACCAAAGGAGTCGCGCCGAGGGCACGTACGGCGGACATGACGGCCCGCTCCGACGCGCCGGGATGCAGCCAGCGCAGGTTCTCCCGCAGCTCGCCCGCGAACACGTAGGCGTCCTGCGGCAACAGGACGCGGACGCGCGCCAGTTCCTCGGGGCCGAGCCGGCCCGCTGCCGTGCCGCCTAGCACGACGTCCCCCCGATCCGGCGGGACGTCGCCCGCCAGTACGTCGGCGAGGGTGGACTTGCCGACCCCGGAGGGACCGACCACGGCCAGATGCTCCCCGTCGTGCAGGGTCAGGTCCAGGGCGTCGAAGACGGGTTCCGCGGCGGCTCCGTAGGAGTAGGAGACGTCGCGCAGACGGACGGACCCGTCGGCCTGGCGGTGACCGTGCCCGCCGTCCGGCGCGGGATCCGGCCTCCGCTTCGGGGAGGTCACGCTGCCCGGCCGCCGCTTCGCGGGGACCACGGTGTCCGGGGACCGCGTGCCGTCTCCGGACACGTGCCGTGCGTCATCCGCCTCCCCGGGCCTCACGCCGTTCTCCTCGGCCCGCGGTGCGGAGTCCTCCTCCCCGTTCCGCGAGCCGTCCGCCTCACCCTGCACCGCGCCGCCCTCCACGACCCGCGGGACTTCCGCGCCGGCGGAGGCGGGCGGCGGCTGGGAGGCGGCGGCCAGGCGCTCGGCGGCGACGGCGAGCCGCAGCCAGGACGATCCGACGCCCTGGACGAGCAGCCGCAGGGCCGGTTCGAGTGTCCCGGTGAGGTAGGCGAGCACCCCCATGACCTCGCCGGGGGTCAGTCCCCGGCGGACCAGGGCCGGGGCCGCCAGGACGACGAGCAGGAGCGGCAGGTGCGCTCCCAGTGCGACGAGGAGGCGTCGCACGGCCGCCGTGACCGCCAGCGCGCGGTTCGCACGGACACTGGCGGTCACGGCCGCGAGCAGTTCCCGTTCCGCGGGCCCGCGGGCCCCGCAGGTGACGATGTCGCGCAGCGCGGTCAGGGTGTCGGCGCACAGGCGCGCGAGGGTCTCGTCGGCGGCGAACGCCCGGCGCTGGCGCCGCATCGTGACCGGAGTGGTCGCCGCGAACCCCGCCAGCGCGAGCACCAGCGGTACGGCGATCAGCGGGGTGGCCGCCGGGGCGAGCATCGCGGTGCCGCCCAGTACGGCCACCGCGGTGAGGGCGAAGTGGGAGACGACGAGCAGTTGTCCGGCCATGGAGTCGCGAACCGCCTCGACCTGACGGGTCAGTTGGGCCACGGCCGTCGCGGTGGACGCGTCCGGGCGGCCCCGGGCCGCGACTCCCCGGTGCAGCAGGCCGGAGACCAGTCGGCGTACCAGCCGGTCGCGCACCGGCTCGACGACGTGGGCGAGTTGAGGGTAGGTCTGCCGGGTCGCCCACGCGCCGATCAGGGCGGCCACCGCGAACACGGCGAGCCAGCACGCGGCCTGCCCCGGCCGGTGGTCGAGGAACCCGCGGTCGACGGCCAGGGCCATCGCCTTGCCGGACACCAGGGCCGGCAGGGCCGACAAGAGGGTCCACGCGAGCAGCCGGACCACGGCCGGCCGGCTCTCGACCCAGGCCGAGCGCAGCACCTCGACGGCGGCGCGGGCGGGCCGTCGCGGCACCGGTCCGACGGCCGTGGCAGCGGCTTCCCGGGCCACGGCTTCCCGGGGCGCGGGAGCGGCGGGGGTCACCGGGGTGACGGGGGCCCGCGTCGCCGTGGTCCCCTTCGACGGGCGGCGGACGGAAGGGGCCTTCGACCGGACGGCCGGTGTCGTGTCGTCAGTCACCGGCGGAGGCCTTCACGGGAGCCGGCCGCGGACCGGGGGTTCCGCCGTCCAGCACGTCACGGTACGCGGCGAGCGGCCACAGTTCGTCGTGGGCGGCGACGGTGTGGACACGGCCCTCGTGGAGCCAGGCGACCCGGTCGGCCGCGGCGGCCACGGTGGCGCGCCGGGTGATGTGCAGGACGGTGCGTCCGGCCGTCTCCTCGCGCAGGGCGTGCAGCGCCGCGGCTTCGGTGGCGCCGTCCAGGCCGCAGGTCGCGTCGTCCAGGACGATCAGGCGGCTGTCGCGGGCGAGCGCTCTGGCCAGGCCGAGGCGCTGGCGTTCCCCGCCGGACAGGACGAGGGAGGACATCGGGGTGCGGTAGCCGTCCGGCAGCCGGCGGATGAAGGTGTCGGCCTGCGCGGCCCGCGCGGCTCCGCGCAGCCGCCACGGTGGCGGGGGCGCCGGGCCGAGGCCGAGCGCGTCCTGGACGGTGGCGCCGGTCAGGACCGGGTCGGCGAAGGCGCAGGAGATCGCGGTGGGCAGTTCGTCGGGGTGGATCTCCATCAGCGGGACGCCGTCGAGCGTGACGGTGCCCTCGTCCGGTTCGGCCAGGCCCACGGCGAGCGCGGCCACCAGCGAGGTCACCGAGTCGGGGGCGCCCACGAGGGCGGTCCAGGAGCCGTCCGGGACCGTCAGGTCCAGCCCGTCCAGGGCGGCGACACCCTGACGGCGTACGACGACGCCCCGCAGTTCCAGCCGCCCTGGTCCGGCGGGCAGCGGACGGGAGGTGACGCCGCGGACCGGCAGGGTCAGTACGCCGGTGAGCCGGGCGGCCCCGGCCCGGGCCTGGGCCACGTCGAGGAGGCTCTGTGCGGTGCCGAGACCGCTGAGACCGATGCCGGTGTAGCCGAGGGCGGCCAGCAGGTCACCGACGCCGAGCCTGCCCGCGGCGACCTGCGTCCCCGCCACGGCGAGGACCGCGAGCTGGGTGGCCGGGGCGAGCAGGCCGGTGCACCACGCGGTGCGGCGCTGGGTGTCCCACAGTTCGTGTCCCAGTCTCGACAGGTGCGGCAGGGGGCGCAGGACGCGCTCGATCTCCCGGGTGACGGTGGCCGAGGCGGCGATGCTGCGGCTGCCGCTGAGCGCGTCGAGCAGGCCGGACGCCAGTTGCGCCTGAGTGCGTTGGTATCCGTCACCCGCGTGGGTCGTGCGGCGCAGTTGACGGCGGATCACCGCGTACCCGGTGGGCGCCGTGGCCAGGAACGCCAGGGACAGCAGCGGGGAGATCAGGGTCAGGGCGACGACGGCGACGACGGCCATGAGCAGTTGCGCGGCCGAATAGACCAGGGCGGGCGCGGCCAGCGCGGCCTGCGGGGCGCTGGCGGTCAGCCGGGCGACGAGGTCGCCGACCGGCATACGGGCGACCGCGGCGGGCCCGGCGGCCAGCGTGCGGCGGATCGCCAGGGCGCGGATGCGGGCCGCCCCCTCGGCGCTGGAACGCGGGGCCGCGTACTGCGCGGTCGCCTCGGCGGCCGTCAACAGAGCCAGGACGAGAAGAAGTTGGTGACCGGTTGCTGTTCCGGCGCCGGCCAGGGCCTGGTTGACGGCGCGGGCCAGCAGGGCGGGCAGCAGCAGGGTCGCGGTGGTGCTCGCGGCGACGGCCAGGGCCAGGAGGACGGCCCAGCGTCCGCCCGCGGCGGGCAGCAACAGGCGTGGTGGCCGGGTCACTTCGGCCCGGTCGTCGTCGCCCGGCACGGCGTCGTCGGCGGAGGTGGGGGGAACCGGTCGGGTGGGGGGCCGGTCCGGGGAGCCGGTCGGGGCGGGCTGCGGCGGAGCGGCGTCGGTTCGGTCGCTGTGCATCAAGCCCTCCGGTGGAAAGTGGCCGGTCCGGGAGGCCTGGGCCGCCCGGACCGGTTCGTCGCAGGGTGCCGGCCGCGCCGAAGTGGCGCGGCCGGCGGGTGGATCAGAGGCAGAGCAGCGTGCTCACCGTGCTGTTGGTGCAGTTGACGGCGCTCAGGGAGCTGAGAACGGAGCGGTACTCGAGGATTTCCTCGGGGGTCTCCAGGGCCTGCAGGCTGAGGATGGACATGATGGTCCCCTTCCGGGTGGTGGTGGTGGGTGCTTCCGGCTCTCTGCCGGAACTCTGTGGGCGGCCTTTTTCCCGGGCCGCGGGCGGGATGCGCCGGCGCGCTGTCGGACAGTCGGTGCCGTGCCGGTCGGTCGGTGCCGGTCGGTCGGTCGTGGTCGGTTGTCCGATGCCGCGCCGGTCATGGTCAGTTGTCCGATGTCGGTCGGACGTGGTCGGCCGTACGCTGCCGGCCGGTCCGCGTCATCCGGTCCGTGTCAGCCGGCCGGTGCCGGGAGGGCCCCGGAGGGTGGGCGCTGCCGGGATTCCGCGGCGCTCGGGGCGACGAGTTCGGCCGGCTCGGTGGGAACGGTCAGGAAGGGCAGCATCGGGGTGCCCCCGTACACCGCGCCGAGGGCGGTCATGACACCCGCGTTCCCCGTGGCCAGGTCCATGGACAGACGCAGCAACTGCTCCCCGGGAAAGGCCGGATGGCCTTCGTACGGAATCACGTGCCAGAGCAGTCGGCGTACGTGCCGCCGGATCACCTCGGCGCGTTCCGCGGCGTCGGGCAGCAGCGCCTGCAGCCCGATCAGTCCGGCGCGGCCGTTGAACAACCCGGGCTGGACGATGAACTCCGGTACGGCGGCGCGGGCGATGCGCTCCAGCTGTTCCGCGAGCCCGGCGTCAGGCCGGTGTTTCAGATGGGCCTGCAGCACCGCGGCGATGCCCGCGCTGCCCGACTCCAGATAGGGCAGGACACGGATGCCGTCGTCGACCTGGAGGGTGCCGTCCTCGGCCACCACGCACCGCGCGAGGTCGTGCTCCAGGGCGCGGCCCGCCAGATCGAGCAGGTTGCTGTCGGCCGACACCTGGTGCAGGTGCAGCAACAGCAGCGCGGTTCCGCTGGCACCGTGGACGAGGCCTGCCCTCGATCCGTCCGGGGGCTCGGCCCGGTCGAGGCGCAGTCCGGCGAAGGCCCGCTCGGCCGCCTCGGCCGCGGCGTCGTACAGGGTCCGGTCCCCGGTCGTCCGGGCGAAGGACAGCAGGCACAGCCCGATGCCGGCCAGACCGCCCATCAGATCGGGGCCGTATCCGTCGGAGTCGTCCTTCATCAGACGGTCCAGCAGGTCCATGGCCTGTTGTCGGTGTCCGAGCAGGTCGAGGACGTAGGCCACGCCATGCCCTCCGACCAGCAGACCGGGTCGCAGCGGCTGGCGGTCGACGGCCTTGAGCAGCCAGCCCACATGTGCGGGATCCACTCTGGCGCCGGTCGCGTGGCAGGCCCACAGCACACCCGCCGCGCCGTACGCCAGTCCCAGGCCGTCGTGGGTGAACTGGCTCGGGTCGCCGGGGAACAGTCTGTCGGTGCGGTGCGGGGTGGCGCCGGCCGCTATCGCCGCGGCCAGTTCGTCGCGCAACCGGGGCCACATCGCCGCCTCGCCGCTGAACAGTTCGTCGAACTGATCCGGCGGGGCCGGCCGTGGACGGGTCTCGGGCCGGCCGTCGAGCTCCGGCGGTTCCGCCGAGGGCAGCGCGAACCTCTCCCGCGCCGCGGCCCTGAGGGTGTCGGCCTTGTACGGACTCAGTACCGTCAGGGGCAGCAGCGGCATGAAGATCCACAGCCGCAGGGCCGCCAGGGCGTGGTCGTCGACGGCGAACCCGGTCAGCTCCGGCGGCGCGGCGAATCCCGCCGCGCCCAGCGCGGGCCGCACGAACGCGTCGGCGGGCGAGGAGAGTTCGAAGTCGACGAACACCACCCGGCCGTCGGGCCGCACGATGAGGTTCCGGGGGTGCAGATCGCCGAAGACGACGCCTCGGGCATGGATCGAGCGCAGACCCTCTTCGATGCTGTCGAGGATGCGCAGCGCCTTGACGCGGTACTCGGCCGTGTCCTCGTCGGTCACCTCGGGGTGGACCAAGGGGTAGTTGCGGCCGAACCAGCGGTGCAACGGTTCGCCCTCGATGTACTCCTGCACCAGGAAGTGGTGTTCCCAGGCGGTGAGTCGGCCCAGTACCGCCGGCACCGCGTCCAGGCCGGCCAGCCGGCCGAGCGTCTCGTGTTCGAGGTCCAGGCGGGTGACCGCGTCGTCGCCCCGCTGGTCGAGGCCGGCATGCGGTCTGGCCTCCTTCAGCACCACCTGCTGCCCGTCCGTCGTCCGCCGGGCCAGGTAGATGCCGCCGCCGTTCGAGAAGTGCAGGGCGCTTTCGACCGTGTAGGGAAAGTCGTCGACGCTGGCCTGGGACGCGGCGGCGAGCGTCTCGGCGAGGACCGCCGGAACCGGGGCCCAGGGCGGGACTTCGAAGACGGCGGCGCGTACGTCCGGGCGCAGCTTCCCCGACGGCTCGCGGAAGGCGAGGACGAGCTCACCGGTCTCGTCACGGCAGAACTGCTCGACGAAGCCGCCGTAGCGTAAGTACAACGGCCCCTGGCGCCAGCGCAGATCGCTCAGGATGTACGGTCCGGGCGCGCCTTCGAGCGCGGCGTCCAGGTTGCTCAGACAGTGCTCGAGCGCCGCGTCGTCGCGGGGGTAGAGCGTGAGGAATTTCCCGCTGGAGGCGCGGGCCGCGTACTTGGCGTTCTGCGTCTGCACGAGTCCGGGGCTGCGCAGGAACTTGTAGGCGACGCCGTTGTCGAAGCAGTAGCGCCGGACCACTTCGAGGACGTGCGGGGCGTTGTCGAGGCGGGCCGCGACGTGAATCTTCCAGCCCTGTTGCGGCAGTTCGGGCGTCACGGGCTGGAAGCCCACCCACACTTCCCGGGTGCTGCGCACCCAACCGGGGGGCGCGGCCTCGGTGGCCGCGGGGAATTCCTCCCGTACGGCCCACTGCACGGGTGAGTCATAGAACAGCCGGTCGGCGTAGGAATACGCCTCGTAGCGCATGTCCATTCGAACCCTCCCAGAATCACGGCGGAACACAGCGGCAACACCTGCCCCGGCGGAGCCGGCACGCGACGACGGACGACCGCACAGGAAGGCCGATCCCCCGACGAGCCACAATTCCCCAACAGCCCTTTGGGAATAAGGCCCTTGCGTTTGTCGGTGATGTCATGACCCCGACGTCATCAAGGTAGGGTCCGGCCGCCACCTCGCATCAGAGCGCGTTCCCGGCGCATCCACGTACAGAACACCGCGTGGTGCCGAACAGCGCACGCCCGGCCGGCGGGCACGCGCCCTCCACCTGTTCGACAGAAAGAAACACACCCGCACGTCATACTCGCGCTCTTCACAGCACGCCCATGGCAGCTCATAATTCCAGCCGACTTTCCGATTCTCCGGCACGCGCCTCGCGGAGTGTTCGACGGCCATTGACACGAATGGAGTAACCGCTCGGCGGGTGACTCGCCGGGAAGCGGACGTCTGCACGCGGACGGCCATTGCCGTTCTCCCGGCGTCAGGGCGGCTCTGACCTCCCTTGTCGGTGGCGCGAAAGCCGCACGGGAATCCGGCCGCCGGCGAATTCCGACCGGCCGGGTGTCGCGACAATCTCTACGCCGTACCGTCCCGGTTCGAACGCCCTCACACACCCGCACCCTTCCCATCCCCCGCCGGAGTTGTTCCGGACCCGAGCGTGCCGCCTTCCGCCACGAACGCGCCGTGGCGGCCATGGCGGGCGAGGAAAGTCCGCTCGTTCCGGGCAGTGGCGCCTTCGCGCACACAACTGCGCCCCCACGCCGTGCAATCGGCGGTACGACGCGGCAACTGCCGTGCCGGGCACGGCCAGAGGCGAACCCGAACCTCACGCGGCGCCCACCGGGCGACATCCCGAGGCGCGAACGGCACCTGCGCCGAGGACACCGGACGGCACGCCGTGGTCGCCGGTCCGTGGCCGTGCGCCCTGGGCCGGGGGTCCGCCGGAACGGCCACCAGGGTGCGTCGCGAGACGGAAAGTCAGCCACTGGACCCAGAGATTTAACGACACGCCCCTTGATGCGCCCATTTCTACGCGCGTAACCTCAGCCGATCGCAGGGTTCCAGCCTGTCTGACCGCACCTCATGCGCCGTTCTTCCGGCGGACGTTGAAGGAGTCACTCACGTGTCGATGCACAGACCCAGCGCAGTGCGCGTAGCCGGCGCCGCGTTCGTGGCCGCGACCGCCACGGCGGCCGTCGTCATGGCGCCGCTGCCCGCCGCCTTTGCCACGCCGTCGACGAACGTCGTGATCTCGGAGGCGTACGGCGGCGGCGGCAACTCCGGTGCCACGCTCACGAACGACTTCGTCGAGCTGGCCAACCGCTCGACGGCCGCGTACCCGCTCGACGGGTACAGCGTGCAGTACCTCCCGGCCTCCCCTTCCGCCGGTTCCCTCTGGCAGGTCACCCCTCTCACCGGCGCGCTCGCCCCCGGTGGCGGCTATCTGGTCGCCGAGGGCGCGGGCAGCGGCGGCACCACCGCGCTGCCGACCCCCGACGCCACCGGCAGCATCGCGATGGCCGCGGGCAGCGGCACGGTCGCCCTGGTCAGGTCGACCACGGCGCTGACCTGCAAGACGGCCGCCGACTGCGCCGGGGACCCCAACGTCGTGGACCTCCTCGGCTACGGCACCGCCGTCGTCCGCGAGGGCACCGCCGCGCCGGCCGCGAGCAACACCACCTCCGTGTCCCGCAAGGCCTCGCTCGCCGACACCGACGACAACTCCGCCGACTTCACAGCCGGTTCACCCACCGCCACCAACAGCGCGGGCGACACCGCGAGCGGCGGCGACGGTGGCGGTCCCGGCGGACCCACCGCCCCGGGCGCGTTCCGGATCCACGACATCCAGGGCCCGACCCGTGTGTCGCCGCTCAAGGGCCAGAGCGTGGCGGGCGTCCCCGGCATCGTCACCGCCGTCCGCACCACGGGCAGCAAGGGCTACTGGATCCAGGACCCGACCCCGGACACCGACCCCGCCACCAGCGAGGGCCTGTTCGTCTACACCGGTTCCACCACGCCCACCGTCTCGGTCGGCGACTCGGTCCTCGTCAGCGGCAAGGTCACGGAGTACTACCCGGGCACCGGCACCCAGTCGGTCACCGAGCTGGGCAGCCCGGTCTCCACCACCGTCTCCACCGGCAACGCCCTCCCGGACACGGTCGTCCTGGACGACTCGACCGTCCCGGGCGCGTACACCCCCACCGCGAACGGTGGCAGCATCGAGGCCCTCCCCCTCCAACCGCGCGTCTACTCGCAGGACTTCTACGAGTCCATCGAGGGCATGCGTGCCTCGGTCCGCGACGCCCGGGTGACCGGCGCGACCAACTCGTACGGCGAGATGTTCGTGACCGCCAAGCCCCACGAGCGGCCCACGAAGCGCGGCGGCACCCTCTACGGCGCCTACGACCAGCAGAACACCGGCCGCATCGAGATCGTCGCGGCCGACGGCTCCACCCCGACCCTCAACGTCGGTGACGAACTCGCCGGCACCACCACCGGCCCGGTCGACTACGCGTCCTTCGGCGGATATCTCCTCGCCCCCTCGGCCGCCACCACCGGCACGGCCGTCGACAACGGTCTCAAGCAGGAGGTGACGCGCAAGCAGAAGGGGAAGGAACTCGCCCTCGCCACCTACAACGTCGAGAACCTCGACCCGACGGACGGCGCCGACAAGTTCGCCCGCCTCGCCAAGGGCATCGTCACCAACCTCTCCTCCCCCGACATCGTCACCCTGGAGGAGATCCAGGACGACAACGGCGCCACCGACGACGGCACCGTCTCCGCCGAGGCGACGCTGACCAGGTTCACCGCCGCCATCACCGCGGCGGGTGGCCCGAAGTACTCCTGGCGCTACATCAACCCGGTCAACGACCAGGACGGCGGCGAGCCCGGCGGCAACATCCGTCAGGTGTTCCTCTTCAACCCCAAGCGGGTCTCGTTCGTGGACCGCGCGTCCGCCGGCGACACCTCCACCACCGCCGTCTCCGTGGTCAAGGACAAGCGCAAGCACGAGACCCGTCTCTCCGCCTCGCCGGGCCGCATCGACCCCACGAGTGCCGCGTGGGCCAACAGCCGCAAGCCCCTCGTCGGCGAGTTCAGGTTCCAGGGCGACACGGTGTTCGTCATCGCGAACCACTTCAACTCCAAGGGCGGCGACGATCCGATGCACGGCCGCTTCCAGGAACCGGTCCGTTCCTCCGAGACGCAGCGCAAGCTCCAGGCCGAGGAGGAGAACGCCTTCGTCGACTCCGTGCTCGCCGCCGACCCCAAGGCGCGGATCGTGGCACTCGGCGACCTCAACGACTACGAGTTCTCCGACGCGGTCAAGACCCTCACCGACAACGGCGACGTCCTCACCGACCTCATCAACACCCTTCCGGTGCCGGAGCGTTACAGCTATGTCTTCGACGGCAACAGCCAGACCCTCGACCACATCCTGACCAGCCCCTCCATCACCCACTACGACTACGACGTCGTCCACATCAACGCGGAGTTCGCCGACCAGGCGAGCGACCACGACCCGCAGGTCGTCCGGATCGACGTCAACAGCTGCGGCAGGAAGGCCTACCACCCCGGGCCGGGCAAGGGGAAGTGACCTAAGCGGCCACCACTCCGGCCCCTCCGCCCGGCGCCGTCACGCCGGGCGGAGGGGCCTCTCCGGATCGGCCCGCGTGCGGACCGTCGCGGACCGGCACGGGTCACACGGGCGACCGCAGGACGAGCAGACTGATCTCGCTCGGTGCGAAGATCCGGAACGGCGGACCCCAGTAGCCCGCGCCACGGCTCGTGTAGAGCTGGGTCCGCTCACCGTGACGGCTGAGTCCCTGCACCACGGGCTGGTCCACGCGTACCAGAAGGTGGAACGGCCAGATCTGGCCGCCGTGGGTGTGACCCGAGACCTGGAGGTCGACACCGGCCGCCACCGCCTGGGCCACCTGCTTGGGCTGGTGGGCGACCAGGAGCACCGGCAGATCGGGAGTGACGTCCGCGAGGGCGAGGGGGAGGTCGGCGCGGTGCCCGGCCAGGCCGGAGGAGGCGGCCGTACGGTCGTCGACTCCCGCGAGGACGAGCCGGTCGCCGCCGCGTTCGACGACGACATGACGGTTGTGCAGCGAATCCCAGCCGAGCCTGGACATCTCGTCGAGCCAGCCCTGCGCCTCCCCCAGGTACTCGTGGTTGCCCGTGACATAGACCCTGGCCAGGCGCGAGCGGACCCTCCCGAGGGGCGCGGCCTGCTCCCGGCGCGCGGCGACCGTGCCGTCGGCGATGTCGCCCGCGTGGCAGACGATGTCGGGTTCGAGGGCGTTGACCGCGTCCACGACCCGCGCCGACCAGCGCGCCCGGTCGATGGGCCCGTAGTGCGTGTCGGCCAGAACGACCACACGGGTCCCGTCCAGCCCGGGGCCCAGCCGAGGAAGCGTGACGTCGACCTGCCGGACCCTGGGCAGCCGCATGGCCTCGGTGTAGCCCCAGGCCAGCAGCAGCGCCGCGACGGCCGCCACGGCGACCGCCACGCTTCTGGCCGTGGTCTGTCCTCCGACACCGACGGCGCCCAGGACGAGCCGCAGCACGCCTCCGAGGCCCGACCACACGAAGAGCACCCAGATCACGCCGAGGATCGTGTCACCCGTACGAGCCGCCGGGTCCCACTGCCGACGGCCGTGGCCGAGCGCCATCATCACCGGGAACGCGACCAGCGCGGCCCCGAACAGGACACCACCGCCCAGCGCGACCGGGAACGGCCACCCCGTGCCCGAGGCCAGCAGCACCCACCACGGCACGAAGAACAGGGACACCAGCACGGTGAGGACGACGAGGCCGACGAGCCCGCCGATCAGCCGGCGCCGGGTCGTGGCGGATTCCCTCGGAGCGGATTCCCCCGCGGCCGATTCCCTCACCGTGGTGTCGTCCCCCGGGGCGGCTCCTCCCCCGGCAGCTTGCGCGGGAGGGGCCGAGGTACCGGGCGGTGCCGACGTACCGAGGACCCCGCTCTCCTGCCCCGCCGCGGCCTCCGCCGACTGATCGTCCAGCACGGTCCCTACCCCCACATCCGATGACGCCAAGGTGAACCGTCCCATCCTCGCACCGTGGCCGCCGGGGGCCGGAGCGGGCCGTGGGGCCGGTCACCCCGCTGAGGGACCGCCCCCACGGCCCGCTGTGGCCTCCTGCCTGGTCAGCGGTTCAGCGCGGCCACGCCCTCGGCGGCGAACCTCGCGTCGAGGTCACCGAAGACGTACGACACCGAAGACGTACGACACCGACGCCGACGTCACCCGCGCCCACGGGAGCGAGGCGACGGGCCATCTGCTGAAGGCCCCGTGTCCGGAGGAAGTGTTCGCCGCGATCCACGCCGCCGCCCAGGGCCGTACGACGCTCTCGGCGCCCGTCGCCGGTCGGGTGCCGCCGGCCCGCGCAGCCCGCGCCCCACTCCGGCCGACCGCGAGGGACATCCTCGCGCGGCTCGCCCGGGGCCTCGGCGACCGGAAGACCGCGCGGGCCCCGCACATCGGCGAGGCGACGGTGAAGACCCACCTCGACCGGATCTACGACAGGCTCGGTGTCGACACGCGGACCGGCGCGGTGGGGGTGGCGAAGGAGCGGCGTCCGCTGACGTGAGGCGGGCGCGCTGCCCGTCGCCTCCCGGTGGACATCCCCCGGCCTCAGCCCCGCAGATACTCCCGGTCTCCCATCACCACGACGGGACGACGCAGGGGGTCGAGGGTGCGCAACAGGGTCCTCATCCCGTCCTCGGGGACGGTGACACAGCCCGACGTGCCGTCACCGTGGTCCAGGTGCAGCCAGATCCCGCCGCCCTTGTCCTCGCCCAGGGGCCGGCTCCAGTCGTACGGCGGGGTGCCCCTGAGCCGGTTGTAGTCGATGGCGACGACGTAGTCGAAGTCGTGGCGGTGGGCTTCGTCCGTACCCGCCGGCGGCGCGAAGGCGTGGGCATCCTGCCGGTAACGCAGCAGGCTCCCCGGGTCGTCGAGCGCCCCGCCCGCGTCGGAGAGGGTGAAGACGCCGGCCGGGGTGCGCTCGTCGTCCATGTGGTGGTCGGTCGTCCAGCCCAGTCTGCCGTTGTGCGCGCGCCAGCCGTCGGTCCGTTCCCAGCCCGTCCCGCGCCGCTCGTAGAGCACCACCAGCCCGTCGGGCGAGTCCTCGTGATCGCCGTAGACGACCACCACCTGGCTGGTGTCGGCCGGAACCCGCTCCCACATCCTGTCCCCGATGCCGGGGACCCGGGAGGAGGACTCCGCGCGCGGGGCGGGCGCCGGGCGGGGCCGGGCGGACGCCGCCGGTCCTTCGCCGCCCGGCGCCTCGCCGGGGCTCGTCCACGCGGTCACGGCACCGCAGGCCGTCACGGCGGTCAGGAGGACACCGCAGGCGGCGGACGCGGCCATGGCCTGTCGTGAACCGCCGAGATGCCGCGAACCGTCACGCCGCACGGCCCGGTGGGAGTGCCGGGTCCCAGAGGATCTCCACATGGTCAGGATTCTGCGGCGGCCCGGACAACGGCCGCATCCGGACCCGGGCATCCGGCCTATCGGCGCTTCGCCGACTGCCCTGCCTCCGGGCCTGCGGGCCTCCGGGCCTGCGGGCTTACGGGCTTACGGGCTTACGGGCTTACGGGCTTACGGGCTTACGGGCTTACGGGCTTACGGCGCGGATACCGCGCGAACTCCCGTACCGGCAAGGACCGTATCGGCAAAGCCCGTACCGGCAAGGACCGTATCGGCAAAGCCCGTACCGGCAACGCTCGTGTCGGGGATGTTCGGGAGGCTCCGGACGGCAGGACGAGGCCGGCGCGCGGGCCGTCGGCCGCCCGGAAGCCCGCGCGGCCGACGGCCCTTACGGCCCTGACGGTTCTCAGACCTGGGCGACCGGTTCCAGGGCCTCGACGGCGGCGGCGGCCGCGGCGGAGTCCTGACCGTAGAAGATGTCGATGTCGACCTCCTCGCCACCCATCGTGAGGGTGTCCCAGGCACCGCTGAGCACCAGCATGCGCAGCGTGCTGCTCTCCAAGGTCCCCAGCCGCTCCAGGATCGCCTCGTCGTCCGGCAGACCGGACATGCGTGCCGCCAGCCGGGAGCGGATGCCTCGCATCCGCTCCAGCAGCGTCGCGGTGTCCGCCTCGCGGTCCGGCTCCTCGGCGATCCCGTCGATGCCGTGCGCGATGATGTCCTTGATCGCCCAGGTGGCTCCCTGGTCGTCGTTGGTCACCATCGCTTTCCAGGCGCGGCTCTTGTGGCGGTACTGGAGCATCGACATGGCGGCCTCGTGGCGCAGGAAGTCCGCGTCCCGGAAGGGCTTCCCGTTCCAGGCTCCGTTGAGGGAACGGGCGAGGGAGATCGCGGACGCCAGGCCGCTGTTGAGCCCCCGTCCCGGCCAGAAGTGGATGGCGTTGGCGGCGTCGCCCAGCAGGAAGCCGTACGTGCCGGTGGAGTTGGCCGTGGGCGGCAGCAACTCCGCCGTGAAGCGCGGGCGTTGCACCATGTCCAGACGGAAGGAGGTGACCGCGCTCAGGTCGTCCGCCTCGACGCCGAACAGGCGCAGCCCTTCATGCACCCGCTTCCACAGCGCCGAACCCCTGATCAGGGCCGGCAGGAACAGGGTGCTGTGGGTGGAGCACTGGAAGTCGCCGTGCTCGTCTCGGCCCATCAGGCACGGGCGGGAGGCGATGCACTCCTCGAAGACGCGGCGCACGGGGTCGATGCCGACCACTTCCGCCGTCTCCGCGTCCGTCAGGCGCATGTTGAGAAAGCCCTCGCCGCGCAGGGAGTTGAGCAGGAACCGGTTCTGCGCGACGGTCAGCAGCACCGCCATGGGGTCGGTCAGGCCCGACTTCACGCGCAGGCCGAGCACCACGTCCTGAAGGTGACGGCCGTCCAGCGAGTAGATGGACTCGTCCGCCTTTCCGAACTTGGCGGCGAAGTGCTCGCGGGTGTGCGACCGGCCGCCGTCACAGATCGCGAGGACGTGCTGCGTGGCCAGGGCGTCCTGCTGCTCCTCGATGCTGAACCGGGCGGGAACGAGCTGGATCCGGCCCTTCTTCTCGTTCGCCACCTCCAGGAGGCGGTCCTCGATGTAGGCGATGCGCATGTTGCGGGGGTGGTGATCGCCGACCGAGTCGGGGCCCGAGGGCCACATCTCGGTGTAGTTGTCCGGGTCGAAGAGCCGGTCGCGCACCTCTTGGGGCAGGCCGAGGTACTGGCGGCTCTGTACGGTCACCACTTGCTGGCGCCGCACGTTGCCCTGGCTCGCGTCCTTCCAGACGATCTTGCGGCCCTGTTTGCGCCACCGGCCGTCGTACACGGTGATCTGCGCCTGGGCGCCGAGGAAGTGCTCCAGCAGCAGGGCGAGCGACAGGCCGACGGGGCCGCCGCCGGCCACGGTGACGCGCAGCACCGGGCCGTGCGCGAGTTCCTCTCCGCCGTGCGTCAGGGACCTCGGCAGCGAGAGCGCCATGATGGTCTCCATGGCGTCCGCGACCTCGAACCGGAACTCCTGGTCGCCGATGGTGATGTCGTCCCCGGGCTTCAGCAGCTGGGACTCGACATCCTCGCCGTTCACCTGTGTTCCGTTGCTGCTGCCGCAGTCACGCAGCACGTAGCCCTGGGTCTCGTCGAGGACGATTTCCGCGTGGAAGCGCGAAACGCTCAGGCTGGAGATGACGACGGTGTTATCGGGGTTGCGTCCGAAGGTGACCCGGGTGCCGATGACCGGTATCCGTTCTCCGGCCAGCAGGCCTTCGTGTCCAACAAGCACCGGCGCCACGGCACTTCCTTCCAGGGTTGACGACATGCTGCTGCCGCGCGGCGCCACCGGAACGCACCTCTGCCCGGGTGTGACCGGACAGTGGGTGACGGGCAGGACGGAGCGGCACGTGCTCGACATAATTGAACAATAAATTATTCACTTTTGACGACAGCATAGCGTCGCCTGACCGGTACTGATGACCCATCATGCCCTCTTACGGAGCCGTGCGGGAGACCCTCCGGCGACGCCCGGAGGGACCGCGCCGACGACCTCACGGTCCCGCTGCGACCAGACGGCCACCCGGTGGGCCGATGTCACTGGAGTGACGGTCCGCGGGGGCGCTCGAAGGCGGACCTCACCTCAACTCGCCCCGGCAAGAAGGCCGGCGAGACACCACGACGCCCGTCACGCATCACCGGCGCCCGCCACCGCCCGCGGATCCCGAGCGGATCGCCGCGGGGACGCCGGAGGTGTCGTGGATCAGCCGGCGTCCGAGGCCCGGGAGACGTCCGCGCCCGCGCGGGCGGCCGGGTCCGGCAGGTAGCTCGCCAGTCCACGCAGGATGATCTCCAGGCCGATGTCGAACCGCTCGTCCGAGGAGTCCGTCACCATCACCGCGGCCAGGGCGCGCAGATGGGGGAAGTCCGCCGCGGGAAGGGACGCGAAGTAGTTCCGCATCTCGTCGGCCATCTCACGCCAGTCGGGGCGGGCCGGCGAGGAGCTCTCGCCGCCCTGCTGGGCGGCCCGGTCCCGCCACATGCCCTCCTCCACGGCGAACCCGTCGATATAGGTGGAGATGAGGTCACCCGCCTCCGCCGCGATGCGGTCGGGCAGTCCGGCGGTACGGAAGACGGCGAGCAACGCCTCGACGTGCGGTAGCAGTTCGGCGGTGAAAGGCACATGAGCCATGGAGATCCTGGCCATGTCCCGGTGGGACAGCAGGCGCCGCCGTCCGGAGCGGGCGTACTCCCGCACCTCCTCCTGCCACCGCTCCGGGTCGGGCGCGGGCGGCTCGAAGCCGTCGAAGAGCCGGGTGTACATGAGCTCCAGGAGGTCGTCCTTGGAACTGACGTGGGCGTAGAGCGCGGAGACCGTGACACCCAGCTCGGCCGCCACCTGGCGCATCGACAGACGGTCGAGCCCCTGACGGTCCAGCACCGTGAAGGCGGCCTCCACGATGCGTCCGCGCGACAGCGGTGTACGCGCGGCGGCGACGCGGGCGCGGGCGGGGCGCTCGCGCTCCCAGGGGGACGGCGGAGGAGGTGTGGGGGTGCCGGGGGCCGCGTCGCTCATGAAGTCAGTCTAGGCACGAGAGAGCGGCGTTCTCCTTCGGTGAGCGGCGTTCACCTCGACCGAACGCGATATATCTTGTCCGGGACGCAGAGTTGCGCTATATCTTAATGAACGCCGTTCTCTTGGTGAGCGCTGTTCTGTTAAGGTGAACACCGTTCTCCACCCGGTCGTCCGCCTCTCCGCGCCCTACCGGCGAGTCGGGCAGTCCCGTCCATCCGCGCCACCACGCCCGCGAGGCGTCACCGTGGCGCGGCCCCTTCGTGAGGAGTTCCGATGTCCACCACCGGTGTCGCGTCCGCCGAGACGCCCATCGACTCGCCAGCGCCCTACCGGTGGCGCTGGGCCGCCCTCTTCGTGATCCTCGCGGCCGAGGTGATGGACCTCCTCGACGCCGTCGTCACGAACATCGCGGGCCCCTCCATGCGGGCCGACCTCGGCGGCGGCGCCTCCACGCTGCAGTGGCTCGCCGCCGCGTACACCCTCTCGATGGCCGTCGGGCTCGTCACCGGAGGACGGCTCGGGGACATTCACGGGCGGCGCCGGATGTTCCTGGTGGGGGCCGCCGGCTTCACCCTGGGCTCGTTGCTGTGCGCGGTGTCCGTGTCGCCCGAGATGCTGATAGCCGCACGCGTAGTCCAGGGCCTGTTCGGCGCGGTGATGCTGCCGCAGGGCCTCGGCATGATCAAGGAGATGTTCCCACCGAAGGAGTCGCAGAAGGCCTTCGGCCTCTTCGGTCCGGTCATGGGACTGTCCGCGGTGTGCGGGCCGATCCTGGCGGGCTGGCTCGTGGACGCCGACTACTTCGGCACCGGCTGGCGGATGATCTTCCTGGTCAACCTGCCGCTGGGTGCCGCGGCCATCCTCGGCGCCCTGCGCTACCTGCCGAGGGGCCGGTCCGGCACCAAGCCGCGCCTGGACGTCCCCGGCATGCTCCTGGTCTCCCTGGCCGCGCTGCTCATCATCTTCCCGCTGGTCCAGGGCCGTGAGTACGACTGGCCCGTATGGACGTTCCTGATGATGGCCGCCTCGGTGATCGTGTTCATCGCCTTCGGCACGTACGAGTCGCGCCGCAGCAGGGCCGGCCGGGACCCGTTGGTCGTCCCCAGCCTCTTCCGCAAGCGTGGGTTCAGCGGCGGCATGGTCCTCGGCCTGGTCTTCTTCTCGACCATGCAGGGGTTCATGCTGGTCTTCAATCTCTACACCCAGATCGGCCTCGGCTATTCGCCTCTCAAGGCGGGACTGGTGATGGTGCCCTGGTCGGGCGGCATGATCGTCGGCTTCGGTGTCGCCCAGGGCGTCGTCCGGTTCGGCCGGACCGTGCTCCAGGCCGGTGCGCTGGTCATGGCCGTCGGTGTCTTCGGCGTGTGGCTGACCCTCGACCAGGTGGGGTCCGGCGTCGGCCCCTGGCAGCTTCTGCCGTCGCTGCTCGTCACCGGCATCGGGATGGGCCTGCTCATGGCCCCGTTCTTCGACATCGTGCTCGCCAGCGTCGAGCAGCACGAGACGGGTTCGGCGTCCGGCACGATGACCGCGGTGCAGCAGCTCGGCGGCGCCTTCGGCGTGGCCATCCTCGGCACCGTGTTCTTCGGTCTGCTGGGCGGCGGGATCGCCACCGCGGTCGACCACCGTTCGCACGACCTGCGGGGGCAGTTGGCCGCCGCGCACGTCGCGCCCGCGGCTCAGGAGCGCGTCGTGGCGGACCTGCGCGCCTGCGCCTCGGACCGCGCCGTCGCCAAGGACCCGGCCGCGACCCCGGACTCCTGCGCACGCCTGGAGAAGGACACCCGCACAGCCCTGACCTCACCCCAGGCCGGCGCCCGGATACCCGCCGTACTGGACGCGACCGCGCGGTCGGCCTTCCAGAGCGGTTTCGGCTCCGTGATGAAGACGGTGCTCTGGATCGTCGACGGCATGCTCGCCCTGACCTTCCTGCTCGCGTTCCTCCTGCCGCGCCACGCGCGTCCCGAGGAATCCGCCGCGCACTGACTCCCGGCCGTACCGGCACCGACGGACGGGCGGGCGCCCCACCATGGGATGCCCGCCCGTCCGGCCGTCCCTGCCCACGGCACAGCGTGGTCGCCCGCCGCGTCGCAGGCGCGACGGATCGGGCCCACCGCGCGGTTTGGGACACCGGTCCGCCCGGACGGACCGTGAGCCCGAGGGCGGAGCGAGGGCCGGCGCGAGGCCGGGGGCAAGAGACGGCGGCGCTCACCGAGCGCGGGGACCGACACCCCGGGCAGGCCCGCACGGCGCGCGACACGTACCGTTCGGGCAGGTGGGGACGCTCACGCGGCGGAGGCCGGCCGGACACAGGCCCGTCCCGCACACGGCGTTCTTCACCCGGCGCACCACTCGGCACGCCTCACCCGGGCGCGCGCCCGCACAGCACCACTGTCACCACCCGCACCACCCGCACCACCCGCACCACCCGCACCACCCGCACCAGAATCTCCCGGAAGGACGAGCCCCGTGCTCACGTCGTACGCAGACCATTTCGACACGCCCGCCGGGTATCTCGACTTCGCACGGTTCGGTCCGCCGTCGCGGGACGCCGTGGCCGCCACCGGTCGCGCCATGGAGGAGTCCGCCCGCGCCGGACACACCACCGTGGACGACCTGATGCGCGCCGAAGGAGTCGCACGGGAGACCGCCGGCCGCCTCGCGGGCACCGACACCCAGCACACCGTGCTGCTCCCGAACGCGTCCACCGGCCTGTTCCACGCCGCTCTCGGCATCCCCGAGGGCGTGGTCCTCGCGCCGCGCACCGACTTCCCCGCCAACCACTACCCGTGGCGCCGCACCGCCGGCCTGGGCCGGGCCGTGCCGCGCTGGCTCACGCCGGCGCCCGGTGACGGGGTCACCCCCGACCTCGTCCGCGCCGCGCTGACCGACGACGTCGTCGCCGTGTCCGTCAGCGCCGTGGACTTCCGCACCGGCTTCCGTGCCGACCTGGCGGCGCTGCGGGAGGCGATCGGACCGGACCGGCTGCTGATCGTGGACGCCATCCAGGGGTTCGGCGTGGCCACGATGGACTGGGACGCGGCCGACGTGGTGGTCGCCGGCGGCCAGAAATGGCTGCGCGCCGGATGGGCCACCGGTTTCGCCGCGCTGTCCGATCGCGCGCTGGAATCCCTGGAACCGGTCCTCACCGGCTGGACGGGGGTCGAGGACGTCGGCCTCTTCGACGGCACGGAGCACCCGCCCGCCCCGGACGCGCAGCGGTGGTCGATCACCAATCTCAGCCCGGTGACGGCCGCCGCGCTCGCGGCCGCGCTGGACCTCGTAGAGCGGCACACCGTCGCGGCGATCGAGGCCGCGATCGCCATGCGGATCGACGAACTCACCGAGGTCGTCGAGGAGCACGGCGGCCGCGTCCTCTCCCCCGCCGACCCGGCGCGGCGCGCGGGCATCCTCTCGTTCACGATGCCGGACCACGCACCCTCCCTCGTCGCGAAGTCGTTGCACGCCGAAGGTGTCACTCCGACGGTGCGCGCCGACTCGCTCCGGCTCTCCCCCCACGCGTCGACGCCGCCGGAGGCGTCCGGGCGAGTGGCCGCCGCGTTGTCGTCGCTGCGCAACTGAGCGAGTTGTTCGCCTTCCGGGCGTGCCGCCCAACGCCCGTGCGCACGAAGGCCGTTCACCTCGCCCGACGCCCGGGGGTTCCGCCCGGCCCACGAGACCTCCGCCGACGCCGTCGGAGAAGGCGCGTCAGTGGTGGTGGCCGTGCCGGCCGAGGGTCTCCACGGGGGTCGCGCCGGGACGGGTCCACTGCGGCACGGGCCGGCTGGTCGGGCCCCAGTCGGCGACGCCGTCGGCGTCCGAGCGCCAGTACCAGCAGGCCTGACGGCCCTGGGACGGGTGCCCCTGGCGGACGTCACCGATCACGGAGCGCCCCTCGGGGTTGTCCTCCCATGCCTCGCCGCGACCGTAGGACGTCATGTCGAGGAGGCTCAGGGACCCGTTGACCGGCTCGTTGCCGCGGCCCGTCGTGGAGTAGGTGAGGAACACGCGGTCGCCGTCGCGCAGGAAACAGGCGATGTGCCCCATGTCCCCGCCGACCGGGGCGTCCACGCCCCTCACCGAGTACCAGGGCTGGGTGTAGCCCATGAACTCGACGTAGGAGGCCACCTCGTCCCAGCGTCCCGGGGTCAGGATGGCCAGCGAGACGCCGCGGGCGTTGAGGTAGACGGCGTCCTTCAGATGCCAGGCCGTGGTGGTGCAGCCCTCGCACTGCCCCTGATGCGGCGCGCCGTCGTACCACATGTGCTGGTAGACCACGAGCTCGTCGCGGCCCTGGAACAGGTCCAGGAACGGGACCGGGCCGTCGGCTCCGACCACTTCGACCGTCCCGTCGAGTTCGACCATCGGCAGCCGGCGACGGGCCGCGGCGAGGGCGTCGCCCTCGCGGGTGTGGGCCTTCTCGCGCACCAGCAGCTCATCGCGCGCCGCCTGCCACGCGGCCAGGTCGACGACGGGCGGCTTGCCGGTGAGGTTGCCACTCGTGTGGCCGGGGGTGGTCGTCATGGTGTCCTCCGAGGTGTCTCGTGCCGGTGAGCGTCGTTCGACGTCCCGCGACGCTCACCGGAGGAGACCGGCGAGCGGGCCGGAACTCATCGCGCCGGGGCAAAGGCGTCGACCCGTGCGCTCCGCCCGGCCCCGGCGGTCGCGCGCCGACCGTGTACCGCCTGCGCATCGGCTGCGTCCCGACAGGGCCACCGTCGCCGTGGACGTCCCGCGCTCGCGTCGCCAGGGCTGACCACCACCTGATACGGCTCCCCCCTGCTCGGCAGAGGGGAGCCGTATCGAGGAGCTGGACGAAGGGCGGCCGAGAACTTTCAGGCGCGGGGCGGTTTCCGAGTGCCCGCACCGCTCTTGCCTTCGACCCGTCCCGAAGGCGCGGGTGCGGGGCGCTGCCGATGCCGGGATGTGCGCTGGCGAGGTGGCCGCGTCAGGGTGATCTGCCGGACCAACTGCTGGAAGCAGGTGAGGGACGCGAGGGCCGGTACGACCGCCGCCGCCACACCGGTGATGCTCTTGTGGGCGTCGGCCACACAGAACATCACGGCGACGAAGGAGAACAGCAGAACGACGTACCAGGAGTGCACGGCACGGCGCTGGTGCAGGGCCGCTCGCAGGACGGAGAGCGAGGCCACCATCCAGGGGCCGTAGACGAGTAAAGGCCACCAGGGTCCCGAGCCGCTCTGCGTGCTGGACGCGATGTGCCGCAGAGGCGCGTAGGCCACCATGCCGCCGAAGACACTCACCATCGACACGATGACCGCGGCGACGGCGGCGATCACGAAGCTGACGGTCTGCAGCCAGGTGAAGCGGGGTTTA
Source organism: Streptomyces fagopyri (assembly GCF_009498275.1). Taxonomy (NCBI): domain Bacteria; kingdom Bacillati; phylum Actinomycetota; class Actinomycetes; order Kitasatosporales; family Streptomycetaceae; genus Streptomyces; species Streptomyces fagopyri. The sequence continues at coordinate 8,326,887 of NZ_CP045643.1, read as the reverse complement.
CGGACTCTCACTTTCCGATGTCCGGTCGAGGAGCGTCTGATGGGCGGCAACTCGGCGGTGATCTGCACGAGGTTGTCCATCGGCTCGCTGATGAATTCTTCGTCGTACGACGGCTCACTGCGGGGTGGCGGCACGGTGGCCTCCTGCTCCGCGGCGGCGTCCTGCAGGAGGTAGGTGAGCTCCTCGACGGGGTCCCAGCCCTGTTCGTACAAGGCGTCGGGGGGACCGCTGTGCCGGCCGGTGCCCGTCGCGCCCGGGTATACGGGAGGTTGTTCATGTCGAGCGAAGGAGAGATCCGGGTAGTCGTCATTCACAGGAATTCCGCCCCGTCGGGTCAGGGCCGGATGACAGCCGGAACGTCCCCATCGGGCGACGAGTACGCGGCAGCAGGCATGTGGGTGTATCGCCCGGACATCACAGCTCGGAACGCGGAAGGGCTCTGCGCCGCCGCTCCGGAGAGCGACGGTTCAAAAGGACTTGCTTTGGTCATATTCCATTAACGCTGGTCACGCGCTTCGGGTGTGGTGCAAACGAGTGAGCGCGCACCTGCGGAGAAATTCACGAAAGCGTCTTTATCGATCCGGAGCCGATGGTCTTTCCGAGCCCTTCCGCGGGAATCCGGGAGGCACGGTCGACCAGCGTGTGCCGTGCTTCCGAGATGCGCCCGGGGCTGTGCGCGGCGAGACTTTTCTGGTGGCCTCGCGCCGCACCGGGCACCCGGGGCGTCACGGTCCGGGAAGACCGCCCTACGGTCTGCCATGCGCTGTCCGACTGCTCGGAGAGCGCCTGCCATGGGTGGGCACGGGCCGGCCACGTCGGCCCGCGTCGCCGGCCGCACGAAGTCGGCGCCAGGGCCGTGGACGTCCACGGTCCACCGCGCACGCGTGAATCCCGGATCCGCGCGCCGCGACACCGCACGACGGTGTCCACGCGTGCGACCGGTCCCGTGGCCGCCCCGTCCTCCCTGGAGATTCCGTGAGCGAGCTCTTCCAGCCCCTGACGCTGCGTGGTGTGACGATCCCCAACCGGGTCTGGATGTCGCCGATGATGCAGTACTCGGCCCCCGCCGAGGGGCCGGAGACCGGCACACCGACCGACTGGCATCTCCAGCATCTGGTCTCACGCGCGGTGGGCGGCGCCGGCCTGGTCATGGTGGAGGCAACCTCCGTCAGCGCGGAGAGCCGCAGCAGCGCCTACGACCTCGGGCTGTGGAACGACCAGCAGCCACCGGCCTTCGCCCGGGTCGTCCGCGCGCTGAGCGAATCCGGTGCGGTACCGGCGATCCAGCTCAACCACCCCGGCCGCAAGGCGGGCATCGGACGGCCCTGGTCCGACGCCCACCCGCCGCGCCCCGGCCTGCGGCGGGTGGGCCCCAGTCCGATCGCGTTCGGCGCGGTCCCCGCACCGCAGGAACTCACCACCCACGCCATCACCACGGTCGTCGAGGAGTTCGCCCGGGCCGCCCGGCGCGCGCACCGGGCCGGGTTCCGCGCCCTGGAGATCCACGGCGCGCACGGCTACCTCGTCCACTCCTTCCTCTCCCCCCAGACCAACCACCGCACCGACGACTACGGCGGCGACCTGCGACGGCGGATGCGCTTCGCGCTGGAAGTGGTGGACGCCGTCCGCGCCCAATGGCCCCAGGAACTCCCGCTGTTCTTCCGTACGTCGGCGACCGACTGGCTCGCGGGCCACGGCACCGAGACCCGGCCCGGCTGGACCGCCGACGACACCACGCACCTCGCCCGGGAGCTCATGGCCCACGGAGTGGATCTGCTGGATGTCTCCACGGGTGGCATCGTGCCCGACGCCACCATCCCCGTGAGCCCCGGCTACCAGGTGACCTTCTCGGCGCAGGTGCGCGCACGGACCGGCATCCCCACCGCCGCGGTAGGACTCATCACCGAACCCGAACAGGCGGAGAAGATCATCGGCCTCGGTGAGGCCGATGCCGTCTTCCTCGGGCGTGAACTGCTGCGCGACCCGTACTGGCCCCGCCACGCCGCTCACCGCCTGGGCGTCACCCTGCCCCCACCGCCGCAGTACGCCCGCGCGTTCCCCCGTCGCTGACCCGTGCCGCCCGGCGTCGGTGCCGCGGCGGGCACCGTGCGACCCGCCGCGGTTCCGCCCGTCACCAGGGCGCGGGAGCCGGCGGCACCACCACCGGGGGCCGGTCGTCGCAGGTGATGGTGTTCGGCAGTTCCCAGGACGCCATCCAGGCGCCCGTCGTGCCGCCCCCGTCGTTGCCCCCGAGGTCCTGCGCCGCGAACTCGGATCCCGTGGAGGGGAAGTTGAACGATCCGCAGTTGTTGATGCCGACCGCGCCGACGTTACGGGCGTCCACGTTCTCGAAGGACGCCGTGCCGGCGGAGCGGGCGCTGAGGACGGACGTGCCGGTGCCGTCCACGCGGATGTCCTTGAAGTGAACGCCCCGGATCGCGTACTTGTCCTTCACCGGGAAGTCGGAGACCAGCATGATCGCGTTGTAGGTGTTGTCGAGGAAGTGGTCGCCGGTGACCCGGATGTCGGCGTCGATGTCCTGCTCCAGCGCGTAGAACCAGACGGCGCCCAGTCCGATCTTCCAGTTGAGCTCGAACGTCCCTGATCGGACGGTGGTGTTGTCGGTGATCCACAGATGTCCGGTGAACGGCTGCGCGCCGAAGCGGGAGCCGACCTGGATGGCGCTTCCCTCTCTGATCGGGTCGGCGACCAGGTTGCCGGTGACCGTGTTGTCGGTGCCGCCGTAGAGGGCGATGCCGTTGGCGAGGACCGGGGTCTGCACGGTGTTGTGGGCGAAGGTGTTGCGCGCGTTGCCGGTCTTCTCCGACCACATGGCCAGGCCGTCGTCACCGGTGTTGCGGACGACGGTGTCCGAGACGGTGGAATCGGTCACGCCGGTATGGAAGTTGAGGCCGTCGGCGATCTGGTCGGCGATCACGTTGTGAGTGACGCGCAGGCGGCGCATCGGGCCGTCGAACCACATGCCGACCTTGGTGTGGTGGAGGTAGAGCCCATCGATCGTCGAGTCGTTGAGCGCGCCGCCGACGGCGTTGACCTGGTCGGTGTCGATGCGTTCGCGGACGTCACCCTCGACGGCGAACCCGGACAGGTGGACGTCGTGACTGCCGCCGTCCGCCGCGTCCTTGCCGTAGAAGCCGACGCCGGTGTGGACCGAACCGTCGGGGGCAGGGGTGTCCAGGGTGACCTGGTGGCCCTTGACGATCGTGTACCAGCTGCCCGCTCCGACGATCGTCACGTGGTCCACGGCGAGGTGCCGGTTCACCTGATAGGTGCCCGGCGGGATGTAGACCTTGAGGTGCCGCTTCTTGGCGTGCGCGATGGCCCGGTCGAAGGCGTCGCCCGCGTCACGACGGCCGGTGGGGTCCGCGCCGAACGCGAGGACGTTCGCGGCACGCGGCTCGATGTGCGGTGCGGCGACGAGTTGCGTGTCGAGCAGGTCGATCACGGTCCAGGCCGCGGCGCCGCCCTTGGGCGCGGTGAGGCGGACGGTGTCGCCGGCCTCGTACCGCTTGCCGAGCAACAGCCGCTGCTCGTCGTAGAAGTGGCTGGGCCTGAACGGCTTGTCGACGGTGGGCGCCGGGGTGGTGGCGGCGGGCACGCATCCGCACTCGGTGATCCACCAGTCCGGGTGCAGCAGATCGGCCCGGGGGTCGTTGCTGAACGGGTACTGGTTGTAGAGCCATGAGTACTTCGAGGTGAGCGTCATCGTGGAGCGGTGTCTGCCGTCGACGGAGACGTCGAGCGGTGCGGTGATGCCTCCGCCTTCGGGCGCGTCGGGAATGCTGTAGCGCACGGTGAGGGCGTTCGCGGCGCGCGGCAGCGTGAACTCGACGTACTGGCCCGGATTCAGGCGTACGGCGGTCCGGCCGGACGCCTCGGAGGGCAGCGTGTAGGCGGTGCGGTCGGGGCCTATGACGGTGCCGTCGGTCGGCGCGTTCTCCGCCTCCTGCTCCGCGAAGTCCACCGCGGCGCCGCGCCCCGCGACCAGGGCGGGATCGAGCGCGGCCCGGGTCACCACCGGGGCGCCGACGCCGTTGCCGTGCCCAGGGGTTGCCGGGGCCGCCGGAGCCGGAGCACCGGCCATCAGAACGAGTCCGGCGGCCGCCGCCGTCACCACCGTGGTCAGCCTGGCCGGTTTCCGCGCGCGGCTGCGGACCCGCTCCGCTGCCGCGCGCGTGCTGTACCGCGACATCAGATTCTCGTTTCTCTCGGATCGGACGAACGAGGACGGACGTGCGACGAGCACGGTCGAACAGGGCAGGGCGAAGCCTGGCGGACGGAGCGGGCGAGGACGCTTGGGCCGCTCCGCCCACGGAAGGGTGGAGGGACAGGCCGTGCCGGTGCGGTGACAGTAGGGCGTTCGCGGGCACCCTCACAAGATGCCGGAGGCATCTTTCCACCATCTCGTAAGAATCCTGCGTTGATTCATCGATTTCTTGCAATGCCTACGCGGGGACCGCGCCCGGGATCGCGCGGTCGGCGGCTCAGCACTGCTGCACGTGCAGGAGGTTCTCCCAGCGCCCGGCGGCGATGTCCTCGCGGATGCCCACCGTCAGGTTCAGCGTGAACAGCCTGTGGTCGACGCCGTTCCCGGATATCTGGGCCAGGAGCACCAGTCCGTCCTGGTCGGGCGCCACCTGCCACTGGTCGGAGAACCCGCCGATCTGCGCGACCGAGTGGGGCGCGGGTCCGCCGTGGACGCTGTTGACGACCGCTTCCACGAAGCAGTCCAGCACCTCGTCGTCCTCCGCTCTCGCGCCCTCGAACGCCTTCGCCGCGGGCGAGCCGTACCAGTCGTGGTCGATGGTCAACCCGGGCAACGCGTAGAGCGGGCGCGGCTCGTAGGCCACGGCCTCCTGGTCGTCCAGTCCCTCCGGCAGCGGGCGCTCCACGGTCGGGACGCCGGCGGGGACGTGGAGAACGACGGCGTTGTCGGGCTCGTACTTGAAGGTGGTGAAGAACAACAACTGCCCGTCCGGGGGGAGTTCGATGTCCAGGCCATCGCGGGGCAGCGCCGCGCAGTCGACGCCCAGCACGAAAGGACCCGCCCCGTCAGGCCAGTCCACGCCTTCGGGCAGCGAAGGCAGCCCGCCGGTCCACCCGGCCCGGCCGAGGTCCGCCCGGCCGCGCTCGGGCAGGTGCTCGTACCTGACCAGGAAGACACAGGGCCGCAGCAGCCCCGCCAACTCCCCTGCCACATCTCCCGGAACGCCGTGTTCCTCGGCCAACTCGGTGAGGGTGTGCTCGTCGATGAATGCCATGCCGGTGATCGTGTCAGGAGCCACCGACAACGGACCGGGAGGCCGTGGAGAGAGGACCACCCGGAATCCCGCGATGGCGAGCCCGTTCTCGACGCGGTCCTGGTGAAGGGAGTTCAGGCGTGGACGTTCCGCGATGCGGCGTGGTGGGCGGGCCGGCCCGTCCGGGGAGGCGTGAGGCGTCGCAAGGACAGGCTGGCGGTGAGAAGGAGTCCGGCGAAGACGGCGAGGAGGAGAGCGGAGACCCACATCTGCCGGCTTCCGGGCGACAGCCAGGCCGTCCAGAAGGTCGATGCGCTCCACAACAGGATGCCCACCACGTAGAAGGTGCGGACGCGGTGCAACTGCCGCGCGGCCCGCAGGAACATGACGCGTTCGGTCTTCGGTGCCATGGCGGCCCGTGTACCCCGATTCGGCGGTCACACCGACCGGGCGGCAGCAGAGGTTGGCGTGACCCCCGGTGCGGGAGCCATGGGTCCGGGACAACCTTGACCCAGTTGCTCCCTTTTTCCCCTGTTTCCCTCTCCGCACGTCCCAGCGACCGTGAACCCGAAAGCGGGCTCCGGGTAATAAGGGATGAGCGCCTACCGGGACGCTCGTTGAGATTCCCCAGGGACGGAGTCCTGCGTTCGCCCATCACGGTCTGCAAGTCCTCTCCGAACCGCCCACCGAGCCGCACGCCCTCCTCGAACACCACACGACCGACCCGAATCTCCAACGTCTTCGCCCGCAAGGCCGCAGGCGTGGTCGACCGTCCGGGCCGAAGACTGCCCCGAGCCGCAGGATCGCGGTGGGTGTCGGTCCACGTCGCGACACCTCACGAGTCGCGCCGACGGCCACGTCCCACGAGGGTCACGGCCTTCGGGCGCGGGCGCGCCGAATTGCGTACGCGGCGGCACCCGCGAGGAGTACGGCGACTCCGGTGGTGACGGAGGACAGCGGGAGGGCGAAGGCGAGGACGAGACAGCCGGCCAGACCGAGGACGGGGATGATCCGGGCGGGGCGGCCTTCGGCACGGGTCAGGGTGAGGGCGCCGGCGTTGGCGACGGCGTAATAGGCCAGGACGCCGAAGGAGGAGAAGCCGATCGCCCCGCGGACGTCCGCGGTGGCGGCCACTGTGGCGACTACGGCGCCGACGAGCAGTTCGGCCCGGTGGGGGACCTTGAACCTCGGATGCACGACGGCGAGACCGTGGGGCAGATGGCGGTCCCGGGCCATCGCCAGCGTGGTGCGGGAGACACCGAGGATCAGGGCGAGCAGGGAACCGAGCGCGGCCAGTGCCGCGCCCGCCCGCACGACGGGTACGAGCAGGTCGGCGCCCGCCGCCCGCGCGGCCCGCGTCAGCGGCGCCCCGGCGGAGGCCAGACCGTCCGGGCCGAGCACGAGCAGCACGGACACGGCCACGGCGGTGTAGACGACGAGGGTGATGCCGAGCGCGACGGGAATGGCGAGCGGGATGGTGCGGGCCGGGTCACGGATCTCCTCGCCCAGTGTGGCGATGCGCGCGTATCCGGCGAACGCGAAGAACAGCAGCCCCGCCGCCTGCAGCACTCCCCCGAACGTGGCATCCGAACCGACATCCAGACGGGTCGCGTCCGCGCTCCCGGAGGTGAGGGAGACGACCACGACGGCGGCGAGCACCGCGAGGACGAGGGTCACGACGACCCGTGTCATCAGGGCGGACTTCTGCACACCGGTGTAGTTGACGGCGGTGAGCGCCACCACGGCGGCGACGGCGACCGCATGGGCCTGGCCGGGCCAGATGTAGGAACCGACGGTCAGGGCCATGGCCGCGCACGAGGCGGTCTTGCCCACCACGAACGCCCAGCCCGCCAGGTAACCCCAGAACTGCCCGAGGCGCTCCCGGCCGTAGACGTAGGTGCCGCCGGAGGACGGGTACAGGGCGGCCAGCCGCGCGGAGGACGTCGCGTTGCAGTAGGCGACGAGAGCGGCGACGGCGAGCCCGATCAGCAGACCGGACCCGGCGGCCCGGGCGGCCGGTGCCAGGGACGCGAAGATCCCGGCGCCGATCATCGACCCCAGTCCGATCAGCACCGCGTCCGGCACTCCCAGACGCCGCTCGAGTTCGTCCGGCCCTCCGGAGGCCTGCGTGGGCATGCCGCTCAATGTCGTCACTCCTCGACGGCTGACGCCGCGGGTTGTTTTCCTGTGGTCCGCGCAGAACGTAAGGCACGGACCTGAACAGTGAGGGTCGCGACTCGGACACGGGCGCCCTGGAGCCGGCCTGGGGGGTGGGAGCCGGCGGGCGAAGAGAACTCCGATCGCCATGCCGAGCACACCGAGCAACAGGCGTGCGGACCGGGGGCGGACCGACGGAACGGACGGGCGGACGGACAGGCGCACAGGCGGACGGGCGGGAGAGCACCGCCCCCACCACCCGCCGGTGCTGAACGCGACCATCGTCCGAAGGCGCACGACTTTCTCCGCGACGAGCACGGACGCGGGTGGGTCACTGGCGATTCTGGAGGGAATCGGGTCCTCGGCGACGACAACCGGTCATCGACGCCGTCGCCCAGGTCGCCAAGGACCTCGGCGTCACCTCGGCGGAGGTCGCGCTGACTTGGGTGCGGGAACGCTCCGGAATCACCTCCACCCTGATCGGCGCCCGGACCATCGACCAACTGCGGGCCAACCTCGCCTCGCTGGACGTCACACTCACGCCTGAGCACCGCACCACGCTGGACGAGGTGTCCGCACCGACCCTCGGCTCCCCTCCGGAGTCCTCGGCGTGAGCGCGAGTGTCGCGCTGGAGAGTGATGGGGACCGCCCGACCTGTGAGGGACCCGCGTCCGAAGAGCATGGGTGTTCCGGCGGGTTTCACAGTTCACGCATGAGCGCTGCTGAAGTGTGGTCTCAACGATGGTGAGCGGCGCGTCCACCTGGCCGCGAGCCGGTCACCGGCCGCCGTGATGCGGTCGGTGACGGCAGAGGCTGGGGCGGGACGACTCGTCGGTGCCGGCCGTGCCGCCCGTGAGGGGCGGAACGCGGCCACTCAGGTGAGCGGCGGCTGTTCGGTGAAGTCCCTGAGCACCAGTGCGCCTGGAACCTGGATGAGGCGTCCGCCTTCGTCGATCCTGCCGAGTTCCACGGCCGATAGGCCCAGCGTGCCGGCGAGCTCGGCGATCTGGGAACTGGCCTCCCCGGAATCGCTGGAGACGAACACCACGCGCTTGCCCTGGCCGGAGGGCACTTCGGCGGCGAGCGTCTGGGCGGGAAGTTGGTTGAAGGCCTTCACGATCTGGGCTCCGGGCAGGACGTCGGCCGCGTACTGCGAGGAGAGCCGGCCCTTGAGGATGTCGTCCGCGTTGGCCGCGTAGTGCGCGTTGGTGGTGTCGACGACGGTCTTCCCGTTCCAGTCGGGCAACGCGTTGCCGAACACCTCGACCGCGCCGAACGGGATCGCCATGAAGATGACGTCGCTCTCCAGTGCCTCGGTGAGCGTCATGGCCCGGACCGTGGGGCCCAGGGAGGCGGCGAGTTCGGTGATCGAGTGTGGTCCGCGGGTGTTGGCGATGCTTACCTCGACTCCGGCCCTGGCGAAAAGGCGCGCCAGCGCCGAACCGATGTTTCCGCTGCCCACGATGGCATAGCGGGTGTCTGCAGACATGCGTGTCCCCATCTCCGGTCGATTCTTGAGGGCTGTCGAGGCGGCGGAGCGGCTTCGCCGTCCGGCTGCCGTCGCCGCGGTCCTGTCGGGCGCGGCGGTGCCCGCCTCCGCCGCTCAATTTGGTTGAGGTGTTAACCAAAACGTACGCACGGACTGGTTAACATGTCAACCAAAGCGGTAAAGTGGCGTCCATGGACGAACCGCGATGGCTGGACGACCGTGAGCAGCGGGCCTGGCGCGGCCTCATGAAGATGCAGGCCGGCCTGTCCGAATACATCGAACGGCGGCTGCGCACCCACAGCGGGCTGTCCACCGCCGACTACCAGGTGCTGGCGCACCTGTCCGAGGCGCCCGAAGGACGCCTGAGGTCGTTCGCTCTCGGTGACGCGCTGCAATGGGAGAAGAGCCGCCTGTCGCAGCACCTGACCCGCATGCAAAATCGAAACCTCATCCGCCGCGAGCGTTGTGCCACCGACCAGCGAGGGGCTGTCGTGGTCATCACCGAACAGGGCCGCACCCTCATCGAGGCTGCTGCCCCGCTCCACGTGGCCGACGTGCGCAATGCGCTGATCGACCACGTGACCCCCGCGCAGATGGACCTTCTGATCGAATTGGGAGACCAAGTGGACGCGAGACTCGCCATGATCGATCAGAAGCCGGGATGATTCCTTACGCCCCGCCGGGACGGCTTCCGTCGACCGTGCTGCCGGTGCCCTGCCCGGCGAAGCTGCCGCTGCACATCGCGTGGTCGGGACTGCGCATCCTCGACATGGACTGCTACGCGAGCGCATGAGCCTGCACAGAACCGTGCTCGCCGAAGACATCGTGACGACCTGTGCCGCTTCCTCAACCGGGTCATCCTGCTTGCGCTTTGGCCAGTCCTCCACGAGCCCATCAGCAGTGCCCCTGGGGGGAGCATCCCCCCAGCTGCGTCCATGAACACCTTCCGGCACACTCCCCCAGGACCCCGCAGTACGCCTTCTCACCGCAACTGCGGCAGTCTCACCCAACCTGCAGGACCACAAGTCAAACGGCCCGAGGAGGGTCCACAGCCCATCGCGATCCATCTGTGACACCGCAAGTCACCGGCATGCGATCACCCCAACGACGGTGCGACCTCGCAAGTGGAACGTTCTTCATGATCAGAAGCATCCGTGCGCTCCGAGGAACCGAGCAAAGCAGCGATGAGGAGCTGTACGCGACCGTCGCCGCCCGCGAACTGACCGCCGTCGCCGAGGCCACCCGCCTTGACCTCACCGACCTGCCCGGCTGCGCCGGACGCGTCCACGACTACTTCACCGCCCACCCGGAACGTCTGCGCATCATGAACTGGGGCAGGCTCGAACTGGTCGGCGCCCCTCTCGCCGGCTCGGACGACCCCGTTCGCGCGACCATGCGCCGCAAGACCGAGCAGGTGCGCGCTGCGCAGCAGGCGGGCCACCTGGATCCGAGCTGGGATCCCGCGGACATCCTGATGTTCGTCAGCCAGATCGCCATGACGTGGGTCGGTCAGACAGACCTGCTGCCCCCCGACGAGGGCGAACGAATCGCCTTCCTTACCGCCCGCCGGGCCGCCATCGTGGCGGCGGAACATCGCCTGTTCCCCGCCGTCGCGGTCTGAACGGGCCGGTGATGCCCGCGGCAGAGCGGAGCCGGCGCCGTGACGACACGCGTCCGGCCTTGCGTGGCGATCCGGTGTCTGGCCGCACGCCCACTCGCCGCAGGGCCGATCTCGGCGACGGCCGCGTCGAGCGGCTCCTGGCGGCGGCCGGTGAGGAACATCCGCGCACCCTCTACATCGAACCGCTTGGCGACAGCGAACCCGATGCGGGGCGGGCGGCGCCCGTCTCCTGTCCGAAGCCTTCGCCCAGAGGCTGTGGAGTGGCCGCCAAGGACGGCTGGCCGCATTCCTTCCTCACCCCTCACCACAAGAGAGTCCCGGGTGCCCCCTTGAAGGGACCCCGCACCTCGGTGGTGATCCAGCCGCCATAAAAATCTCCTTCCTGCGCCTTCACCGTTTGGCCCTCGACGACGCAGCGGTCCACGCGGCTCGCATAGAAGGCGAAGTGGCCAGTGAGGACCCGGTAACCGGCCCGGGGGTGCGGGTAGCTCCAGGCAGCCCGGCTACGTATGTCGCCGCCCACGACCAGGTCCCAGTACTCGGCCTCGCCCTTCCACTCGCACGAGGTTCGTCCGGGGACGGCCCGAAGGAGATCGGTACGGACGTCTGCCGAGGGGATGTAGAACACCGGAGGGTGACTGGTCTCCAGCACGCGCACTGCCCGCGTGGTGCCGGCCACCACCTGGCCGCCGTATTCGACAACTATGCGACGGCTGTCGTTCTGGACGGCGGGCGGCCGAGGGTAGTCCCACACACATTCGGGCGGCCGGGAGCCGGAAGCGGACATGGTGCTACCTCACCATCGCCAGGGCGCGCGGTAGTCACCGCGCTCACCCCTACTTCGGTGCCGGACGTGTCTGCGGATGCTGAAACTCGGACTCACACAGCCGCCCCCTGGCACATTCCGCCCCGAGACTGCCCTGGCGCCCCTTGATGGTCCCGGAAGCCGGGCCCGCCATGCCCCCGCGAGCCTGCCGACTTCACGGCACGGCACGCGAACGCGGTCGTCTTCAGGCGACCCAGGTGCTGGTCAGGCCGAGTATCTTCGCCCCGTCGGGGTCGGCGAGCTTGGTGGCGACGAAGGCGCGGGCCCCGTCCGAGGTCTGGACCCGCAGCGCCGGACGCTCGGCGGTCAGCACCGCGACCACGACCGCGGCCGCGTCGTACGCGGACTGGGCGGCGGCGAAGGCGCCCGCGGTGCGGGTCAGGTAGGCGTCCATCGCGGTCGCGTAGGGCCCGAGGCGGTCGTTCATCTCCGTCCGGTCGTCGGGGATGCCCACGTTCGCGACGAACTCACTGGCCACCGCCCCTGGTTCGACGAGTGTGACGTCCACCCCGACCGTCGCGGCGACGGGCGCGAGTGCCTCCAGGTAGCCCTCGACGGCGAACTTCGCCGCACAATAAGCCTCGTTGAACGGCTGCCCGACAACGCCGCCGACGCTGGAGACGGCGAGCACCCGGCCTCCGGTGGCGCGCAGGTGAGGCATGGCGGCGGCCGTCGTGTTCAGGACGCCGAAGAAGTTGACCTCCATGACACGGCGGGCGGCCTCCACACCGTCCACTTCGAGGGTGCCGACATGGCCGGACCCCGCATTGTTGATCACAGCGTGCAGAGCTCCGTGGTCACTGACGACTCCGGAGACGCAGTCCTGTGCGGAGGCGGCGTCCGTCACGTCCAAACGGCGGACCTCGATGGACTCGGCGACTCCCGCCGCGGTCGCCGCCTCGTTCAGCGCGCCGGCCTTGCCGAGGTCACGCATGGTGGCGATCACTCGCCATCCGGCGCGGGCAGCACCGAGGGCCGTCTCCAGGCCGATGCCGGTGGAAGTGCCGGTGATCAGAACGGTCTTGTCGGCCATGAGGACTCGCATTCGTCGGAAGAGTCACGAGGGGACCTCAAGCGCCGGTCACGAGGTTCCTGGCCCGTGCGCGGAGATCCTGCTGAGGTGATCATCTCCCTTGGAGAACACTCGAAGGCAAAACGGCACACCCGCAGACTCCTGCGGGCGGCGCCAGTGATTCCTGATGTGGTCTGTCAAGCCGCCAGATCGGTGGGTGGCACGAGTTCGTAGCCTCGCCAGTGGGGTGGCGCGGGGCCGTATGGACGTCAGGCGTATTTGCGGTGCGAGCGCCGGGAGCCGCAACTGTGAGAGTGGTGGCGTGTCGGGTCGTCGCTCCGGTGGAGGTCGTGGGTGCCGTCGGTCGTGGGGTTGCTGGAACAGCGCGAGGTCGCCGCCCGCCGTCGCCTGGATGGGCTGAGGAAGGAGGCCGACCCATCCAGGCCGAACTGGCCGTGACCGAGCGGGAATGGCAGGAGCGGGCCATCCCCCGCTAGCGGATCGACGAGCCGTCGGCCCCTGTGGACGGGCTCGGACAGGGGCACGCCCGAGCCGTTGGGACAGCACCGGACGTGGGGCAGGCCGACGGCGGTGCGGGAGCCGTCAGGCTCCCGCGATCAAGCAACTGACCGTGAACTGGCGGCCGATCGGAGTTCTGACGCGTTCCAGCGTCCACCGCTGATCCTCCCAGCCATGCGCGGCCGGCCCATTGGCTGATCACCCAACGTCACCACCCGAAGGCAACCCGAAAAGGTCAGTGGCCGGCAACCGGGCCAAGGCCTTCACGTTGCCGGAAGGCCGCGACCCGGGCGGACTCTTCGCGTCCTCGGTGACACCGGGGAGAATCACCGACCGTCGTGATCAATCACGAGGCGGCTTCCACCGAGCGAAGTTCGAGCGTGCAGCACTTCGCGCTGCCGCCGGACTTCAGAAGTTCCGAGAGCTCCACGCCGACCGGCACATACCCCCGCTCCCGCAGCTGGGCGGCGAGTCCAACGGCCTGCTCGGCCATGACCACGTTCCGGCCGTCGGAGACCGCGTTGAGGCCGAACACCTCAGCGTCGTGGTCTGTAGCGATCACCGCGTCGGGGTAGAGCTCCGCGAGACGAGCCCGGCTGCCGACGGAGAAGGCCGCCGGGTAGTACATGATCTCGTCATCGTCGAGGATGGCGAGCGCGGTGTCCAAGTGGTAGAAGCGGGGGTTGACCAGAGTCAGTCCCACCACCTCGTGCCCGAACAGCTCAGCGGCCTCCTCGTGCGACCGCAAGGTCGTTCGGAATCCGGTGCCGGCGAGCAGTCGCTTGCCGGTGAACAGGTAGTCACCCTCACCCTCGTTGACGAACTCCGCGTGGTGCACTCTGTAGCCCCGTGCCGCGAACCAGTCGGCGTAGGCCGGGCCTTCTGGCGCGCGCTGCTCGTGCCGGAACTTCGCGGAAAGGACCGTTCCGTCTATCATCGTGGCGCCATTGGCGGCGAAGACCATGTCCGGTAGCCCGGGCAGCGGGTCGATCAGCTCGACCTGGTGTCCGAGTCCGGTGAGGGTCTGCCGCAGTCGCTCCCATTGGGTCACCGCGATGCCAGGCTCGGTCAACTTCTCGGGACGCATCCAGGGGTTGATCGAGTACGTGACGTCGAAGTGGGTCGGGCGGCACATCAAATAGTGGCGCGGCCGCGCGGTACGCAGCATGAACGGAACCCTTCTGGGTGTGGTGTCCGCCTGGTGACGGAAGGACATCCGCCTCGTGGCGGAAAGACAGCGGTGGAAGGTCAGTCGCCCGGCCGGTGTACCTGCGGCCCCCGGCCCCGCCACTCATCGGCGGGGCCAAAGCCTCACATCGTCGTCGCCTTCTAGAAGGCGGAAGCTGGGGTCCCACCGCCCACCGTCGGGCGCCCGGGCTCTCCTTCCCGGCCACCCCAGCCGGTGTCCTGCACGGTAACCACCGTCGGGTGCTCGGGGAGACCGACCCGGCCACCCCAGCCGGTGTCCTGCGCGGTCGTGACCGAGCCGGAGGAACCGCCCTCCTGGTAAGGGATGTGGCCGGCGGCCGCGGTGGCGGCGAGCAGTACGGAGGCGAACGCCACGGGTATGGAGAATTGAGCAAGTCGCTTCATGGAAACCCCAGTTGACGAAGGTGTTCGAGTTCTTCAGCTCTGACTTTCTCCTTGCGCCTTCAGGCTGTCAGCGGGGGAAGGTGCTCTCAATACCGTGCCCCCCTCATCAAAGTGCCGGACACCAAGCAACCCCCGCTCTCAGAACGGCCATTTGGCACATTCGTGCTCTAGTCACGGGGAGGGACGGCGCTGAGGCCGACAAGTCCCTGTTGAGCAATGTCACGCGGGCACGCGCACGAGTGAGTGCCGGGTGTCCCCGATCTGCTAAACGCTCGCCACCGTCGCGGCGAGCGAGCGAGGGCGCAGTGCGTCCATCAGCCGCGAACGGTCCAGTGGCGAGGGGCGGCGGTCAAGCCGAGCTTCCAGGATCCGGGCTGCTTCGAAGCCACGGTTGTCTTCCAGCAGGGCGCGGATCAGCATCTCCTCGACGACTTCGTGTTGGGCGGCGCTGCCGCCCAACACGGCGAGGTGGGGCAGTAGCCCGCGCAGGAGGGTGATGGAGGTCCTCCATCGCTGCTGTGCCATGGCCTCGAGCGCCTCGCACAGAGGCGCGATGACCTCCCGGAAGACAGGGCTGGAGTGAGCGGTGGCCTGCCGGCGCAGCCGGTCGAGTCCTCCCGGGTCCGCCCCCGCTGCCAGGGCGATCGCGCTGTGCATGGCGGCGAAGGGCGTGGGCGGACGGTCCAGCCACTCCGACGGAGCTGCGGCGAGCACCGCTTGGAGCGGAAGAGGACCGTCCCAGCGTCCGGTCACCGCACAGCGCCACAGCAGGGATGCCGAGTCGACGAGGAGACGACTGCCCGTCACTCGCGACGGGGCCAGCTGCTCGTGATACCGCCGATTGACGGCTTCACGGTCGTCGAGCATGAGTTCGTGGAGCCCCGCGTGCCAGGAAAAGTGCGCGCGGTACGCGGAGCGGGAGCCGTGCCGGCGAAGCCATGCGTCGATCCACGCGCGGCCATGCTCGTGGTGACCGGTCTCGTAGTGGACGTGGGCCAGGGCGTGGACCGCGTGGCCGGCAGCTGGTTGCGCGGCCAGTGCCCGCGTGGCCAGCTCCTCCGCCTCCAGCCACCGGCCCTGTTCTTGCCGGACGAACGCCGCCTGCCCGGTGAACCACCAGTCGTCGCCGTAGTGGGTGCGCAGGTCGTCGACGAGCTGCCAGGTCTGCTCTGCGCTGGTGACTCCGTTGAAGGAGATCGTGGGAATCGCGACGCTGACCACGAGGGCATCGCGGGGGAAGGCCGCGATGTGGCGGAGGACTGCCCGGGACCCGGTCTCCGGAGGTGCGGCGATGAGTGCGGTCACGGCCGCCACCAGGGAGCGCTCACGGTCGCCGCCTCGGTCTCGGGCCGCGGCCTGCGCGGATCGCAGGGATGCGGCCACATTGATGTCGGCGCCGCACTCGTGGCCCAGCAGGGCCTGCGCAGCGTGGGCCACGCCGAAGCCGGGGTCGACCTGGACCGCGTTCGCGAGGAGTTCGGGGGCCCCTGTGCCGCCTTGCAGGATGCGCTCCAGGCCCTGGTTGTACAGCCGAGCTGCCTCTGCGCTTGTGGTCAGAGGCAGGCCGTAGAGGTCGGACTGTCTGCTCTGCCGGCGATTCCTGGCCGGGTACAGGCCGTCGACCACCGCACGGGCCACGGCCTTGGCCTGTCCTCGTATCTCGGGTACGGCTGTACTTTCCAGCAGTGTGCCGCGACGTGGGGATCCCAGGGTCCACAACGGAGGCGGTGAGCCGGTAGCCCCGGTCAGCAGCCGTCCTTCGTCGTCGGTGGCGAAGCCGATGCCGTGCGGGCCGGGGACGGCGAGCCCCGAGGCCAGGAGTTCCGTGATCAGGGGGTCGTCGCTGTCGGATGGGCGGAGCGGCGTACTCGTACAGTTCAGCACCGCTCCGACGCGCAGGGTCCGGCCGTCGGTGAGCATGACGCGAAGGCGGCGCCCTTCGGATGTGGCGGCGGCCACCTCACCCGCGTCGGCCGTCATTTGGCCTGCGTCGAGTAGTTGTTGGAGGATCTTGGCGCTCCGGGGTGGAATGCGGTGCCGATGCACCTCCCACAGCCGTTGGTCCTCGGTGAGGAAGCGGGCCTGATCTGCGGGGTCGAGCCGCTGCCACAGCTGTGCGGTGATGGGACGCAGGCTGTCCACGCCGACGCGCCAGTCCCCGCTCTCACGTCGGCACCGCGCCAGATGTACCAGCACGTCTCTGCGAAGGGCTGCGTATCCCTGCTTCGGTTCCAGTCTTGGGGCTGGGATGGATGCCGGGGTGGACGTGTGAACCCGTGGGAGCAAGCCGTGCCGCGACACCGCACGCACGACACGACCGGGCCGGGCCAGGGTGAGCGCCATGTCCACCATGGTGAGCCCGGTGCCCACGAGCAGGATGTCATCGTCGACGGGCAGGCTGTCCAGGGCCCCCGGTGCCCATGGATCGGGCACGAATGCCTCGGCGCCGCGGAGCCCCGCCGGCGCCCAGGCTTGGGAGGGAGGGGGGTTTCCGGTGGCCAGGACGACCGCGTCGGCAGTAAGGATTCCGTCCGGTCCCAGGTCGAGCTGGAGTGCCGGCCCGCCGCGCCGGATGCCCACTGCCCTCGCGGCTCTGCGGCGGAGTCGTGCCGGGCCAGGACAGGTGGCGGCTGCCGCCAGTACGTGCGCCAGGTAGGCTCCGAACTGCGCCCGCGGTACGAATTCGGTGCTCGCGTCCTCGGGCCATCCCCGCTCCGCCAGCCAGCGTGTGAAGTGGTCCGGGTCGTCGGGGTCGGCGCTCATCCTGCCCGCGGGCACATTGAGAACGTGACGCGGATCCTCGGTTCGGTAGGCCACACCCCGCCCGGCCTCAGCGCAGGGATCGACGAGCACCACCTCCAGTGGAAGACGGCGCGCCGCGGCCGTCTTCAGCAGCCGGGCGGCGGTCAGCGTCCCCGCCGCGCCCGCGCCTACCACGGCGACGCGGCGCTTCTTGCTGATCCAGCTCATCACGACATACTCCGTCCTGACCTGATGCGGTCTTTCGTCACTGCTTTCCTGGCGGGCACTGTCGGCGACGGCGCGGCTAGGCTCGGCTGGTGACGTAGCCGCCCATCCGGGCGAAAAAGTCGACGCCCCGGTACTCCTCGCCGCTGTCGGTCCTGAGTCGGTCGATGACCAGTCCGTACTCCGTTCCCTTGCGCGCGCCCGGCCCGCAGACAACCGCGACGCCCTCGCCCTCGGGTCGGAAGACCCGGCCCGCGGTGCCGCCCAGTCGCTGGGACGAAACGGACGCGGCCAGGATGCGGATGCGCTCGCCCTTGAAGTAGGCGAAGGCATTGGGATACGGGTCCACCTGGGCGCGGACCAGGTTGACGATCTCCTGAGCTGAGCAGGTCCAGTCGATACGGCTGTCCTCGACCGACCGCTTGTGGAAGAAGGTGGCCTGGCTGGGGTCTTGCTTGGTCCAGTCCGTGCGGCCGGAGGCTATCTGGTCGACAGCCTCCAGGGTGACTGGTCCGAACAGGTCGATCGTCTTGTGGAACAGGTCGGTGACCGTGTCCTTGTCGTCGACGGGGACGCGCTTCTGGACAAGGATGTCGCCCAGGTCGAAGTGCTCGTTCATGAAGTGCGCCGTGACGCCGACCTCGGACTCGCCGTTGATCAGCGCCCAGTTCAGCGGAGCGAAGCCGCCGTAGCGGGGCAGTAGGGCGTCGTGGACGTTGATGGCGCCATGCTGGGCAAGGCTGTAGATCTCGGGCGCCACCCACGTGCGCCAGTCGGAGGAGACCAGCAGTTCGGGGCGGAGTTCGCGAAGCAGTGCGGCGACCTCGTCGTCGTTGGCGTAAGCACGCTCCAGGACGGGTATGCCGTGGCGCTCGGCGAGGGCTACAACCGAGTCGTTCCAGATCGTCTCGTAGACGTGATCGCTGGCGGGGTGGGTGATGACGAGGGGAATTTCGTGCCCGGCAGTCAGGAGCTGCTCGAGGACCCGGTGCCCCCAGGTCTGGTAGCCCATGAAAACGATGCGCATCTATCTGTCTCTTTCCAGGAGGCCGGTATTCAGCGGCGTGCGGTCGGAT
This sequence comes from Streptomyces fagopyri, assembly GCF_009498275.1. Taxonomy (NCBI): domain Bacteria; kingdom Bacillati; phylum Actinomycetota; class Actinomycetes; order Kitasatosporales; family Streptomycetaceae; genus Streptomyces; species Streptomyces fagopyri. Next base: position 8,308,366 of record NZ_CP045643.1, on the reverse strand, counting down.
CGGTCGTGGAGCGCGCTACGCGTCCAGGGGCGAAGCGGTCCGAAGACGCTCGTAGAACGGCAGGTGGTGGGCGTAGTACTCAGCCAGACGCGGGTGGTTGTGCATGTCGGCGGCGTAGGTGTTGCTCCGGGCCGAGAAGCCGGTGCTTCGGACGACGTCCTGGTGCCACTTCGCCGTGCGCTCCCACTCGTTCTGCTCGCCCTCGCTCCACGACAGGGCCGCAGGGTCGTAGGGGATTCCGGTGCGCCGGCAGTAGTCCTCGACGACCGTCTCGGGGGACGCCACGAGGTCTTCTGCCTCGATGAGGACGGGCGTGCGACGAGTCCGTTGCCGGATGAGATCGAACGTCTCGTACTCATGCTCATAGCCGATCTCGCCGCAGGTCACCTCCGGATTCATGAAGTGGTGTGAGGCGATGGTGGGTTCGGGGTGGCGGACGAGGAACGTATGTGTTCCCAGCCGCGGGAGCCGCGGGTCGTCGAGGACGTCGTAGCGGTACTCGGTCACTTCCTTCACGAAGACCGGGGTGCTCTGCGCCATGGTCTGCAGCAGGTCGAGGACCTCCGCGCCGGTGGTGGCCTTTTCCCCGCCGACGTCTGCGTAGCCCTGGGCGACGATGCTGGAGAACGGCTCGTGCACGCCGACGAAGTCCCCGCGCTCCAGCATCATGCGGAAGAAGGCGGTGGAACGTGAGCGGGAGTGGGCCCAAAGGAAGAGCAGGGGATGGGACATTGCGTGACTTCTCCAGTCGGTGGATTTCACTAGATAAGGGGCACCGCAAGGGTGTGCGGCATGGCCGTCCGGCAATGTGGCTTCAGGACGTCGGGGTGGGTCCGCGCAGCGTGCGCAGTTCTTCCCGCAGGATCTTCCCGAGGAGGGGCAGTTGTTGGGGTTGCATCATGTCCTCGTGCCGGCACATGACCAGGTGATGTGTGATGTCTCCCTCGACGAAGGCCGCCCAGCGTCCAGTCCGGGAGGTGCCTTCCGGGGAACTCCCGGTGGCGGTGAACTCCAGCACGCTTCCTCGGAAGACCTCGGGAACGTGGGTACGTCGTGCGGCCCGGGCGATCCGGTAGTCCTGGCGCATCGCAAGGAGCGCGGCTACCGGTAGGTCTTGCAGGGGGTGACCCGTCGTCCTCAGGCAATCGAGGATCGTGCGGGGGAAGTCCTGGACGGCCGCTCCGGCGTCCAGGGTCACCCCGATCGACCTGGCGAGATCTGCCAGCAGCTGAGTGTCGTCGTCCGTGTCCTCGTTTCCTGGTACGGGGTGTGCGTCCAGCAGGGCGAGGAAGTCGACCTTCTCGCCCTGCCGCTGGAGCTGGACGGCCACGGTGTGAGCGATGACCCCGCCGAAGGACCAGCCGAGCAGTCGGTAGGGGCCGGACGGCTGGATGTCGCGCATCTGCCGGACGTAGTCCGCGGCTATCTCTTCGACCGTCGCCGGAACATGCTCCTCACGCGCGAGCCCACGGGCTTGAAGGCCGTAGACCCGCTGGTCCTTCGGGAGGTGGGGAAGGAGTCGGGCGTAGACCCAACTCAGACCGCCGGCGGGATGGACGCAGAAGAGTGGGGCGCCTGTCCCTCGCGCGTTGACAGGAAGTACCACGTCCAAGGCGGTGTCGGCGGTCTGTGCTCCCAGTCTTTCGGCGAGGCGGGCGGCGGTGGGTGCCTCGAACAGGGCGCGGACCGTCAGGTCGACACCCAGCACACTGCGGACTCGACTGACCAGCCGGGTGGCGGTCAGCGAGTGCCCGCCCAACTCGAAGAAGGAGTCGTCGATCCCTACCGACGCAAGGTTGAGAATGTCGGCGAACACCCCGCACAACACCTCCTCGCGGGCAGTACGCGGAGCACGAAAGGACACCGCCGCACTGAAATCCGGCACCGGCAGCGCTTTGCGGTCGACCTTGCCGTTCGGAGTCAGCGGCAGGTCATCCAGAACCACCACCGCCGACGGAACCATGTAATCCGGCAACACCCCCGCCACAAACTCCCGCACCCCACCCGAAGAAACCCCACCCACAGCCGGCACCACATAACCCACCAGCCGCTTCTCAACCCCCTCCTCCCGAACCACCGCCACCGCCTGCCCCACACCCGGACACCGCCCCAGCGCCGACTCCACCTCACCCAACTCGATCCGGAACCCCCGCACCTTCACCTGATCATCAGCACGACCCACAAACTCCAACTCACCCCCCACACCCCACCGCACCACATCCCCCGTCCGATACATCCGCTCCCCCACACCACCAAACGGACACCCCACAAAACGACCCGCGGTCAAACCCGCCCGACCCAAATAACCCCGCGCCAGACCCGCACCCGCGATGTACAACTCACCAGCAACCCCCACCGGCACCGGCCGCAACCGAGCGTCCAGGACATAGACCCGCGTGTTCCAGATCGGTGTTCCGATCGGCAGCGCTGTCCTGGCCAGGGCAGCGTCCCCGGAGCGAACCCGGTAGTGGGTCGCGACGACCGTGGATTCGGTGGGACCGTAGCCGTTGAGCATCCGGCGGCCGGTCGCCCAGGGTTCCGCCAGGGCCGGCGGGCTCGCCTCACCACCGACGGTCAGGGTCTTCAGCCCGTCGAGAGCGTCTTCGGGCAGGGTGGACAGGAGTGCGGGCGGGATGAAGGCGTGGGTGACTGATTCCTCGTGGAGGACGCGGGCCAGTCCGTCGGGGCCGGAGGTGGCCTCCTGGGAGACGACGAGTGCCGCTCCTGACAGCAGGGCGCGGAGGATTTCTCCGGACGCGGCGTCGAAGCTGAGGGAGGCTAGCTGCAGGACGCGGCTGTGCGCGTCGACGGCCAGCCGCTCGCGCTGGGCTGCCACCAGACTTGGGATGCCTGTGTGGGTGACCAGGACGCCTTTGGGGCGGCCGGTGGAGCCGGACGTGTAGATCACATACGCCGGATGCGCCGCGTCCAGCGGCGCCAACCGCTCCGCATCACTGAGATCCGCATCCGAATACCCCGCCAACGCCTCCACCGTACGCGCATCGTCCAACACCACACACGACACATCCGACGGCAACGACGCCACCACCCCACCCGTCGTCACCACACACGACGGACCCGCATCACCCACCATGAACCCGATCCGCTCCACCGGATACTCCGGATCCACCGGCAAATACGCCGCACCCGTCTTCGCCACCGCCAACAGCGCCACCACCATCTCCACCGAACGCGGCACCGCCAACGCGACCACCCCCTCCGGCCCCGCACCCCCCTCCACCAGCAAACGCGCCAACCGATTCGCCCGCGCATTCACCTCCCCATACGACACACCCACACCCTCGAACACCACAGCCGTCCGATCCGCGCACTCCCCCACCCGCGCCTCGAACAACCCCGACAACACCCCGCCCCCCACCTCAACCCCCGTGTCATTCCACTCCACCAACACCCGCCGACGCTCCTCCGCCGACAACAACTCCACCCCAGACACCCGCACACCCGGATCAGCCACCACCGCCTCCAACACCCGCACCAACCGCTCCACCACCAACCCCACCGACTCACCGTCAAACAACTCGACCGCGTACTGGAGGACACCGTCGATGCCACCGGGCCGGCCATCGGGAGTGTGGTGCTCAAGGAGGTTCAGAGCCAGGTCGAACTTGGCGACGCCGGTTTTCACCGGGTATCCGGTGACAGTTGTCCCGGTCAGGTCCAGGCGGGTCTCAACGGTGTTGTCGAGGGCGAGCATTACCTGGAAAAGGGGGTGGCAGGAGGTGGAACGGTGCGGGTTCAGAAGATCGACGAGACGGTCGAAGGGCAGGTCCTGGTGAGCGTGGGCGGACAGATTCGTCTCGCGTACCTGTGCCAGCAGGTCGCGGAAGGTGGGGTCGCCGGACAGGTCGGTGCGCAGGACCAACATGTTGACGAAGAACCCGACGAGGTCGTCCAGTTGCTCGTCCGTGCGGCCCGCCACCGGCGTGCCGATGGGAACGTCGGTGCCCGCGCCGAGCCGGGACAGCACGCAGGCGAACGCGGCCTGGAACACCATGAACACACTGACCTGATGGTCGTGCGCGAGTGTCGTCAGGGCGTGGTGGAGTTCCGCGCCGATCGCAACCTCGACTCCGTCTCCTCTGTGGGAGGGACGCGGCGAGCGGGGCCGGTCCAGCGGAAGGTTGAGTTCTTCGGGAAGGCCGGCCAAGGCGGTGCGCCAGTAGGCGGCCTGGGTGTTGATGAGGCTGTCGGGAGCGGACTCCGAGCCGAGGAGTTCGGTCTGCCACAAGGCGTAATCGGCGTACTGCACCGGCAGCGGCTCCCACGACGGCGCCCGGCCCGCGCACCGCGCCTCGTACGCCACCGACAGATCCCGCCACAACGGCCCCATCGACCACCCGTCGCACGCGATGTGATGCACCACCAGCACCAGCACCCACTCATCCGGAGCGAGGACGAACAACTCGCCACGCAACGGCAGATCGACAGCCAGATCGAAGGGGCGCTGTGCGGCGGCGGCAACGGCTGACGGCAGCTCCTGTGGTGTCACCGGGGTGACCATCAGGTCCGGATGTGCTTCGCCGGGCTCCCGGATCAGTTGGTTCGGTGTTCCGTTCGTCTGGGGGAAGACGGTGCGCAGACTCTCGTGGCGGGCGACGACGTCCGCCAGGGCTTCCCGTAGGGCTTGGGTGTCGGGTTCCGTGGACAGGCGGAACGCGAAGGGCATGGTGTAGAAGGGGCTCGAACCCTCCATTTGATCGATGAACCACAGGCGCTGCTGGGCTGGTGACAGGGGTACCGGGTGGGGTCGTTGGGTGGGGACGAGAGCGGGGCGGACCGACGCTGTGGGTTCCTGCTCGTCCGCCTCGGCCAGTTTTTCGGCGAGGCGGGCGGCGGTGGGTGCCTCGAACAGGGCGCGGACCGTCAGGTCGACACCCAGCACACTGCGGACTCGACTGACCAGCCGGGTGGCGGTCAGCGAGTGCCCGCCCAACTCGAAGAAGGAGTCGTCGATCCCTACCGACGCAAGGTTGAGAATGTCGGCGAACACCCCGCACAACACCTCCTCGCGGGCAGTACGCGGAGCACGAAAGGACACCGCCGCACTGAAATCCGGCACCGGCAGCGCTTTGCGGTCGACCTTGCCGTTCGGAGTCAGCGGCAGGTCATCCAGAACCACCACCGCCGACGGAACCATGTAATCCGGCAACACCCCCGCCACAAACTCCCGCACCCCACCCGAAGAAACCCCACCCACAGCCGGCACCACATAACCCACCAGCCGCTTCTCAACCCCCTCCTCCCGAACCACCGCCACCGCCTGCCCCACACCCGGACACCGCCCCAGCGCCGACTCCACCTCACCCAACTCGATCCGGAACCCCCGCACCTTCACCTGATCATCAGCACGACCCACAAACTCCAACTCACCCCCCACACCCCACCGCACCACATCCCCCGTCCGATACATCCGCTCCCCCACACCACCAAACGGACACCCCACAAAACGACCCGCAGTCAAACCCGCCCGACCCAAATAACCCCGCGCCAACTGGTCGCCGGCGATGTACAGCTCGCCCGCCGCGCCCGGCGGCACCGGGTTGAGGTGGTGGTCGAGGACGTACACGCGGGTGTTGAAGACGGGGGTGCCGATCGAGATGACGTCTGCCTCGATGTCCAGGTCCCATGCGGTGATCTGGATGGTGGCCTCGGTGGGCCCGTACATGTTGACCAAAAGAGTGTCCGCGGCGTCGCGGAATTCCCGGCCGAGCCCCTCGGGCAGCGCCTCGCCACCGCAGACGACCAGGCGCAGGCTGTCGCAGTCGGAGAGGTTCGTGTCCTGCATGAAGGCCTGGAGCATCGACGGAACGAACTGCACCATGGTGACGCGCTCTCGGCGGATCAGCTCGCCAAGGTACGCCGGGTCGCGGTGGCCGCCGGGCTGGGCGACCACGAGCGTCGCGCCGTACAGGAGCGGCCAGAAGTACTCCCATACCGAGACGTCGAAGCCTGAGGGGGTCTTCTGCAGCATGCGGTCGTCCGTGGAGATCCGGAATCGGTGCTGCATCCAGGCGATGCAGTTGACCACCGCGGAGTGCGGGATCTGGACGCCTTTGGGGCGGCCGGTGGAGCCGGACGTGTAGATCACATACGCCGGATGCGCCGCGTCCAGCGGCGCCAACCGCTCCGCATCACTGAGATCCGCATCCGAATACCCCGCCAACGCCTCCACCGTACGCGCATCGTCCAACACCACACACGACACATCCGACGGCAACGACGCCACCACCCCACCCGTCGTCACCACACACGACGGACCCGCATCACCCACCATGAACCCGATCCGCTCCACCGGATACTCCGGATCCACCGGCAAATACGCCGCACCCGTCTTCGCCACCGCCAACAGCGCCACCACCATCTCCACCGAACGCGGCACCGCCAACGCGACCACCCCCTCCGGCCCCGCACCCCCCTCCACCAGCAAACGCGCCAACCGATTCGCCCGCGCATTCACCTCCCCATACGACACACCCACACCCTCGAACACCACAGCCGTCCGATCCGCGCACTCCCCCACCCGCGCCTCGAACAACCCCGACAACACCCCGCCCCCCACCTCAACCCCCGTGTCATTCCACTCCACCAACACCCGCCGACGCTCCTCCGCCGACAACAACTCCACCCCAGACACCCGCACACCCGGATCAGCCACCACCGCCTCCAACACCCGCACCAACCGCTCCACCACCAACCCCACCGACTCACCGTCAAACAACTCGACCGCGTGCACGAGCCTGCCTTCCAAGCCCGCCGGCTCGCCGTTCGGACCGAACCGCTCGCGGAACTCGAAGTCGAGGTCGAACTTGGCGGCAGGGAGGGGCTCGGGGAGGGGCGTGGCCTGGATTCCGGGCAGCTGAAGGCTGCTGTCGTCGGTGTTCTGGACGGCTACCATGACCTGAAACAGCGGGTGTCGGGCCATGGAGCGGGCGGGGGCCAGCTCCTCCACCAGTCGCTCGAAGGGCACGTCCTGGTGTTCGAAGGCGGTCAGGCATGTCTCCCTGACCCGGTCCAGTAGTTCGGTGAACGTGGGGTCGCCGGACAGGTCGGTACGCAGGACGAGTGTGTTGACGAAGAAGCCGACGAGGTCGTCCAGTTGCTCGTCCGTGCGGCCCGCCACCGGCGTGCCGATGGGAACGTCGGTGCCCGCGCCGAGCCGGGACAGCACTACCGCCACGGCGGTCTGGAGCAGCATGAACATGGTCACGCCGCGCTGCCGGGCCAGTCGAGCCAGTCCTGCGTGCGTCGCAGCGGATATGACCACCGGGGTCCGGCTGCCGCGGTGACTGGCCGTCGCGGGGCGGGGCCGGTCCAGGGGGAGGGCGAGTTCTTCGGGAAGACCAGCGAGGGCACCGCGCCAGTAGGCCAGCTGGCCGGCCAGGATGCTGCCAGGGTTGCCCGCTTCGCCGAGGAGTTCGGTCTGCCACAAGGCGTAATCGGCGTACTGCACCGGCAGCGGCTCCCACGACGGCGCCCGGCCCGCGCACCGCGCCTCGTACGCCACCGACAGATCCCGCCACAACGGCCCCATCGACCACCCGTCGCACGCGATGTGATGCACCACCAGCACCAGCACCCACTCATCCGGAGCGACGGCGAACAACTCGCCACGCAACGGCAGATCGACAGCCAGATCGAAGCCCGTGCCGATCACCTCGGTCATACGGCCGTTCAGTTCGGCCTCGGTGGTCTCGGTCACCTGGAGCAGAGGACGGGCGCTCCCGGCGGGCAGGATGTCCTGAACGGGCTCCCCGTCGACGTCGGTTATCCGCGTTCGCAGGCTCTCGTGGCGGGCGGTCAGATCCGCCAGCGCGTCACGCAGCGCGTCCTCGTCGAGTGTCCCGGACAGCCGGAACGCCAGGGGAAGGTTGTAGGTGGATCCGCCCTCGATCTGGTTCAGGAACCACAGGCGGCGCTGGGCGAACGAGGCGGGCATCATGACAACTCCTGGGATCGCGGCGTACGGCGGAGGGCAGGGCGGGACGCGGCGGCGGGACCGAGCCTGCTGGTGATCCCCGACACGGTCGGTGCGTCGAAGAGGGCGCGGATGGAAAGCTCGGCGCCCAGAGTGGAACGGATCCTGCTGATCAGGCGGGTGGCGGTCAGGGAGTGGCCGCCCAGCTCGAAGAAGGAGTCGTCGATCCCTACCGAGGAGACGTTGAGGACCTCGGCGAACAGTGCGCAGAGAATCTCTTCCCTGGGCGTTCTCGGTCGGCGGCCCCCTGCGGCGCCTTCGGCCGGCAGGGGTGCGGGGAGCGCTTTGCGGTCGACCTTGCCGTTCGGAGTCAGCGGCAGGTCATCCAGAACCACCACCGCCGACGGAACCATGTAATCCGGCAACACCCCCGCCACAAACTCCCGCACCCCACCCGAAGAAACCCCACCCACAGCCGGCACCACATAACCCACCAGCCGCTTCTCAACCCCCTCCCCCCGAACCACCGCCACCGCCTGCCCCACACCCGGACACCGCCCCAGCGCCGACTCCACCTCACCCAACTCGATCCGGAACCCCCGCACCTTCACCTGATCATCAGCACGACCCACAAACTCCAACTCACCCCCCACACCCCACCGCACCACATCCCCCGTCCGATACATCCGCTCCCCCACACCACCAAACGGACACCCCACAAAACGACCCGCAGTCAAACCCGCCCGACCCAAATAACCCCGCGCCAGACCCGCACCCGCGATGTACAACTCACCAGCAACCCCCACCGGCACCGGCCGCAACCGAGCGTCCAGGACATAGACCCGCGTGTTGTCCATGGGGTGACCGATGGGGACTCCGGCATCAGGGGCATCGCCCTGCTTCATGGGAAAGCACGTGGCGAAAAGTGTGGTTTCTGTGGGTCCGTACACGTCTACGACCTTCAGGTGCGGATGCCGGTCGAGGAGTGCGCGTACGGCCACTGGAGACACCACGTCCCCTCCGGTCCAGACCTCGCTGACTCCCGCCAGGAAGTCGGTGTCCTCCTCAGCGATCCGGCTGAAGAGCCCAGCCGTGAACAGCACGCCGGTGACGCCTCCCTCCGTCATCGTGCGGCGCAGTGAGGCCAGATCGAATTCGCCGGGTGGCAAGCCCACGATGCGGCCTCCGCCGAGGAGCGGCACCCAGATCTCGTAGGTGGAGGAGTCGAACGCGTGCGGCGCGTGCATCAGGACCCGTTTGTGGGCGCCACCGCGCCATCGGTGATCGGTAGCGAGACACACCACGTCCTCATGTGTCACGGCCACCCCCTTCGGCTTGCCGGTGGATCCGGAGGTGTACATCACATAGGCGAGCTGGTCCGGGTGCACGGTGAGGGCCGGGTCGTGTTCAGGCTCGGCGGCGAGATCCGCGTCGTCGATGACAATGACCCGGGCGTCGTGGGTGAACTCCCGCTGGGCCATTGCGCGGTCGGTGATCAGCACGGTGGCCCTGCTGTCGGACATCACCCACGCCAAGCGTTCGGCTGGGTAGCCGGCGTGGAGCGGCAGGTAGGCCGCGCCGGCCTTCAGTACGGCGAGCGTGGCCACCACCAATTCCACGGAGCGTTCGAGGAAGAGCGCGACGGGTGTGTCCGGGGCGACACCCAGTCCGATGAGACGGTGCGCGAGCCGGTTGGCGCGGGCGTCGAGCTCTGCGTAGGTGACGTGGACGCTGCCGAAAGCGACGGCGGTCGCGTCCGGCGTGCCCTCGACGCGGGCGCGGAAGAGTTCCGGCAGCGACCCACGGAGCACCTCGGCGGAGGTGTCGTTCCAGTCGGTCAGCATCGTGTGGCGTTCCGCGTCGGGAAGCACGTCCAGATCAGCGATGAGGTCTGCCGCCCCGGCCTCCAGGAGCCACTCGATGGCCGTCACGATCCGGTTCAGGTGGGTGTCGACCTGCTCCTGCGTGTACAGGGCGGGGTTGGCGTCGGCGTGGACGGCCAAACCAGTGGCGTCGTTCCAGTCGCAGACGGTGAGCGAGAAGTCCTCGACGCTGGCGTTCGACACCGTGTGCACCGAGGCATGGTGGTCGGCGAACCTCACAGCGTCGAACTTTCGGATGTTGATGAAGGCGCCGTAGAGGTTGGCCGCGCCGCCCACGGCCTTGAGGTCGCGGCGCAGGTCCTCGTAGCGGTACTGCTGGTGCCGAAGGGCATGTCCGACCTGGTCCGACACCTGTCGGACCAGGTCCATGACGCTTGTACCGGAAGGGACCTGCAGGACGAGTGGTACGACGTTGACGACGCTCCCCAGTGACCGCCGGGACTGTGGGGTCTGCCGTCCGGTTACGGGCAGGCCGAGGACGACCTGTTCCGTACCGGTTGTCCGGTGGACGTATGCGGCCAGGGCGGCGATGAGAAGCGCGGACCGGCGGACTCCGAGGGCGCGCGCGGCATCGTTGAGACGTGTCACACCTGCCGGGGGCAGGCTCGTCCCGTGGTGCAGGAAGGTTGGGCTGGGTCCTGTCGCCGGCTTGCCGGACAGGCCGGACGGGGCGGTGCCCCGCGGAAAGGTGTCGAGCCAGTACGCGCGGTCCTCCTCGAACTGCGGGGAGGCTCGGTATTCCGCCTCCTCGGCCACCAGAGTCTCCAGCTTCCCGAAGTCGCCGGCGGGCTGCGGGCTGTTCTCGGCCAGAGCGGTGTAGATGCGACCCACCCTGTCTCTGAAGAAGGAGATCGAGAATCCGTCCATGGCCATGTGGTGGAAGCGCTGGTACCAGAAGTAGCGTGCGTCCTCGACTCGCAGCAGGGCGAAGGCGAACAGTGGCGACTGGCAGACGTCGACCGGCCGGTCCCACTCCGTGCGCATCCAGGCGTGCGCGGCCGCCTGCGGGTCCTGGCGGTCACGCAGGTCCACGAAGGGAACGTCGAAGGGCATGCGCTCCGCGACGTACTGCTCGACTCCGGACGCGCGCTCGATGATCCGCACACGCATCGCATCGATCTCGTCGACCGCCGTGCGGCAGGCGGTCTCCAGTAGGCCGCGGTTCACCCGCCCGCGGATGTCGATGTATTCGGCGATGTTGTCGTTGCGCTTCTCCGCGCCGAACTTCTGTGCGTACCAGAAGCCGAGCTGCGCGGCAGACAGGCCGAAACGGTGACCGGGTGAGTCGCTCATGGAGTACCTCCTGGTGATGCTGCTGCGCGTTGTGTCGTTACTGGTGGCGTTCGGTGGCAACAGCGACCGTCGCTCCTGCCGCGGCGAAGGCGCTCACGATGGCTGCCAGATCCTCGTCCGTGGCGTTCCCTCGGACCACGCGGACCAGCGGCCGATCGTCGCCCTGCGGAGCGATGCCGAAAGCGCCGCCATCGGGCTCCTGGGACGGATTGACCATGCTTCACACCTCTTTCGCGATGTGGCCCCTGTCGCGGCGGCTGACGGCCACCGGGCGACCGATGGGATCCCGTGGGTCTGCACGACAGGGGTGGGCCCCGGCTCCCCGGGCAGGGAAGGCGATCCTCCCGACGCCGCACATGCTGTCGTGGCCGTGGCGGCCGTCCCAGTCACGGGTTTCCGGTACCGGATTCCCCGACAGAGGCGCCCGGCCGCAAGCCGGCGTGTCGACCGGCGTCAGCGCGGCGGTCGGAAATAGCAGCTTTCGCCTTGTGTCACCCTCTTTCTTCTCAGTTCGTCTTGTGGACAGACAGTTTGCTGAGCGGTACCGCTCCTGGCATCAGGCACGGAGTACGGAGAGGCTCTGAGGGCAGGCCGAGTTCGCGATCCGCGCTCCGTCGGCAGCCAGGGCCGCTCCGGAGCGGGCCAACCGTCACAGGTGCGACACCTACGGCGTCCTCCAACTCTTACTGCCAGGCTTCGACGGGAAGATGTGAACACCAGATGACCAACTCCGACCTGATGTCACCTGCCACACTCAGTCTTCGTGAACGTGAGGTGCTCACCCACCTGGCGACCGGTCAGACACATGCGGCCATCGCTCGGTGTATGCGGCTCAGCCCCCACACCGTTGACACCTATCTGCGCAGGATCCGGGCGAAGACCGGGGCGACCAACAGGGTGCAGCTGCTGCTGTACGCGCTCTCGATTTCTTCCGCGCAGACCGTGGGAACGACCGAGGATCGCAGGGCCACCCGCCAGGTGAGCGGGGCGGTCACACGCTGAACCTCTGCGGAGCGACAGCACCTTGAGGTTTCGAAATCGAGCGGGCGCGGCTGGGTCGCCGCCCGCTCGATGCCGTTTGCGATGTTATGTCCAGACCCTCGCGAAGGGCACGTGGTCTGCGGTTCCGGCCCGTCCCCGAGTCATCGAACGGGCGAGAGAGGGCCACATGAACCTCCCGGAACAGACCGTGTCCGGGGCCGAACAAAGGAGATCGAGTGTCTGTCCACGACAAACCGCCCGACGAGGAGTGGAGGTTTTTACGCGACATCGCACTGTGCGTCTCCACCCACCGGGGTATGGGGCCGGCTCTCGTCTGGCCGGAGATGAGCGATACCGTACTGCGCGGTATCGCCGAGGCGGACCACCCGGAGGAGGCGCCGCCTCCCGCCCTCCGTACCGCCTCCGAGATGGCACAGGAAGTGGCACGTCGGCTCGGTACTGTGCTGGGCGAGCCCGTCGGTGCCCACGTGTGGCACCTGGCCGTCGGGTATGAAACCCCGGAGACCTGGCCGGGACGGGACATGGTTCTCCTGCCCGTCCGAGGCGGGTGCGAGTGCCGGGCCCAGCCCGTGCCGCAGCAGGAAGGCGGAGCGGTGTTCGGCACACCGGTCAGGCTCCGGTTGCGCCTGGGCGAAGCCCTCTATCTGCCTGCCCACTTCTGCTACACCCTCGCAGAGGTGCACGCTCCGTGCATCGTGATCCAGTTGGTGTTCAGCGGCACGGTGTCGTGAGAGCAGGACACGTCCGCGGGAAGACAGCCACCCGCGGACGTGTTCCGTCATGGCCTCAGGCGACGCCGAAGGGCTCCCCCACCATGCCCGCGGTCAGCGTCGCTCCGTCCGTGGGGTCGAGCAGGAGAAACGATCCGGTCTCGCGGTTGCACTCGTACGGATCCAGGGCCAAGGGCTCGGCGGTGTGCAGTACCACCCGGCCGATGTCGTTGACTGCGAGCCCGTCGGGAGCAGCATGCCGTTCCCGACGATCGGTGTCGAGACGATAAGGGATCTCCACGACGCGTGCTCGCACCGTACGAGTGGTATGCCGCAGCAACACGGGGTCACCCACACGCAGAGGACGCTCGCGGAGGTGGCAGACCGTGGCCCGGACATCCGTGACGGGGGCGGGCGGCCGGCCGGTGGCGATCAGATCCCCCCTGGAGACATCGATGTCGTCAGCGAGCCTGACGGTTACGGACTGCGGCGCACACGCCTTTTGCGCGGGCTCACCGAGGATGTCGATGGCCGCCACAGTGGAGACGAGACCGGAGGGCAAAACAGTGACCCTGTCACCGGTACGCAGCACACCAGAGGCCAGACGTCCCGCGTATCCGCGGTAGTCGCGATACTCCGCCCCCGGCGGTCGGATCACGTACTGCACGGGTAGGCGCACCGGCCGCCGGCGGACGGTGTCTCCGACGGGCACGGTCTCGAGGTACTCCAAGAGAGTGGGCCCGGTGTACCAGGTCATGGTCCGTGAAGCATGCACGACGTTGTCGCCCGCCAGGGCAGAGAGGGGTATGGCGGTGACCGCCCGGAGCCCCAGGGACGCCGCGCACGCGTCGAACTCCTTCGTCACGGCGCCGAAGACGGACTCAGCATATCCAGCGAGGTCCATCTTGTTCACAGCCAGCACCACGTGAGGGACGCCCAGGAGCGCGGCCACGGCAGCGTGGCGGCGGGTCTGTTCGACGACGCCGTGGCGTGCGTCGACGAGTATGACCGCGACGTCGGCAGTGGAGGCACCGGTCGCCATGTTGCGGGTGTACTGCACATGGCCAGGGGTGTCGGCGAGGATGAACCGGCGGCGGGGCGTGGCGAAGTACCGGTAGGCCACGTCGATCGTGATGCCCTGCTCCCGTTCGGCGCGCAGACCGTCGGTCAGCAGGGCCAGGTCGAGGGTATCGGAGCCCCGCCGCCGAGAGGCCGCGGTGACAGACTCCAGTTGGTCGCGGAGAATCGACTTGGAGTCGTGCAACAGCCGTCCCACAAGGGTCGACTTACCATCGTCGACCGAACCCGCCGTGGCAAATCGCAACAGGGCGGGGTCGATTGCGCCGCCGGAGAGGCTCTGCGTGGCTGAAGTGTGTGTCGTCATCAGAAGTACCCCTCACGCTTGCGGTCTTCCATGGCTGCATCGGAGAGCCGGTCGTCGGCGCGAGTGGCCCCCCGCTCGCTCATCCGGCTCGCGGTGACCTCCGCGATGACCTCGGCCACGGTTGCGGCGGCAGAGTCAATGGCACCCGTGCAGGACATGTCGCCGACAGTCCGGTAGCGGACCAGGCGTCGTTGGACGGTCTCGCCGTCGCGGGCGCGGCCCCATGCGCCGGGAGTGAACCACATGCCGGACCGTAGGAAGACGTCTCGTTCATGGGCGAAGTAGATTCCCGGCAGGCCGATTTGTTCCCGCTCGATGTACTGCCACACGTCGAGTTCGGTCCAGTTCGACAGGGGGAAGACCCGTACATGCTCACCCGGTGCGTGCCGGCCGTTGTAGAGGGACCACAGCTCGGGACGCTGGCGGCGCGGATCCCACTGGGAAAACTCGTCGCGCAGCGAGAAGACGCGCTCCTTCGCCCGAGCCTTGTCCTCGTCGCGCCGGCCGCCGCCCAGCACCGCGTCGAAGCCCCCGTCGCGAAGGGCATCGGTCAGGGGCAGCGTCTGCAGGGGGTTGCGGGTACCGTCGCGGCGTTCGCGCAGCTGACCACTGTCGATGTACTCCTGGACGGAGGCGACCAGCAGTCGCAGCCCGTGCTCCGCGACCACCTGGTCACGATGGGCCATCACCTCGGGGAAGTTGTGCCCGGTGTCCACGTGCAGCAGAGCAAAGGGCAACGGAGCGGGCCAGAAGGACTTGAGTGCGAGATGCAGCATGACCAACGAGTCCTTGCCGCCTGAAAAGAGCAGAACCGGGTGCTCGAACTGGCCCGCCACCTCACGCAGGATGTGTGCCGACTCGGACTCCAAGGCGTCCAGGTGGCAAATGTCCCGGTACATGTCCGCTCCCGCGAGGAGAGCGCCGTGAGCCAGCGTTGTCATACCCCGCTCCCCATCGCAGCCGCCCCGGGGACGGCGGGCGCACACGAAGATCCACACTGCTTTATCTTTGAATTGCCTTGCGGACCGCCCCAGGACGCTCCGTCGATCAGAACACGCCGAGAATCCCTCAGGTGAATAGCAGTTGACACGCCAAAAGACCTTCCATGTCCGGATTTTCGCTCCTATGAACCCCGCCTTGTCGCCTTCGGAGCCCGCAGGTTTGCTCGACTTCGCCTCTCCAGCGTCTTCTGCTGCTCGATGCCGCGCCAGGACGAGCTCCACTCAGGAAGCTGTCCGGCAATAAGAAGAATAGAGAAAGAAAATGTATGAAATGGACGAAGAGGTTGCTATCGGCCACCCCGCGCAGCCGACCAGTGACGAAGTCGCCCTCTACGGATGGGCGGCGGTGCACGAGAGAATGGATGTCGATGCCGCGGCAATCGACCTCGAGCTCTCCCGTGACGGCATCCTGAGCGCCCTCTCCTCCCTGACCGAACGCGGGCTGATCCACCTTTCCGACGACGATGCCGCCCCGCTGCGTCTGATGGATCCAAAGCTCGTCGCGGACGTGGTCACCGCTCCCATGGAAATGGCCATTCGTCGTCAGCAGGCGAGCCTGGACGCCGCCCGCGGCCGCTTCTCCGGACTCCACGAGCATTACCTGGAAGGCATGCGCCGCAGATCCCTCAAGGTCGAACTCGTTCCCCGTCTGGAGGAAGTAAGGGCCGCGCTCAACCGCGCCGCCGCCGAGTGCAAAACGGAGGTTCTGACCAGCCAGCCCGGTGGCAACCGAGTGCCCGAGGCACTGGAGGAGGCGCTCAAACGCGACTCAGTCACCCTCGCTCGGGGCGTGCGCATGCGCACCCTCTACCAACACACCGCCCGGTTCAACGGCCCCAGCCAGTCCTACGTCGCGGCGATGACCCAGCTCGGCGCCGAGTACCGCACCGCGCACGAACTGTTCGGACGGCTCATCGTCTTCGACCGCGAGGTGGCCTTCATTCCCGAGGCCGGTGGCACCTGGGGCGCGGTCATCATTCGTGAGCCCTCGATCGTGCACTACATGTGCGACATATTCGAACAGACGTGGAGCCTCGCTCAGCCGTTCTCCGACGCCACCACGGACGGTCTGGAAACGGTGGCCAGGGAGGTCGACCGCACCATCGCCAGACTCTTGGCGGCCGGCCTCAAGGACGAGACGATCGCGCGGCGGCTCGGCATGTCGCTGCGAACGGCGCGGCGACACATAGCCGACATCATGGAGTCGCTGGGCGCCGAAAGCCGCTTTCAGGCTGGCGTCATCATGGCCTCCCGAGGGCTGCTCAAAGAGGATAAGCCCACCCTGCAAGAGTGAACTACCCATGAACACAGGGAAACGATGCGGCGAGACGACCTATCCGGAATACTCGAATAACGGCAGGGGCAGCACTGGCGCCCGGCATCGGGCCATGGCCAAGGTCGCACACGCCTCCGGCCCGACGGGCAGCCGCCACAGCCCCCACGACCCTGCACGCACCGGCGTGCGACTCGGGTCGAGACCGTCCAGCACCCGTGACAGGGGACCGTCCACCGCCTTCGCGTGCGCCTCACGCCACGTCCACCGCATGAAGAACTCACGCCGAGCCGCCTCCTCGGGAAGCACGCGGATCATCTCAGCCTCCTCCGCGGTGAGGAAGCGCCTGGCCATGGCACGGTGGTCGACCGCCGGATCGATCTGCTCGACATCGACACCGACCCGCCGCCCTCTCGCGACCGCGATCAGCGCGGTACCGGACGAGTGCGAGAGACTGAAGTCGATGGGGCTGCCGCCGGGTTCGAGAAGAAACGGCCGGCCCCTCGCACTCCTGCCGAACCGGAGATCGGCTGCCGGCCTATCCACGTAGCGGGCGATCACCAGCCGCAGCGATCCATGTGCCGCCACGAAACGCCGCCGCTCGACCGGAAGCAGACAGCTACGGGCGCGATCGGTTTCCTCGGAGCCGAGCAGGGAGGCGAACTTCCGCAACTCCTCGGAGCCGATCACCAGCCCGGCCCGCCACACATGGACCTCACGGTCGGCAAGCACCGCCCGCGCGGGGCCCGGCCGCCATCGATCGGAATGGCGTGTCACCGAATCACAGCCCCGTCCACCTCGCTGCGCGCGTGCCGCAGGACGGCTCCCAGCTCCTCCAGCAGCGCCCGGCGCGAGGAGTGAAGGAAGAAATGACCTCCGTCCAGCATCCGCAGGGCGAAGGGACCCGTCGAATGCGGCTCCCAGGCCGCCAGCCCCGCCCGGTCCACGTGCGCGTCGGCACGTCCCCCGAAAGCGGTGACCGGGCACGCCAAGCGTGGTCCCGTCCGGTACCGGTACAGGTCGTTGAGCCGGAAGTCCGCGCGGAGCCCCGGTGAGAGCAGCCGCATCACCCGCGGGTCGGCGAGCAGTTCCTCGGCTGTGCCTCCCAGCTCCCGAAGCCGCTGCACAAACACCTCGTCGGGCAAGGCGTCAATGGCAGGCCGATTGTGCGGCAGATGGGGCGACCGTCGGCCGGAGACCACCAGATGCCGTGGCGAGGGCCCGCCATTCGCCGCCTGCCAGCGTGCCAGCTCGAAGGCGATCAGAGCACCCATGCTGTGCCCGAACAGCACGAATGGCTCTTGGCAGTAGTCCGAGACAGCCTCGGCCAGATCCGGCAGAAGTTCCTCGATGTCCGTGTAGGGCCGCTGCATCAGTCGTGACTCCCGGCCAGGCAGCCGGACGGAGCAGACCTCCACGTCCGGCGGGACGAGCTCAGCCCATCCGGCGAAGGCCGAACTGCCGCCGCCCGCATAGGGGAAGCACAGCAGGCGCAGCCGGGCTCCCGGACGGGGTGCGTGTCGTACCAGCCAGTCGCTGCTCACCGGCCGCCCTCCCCCTCGTCCGGGACACGCACTGTCATGTACGGCGGGAACGGTGGGATGTCGTCCAGACACGCCTCCAGCCGGAGGAGTCCGCCGCTGCGTCCGGTCTCATGGAAGCGCGAGAACTTGTAGGTCACCAGCATCATCCGGTTGCGCCCGTTGGGGAGGTACTCGGCCAGCAGGCGGACCCCGGCATCCCGGGCGCGCCGACGCAGCCAGGTGATCAGCACAGCGCCGACTCCTCTGGACATGACCCGGCAGGACATCAGCAGCAGTTTGATCCGCCAGGTGTCGGTGCCGCGTTCCAGGAGGACCAGTCCGATGGTGCCGTAGGGGCCGTGGCGGTCCTCCAGCCGGGCGACCAGCAGTTCGTGGTCGGGTGACCGCCGGAACGCGTCAAGTTCCTCGTAGGAGTACGTGTAGCCGGTGGTGTTGAGCTGATGGGTCCGGACCGTCAGCTCCTCGGCCCGCCGCAGATCCTCCTCCTGGGCCCGCTCGACGGTGAACACCATGCCGAGGGTGGCGAGGAATTCCGGCGTGGGGCCGGTGAACTCCGTCTCCAGACGGCCGCGTTCCTCGTCCGCGCGGTACATGGTGCGGCGCATCCCGGATTCGTTGGTGACGAACACCGGAGTGAACTCCGGGCGGCCGGCGAGACCGGCGGCATCGGCGGCGTCCACGCACAGCAGCTCGGGAATCTCGAAGGCCACCTCACCGCGCTCGAAGGCGTCGTCGTCGACGAAGGCAAAGGAGTCCAGCCCCAGGTTGAGCGAGCGGGCGATGGCCTGCACCGAGGAGGACTTGGCGTTCCAGTTGATCTGCGGGCACAGGAAGTACTCGGCCAGTCCATGCCGTTCCAGTGCGGTGATCGCCGCCTCGTGGTCGTTGCGGCTGGCTACCGACTGGAGAATTCCGCGCCGGTCCAGCTCGGTGATCACTTCACGGATACCTGGGCGCAGTGGAACGAAGCCGTCCTCCAGCAGGATGCCGTCCCACACTGTGTGATCGAGATCCCACACCACGCATTTGACGGTCGGCGCCGGCCTGGTGATGTTCTGTCCCTGCGTGGTGCTCCTGGTCATGTCCGGGCCTCCTGTCCGGCAGCTTCGGCCATGGCGGCCGGAGCGGTGAATGAGCTGGACGCCGCATGGTTCTGGTAGGCGGAGCCGGCGATCGTCGTCTGCTGGAGTTCGGTGCTTCCTTCGATGATCTCCATGACCTTGGCGTCCCGGAGGTAGCGCTGCACGGGGTACTCCCCGCCGCAACCGCGGGCGCCGTGGATCTGTACGGCGTCGGAGGCGGCACGGAAGGCGGTGGTTGTGGCGAAGTACTTGGCCAGCCAGGTTGCGTGGACGCCCTGCTGGTCTCCTGACGCCCTCAACCACCCCGCCTGCTGGCACAGCAGGCGGGAGGCGCTGGTGCCGGTCGCCATGTCGGCGAGCATGCGCTGCACCAGCTGGTGGTCCCGCAGGCGGGCGCCGAACTGCTGCCGTTGTTCGGCATAGTCCAGCGAGGCGTCAAGGCATGCCTGGGACAGGCCGACGCAGCCCCAGGCCACGCTGTAGCGGCCCAGTTCGAGGGCGTCGGCGGCGACTGCCGCCAGCCCGAAGCCGGGCCTGCCGAGAACAGCGTCCGCCGGTACTCGGCAGTCGGTCAGGCTCAGGTCGGCGAGCATCGAGGCTCGTGTGCCCAGGACACCCTCGACCGGCCGGACATCGAGGCCGGGATTGCGGCGCTCCACCAGGAACGCCGTCGGACGGCCTTCGAGCCGGGCGAAGAGCAGGTACACGTCGGCGCGGCGGCCGAAGGTGATCCACCGCTTCTCGCCGTTCAGGACGAAGCCGTCGTCGGTACGTCGTGCCGTGGCCGCCAGGCCCTGCACATCGCTACCGGCGCCGGGTTCGGTGAGCGCGAAGGCGCCGACACTCCCGCCGGTCGCCAGCCGTGGCAGCCATCGCGCGCGCTGTCTCTCGTTGCCCCACCGAGTGACGGCATGCGCCACCATGCTGTGGACGGTGACCAGGCTGCGGACGGAGGAGCAGGCCCTGCCTGTCTCCTCGTTGAGCAGTCCGAAGGTGATCGGGTCGGTCTCGCGGCCGCCGTAGGCGGCAGGGACGATGGCGCCCAGGTGCCCGTCCCCGGCGAAGGCGGCGAGGAAGTCTTCGGGCAGTTCGCCCTTGAGGTCCCAGTCGTTGGCGAAGGGCGCGATGTGATCGCGGGCGAATGATTCGTAGGTCTCCCGTGCCTCCGTCTGGGCGCGGGAAAGCTGTACGCGTGTGGCCATTCAGGTCTCCATGGGTCCGATAGCGGTCAGCGGCTGACGGCCGCGGAGCGCTTGCGGGTGATCAGCGCGTCAATGGCATCGACGCTGCTGAAGTTCTCCATTTCCAGGTCGTCGTCCTCGACGGCCATGCCGAACTCCCCCTCGACGAAGAGGACGAGCTGCATCACGAAGAGGGAGTTGACGAGGCCGGTGGCGAAGATGTCCGCGTCGTCGGCGAGCCGGTGTTCGCCGAAGTACTGGGCAAGGAAGGCGCGGATGGCGGGCTTGTTGTCGTGCGTGGTCATGGCCATTCCTCCGGTTCGGGGGTGTGCGGGTGTGGCTCAGGGGCGGGTGATGGCGTAGCTGAAGAAGCCCTCGCCGCTCTTGCGGCCGAGCAGGCCGGCGTCGACCATGCGCCTGAGCAGGGGGCACGGCCGGTACTTGCTGTCGCTGAAGGCCTGATAGAGGCCTTCGACGGACTGCAGAATGGTGTCGAGGCCGATGAGGTCGGCCGTCTCCAGCGGGCCCATGGGGTGGCCGAAGCAGGTCTTGAAAATCCGGTCGACCTCAGCCGCCGTGGCCACGCCCTCGTGGACGAGGTACATGGCCTCGTTCACAGTGAGCATCAAGACCCGGTTGGAGACGAATCCCGGGGAGTCCTGCACCACCACCTGTTCTTTGCCCATGCCGGCGAGCAGTCGGGCGGCGGCCCGCAGGGTTTCATCACTCGTGTGGTGGCCGCGGATCACCTCGACGGTGTGCTTGAGGGGGACCGGGTTCATGAAGTGCATGCCCACTACCCGGTCCGGGCGGGAGGTGGCTCCCGCGATGCGGGTGACGGGGATGACGGAGGTGTTGGCGGCGAAGACGCAGTGCGGCGGGCAGAGCGGGTCGATTCGCTCGTACACACTCCGCTTGGTCTCCCAGTCCTCCGTGACGTTCTCGATGACGAAGTCGGCCCGCTCGAAGCCCTCGTAGTCGGTCGTGCAGGAGATCCGCTTCAGCACCGTCCCCCGGTCCTCGCGCGGTCCCTTCGCGCCAAGCAGCCGCGCGAGGCGCAGTCCCTGTTCGATGCTGCGCTCCGCGCTCGCGAGGACATCCTCGCTCCGGTCCACGAGGATCACCTCGTGGCCGGTGGTGGCCAGTGCCTGGGCGAGGCCTGTGCCCATCACTCCGGCGCCCACCACGCCGACTGTCGGTGTGCTCTTGGTCATGTCTTCCGCTCCTGTTCTGGTCATGGTGTTCGGGCTGCGTCCGGGCCCGGCGCGCCGTCGGTGCGCAGCGAGGACGCGAGCTCGGCCACGGTGAGCGCGTCGAAGAGGGCGCTGAGCGGGAGGTCCGCTCCGAACCGCCGTCGGATCCGCGCGACGAGTTGCAGGCCGAGCAGGGAGTGCCCACCGAGTTCGAAGAAGTTGTCGTGGACACCGACGCGGTCGAGTCCCAGCATTTCGGCCCAGAGCGCGGCAAGACGGTCTTCGATCTCGTCACGCGGCGCCTGGTAACGGCTAGCCACCCCCGGGCGGGGGTGCGCACTTCCGCCTTCGGGCGTTGCCTCGATGGGCCGGTCGGCTCCGCCGCGGGCGATATCGGCCGCGACCGCGTCGAGGTCCTTCGCGACGACCGCGATCTGTGGTCCGACGTCCGAGGCAAGCACTCGTAGCAGTGCCTCGACGCCCTGTGACGGCAGGATGCCCTGCTCCAGGTGGTCGCGCAGCGGTCCGTTGCCGGCCGGCCGGGCCGGAGCCGGGAACCGGTAGGGCTCCACCTCTTGTGAGGTGCCGTCCCGCAGGGACGTCAGCCGGTCACTCAGTGCCGCGACGCGCTTGAGGACGAAGCCGTCGACGCGTGCAACCTCCAGACCGGTCTCGTCCAGCAGAGTGAAGTCGGCCGTGAACGTTTCCTTGCCAGGCAGATCGGTCTCACGGAAGCGGTGGTGGCTGTAGATCCGACGCGGTAGGGGAGCCGACAGCACCAGCCGCCCGTAGGACAGCGGGATGCGGAACTCCCGGGCGAGGTTCATGCCGTGGAATCCGGCGGCCAGATCCAGCAACGAGGGGTGCAGGCGGATCCGCTCGAGGTCCGCGGCGAATTCAGCGGGTAGTTCGAGTTCGGCCAGCGCCTCGGTCGCCCCGAGGTGGACCCGGCGCAGGCACCGGGAGCGGGGACCGAAGCCCATGGGCCCGGTGTGCTCGACAGCTCCCAGGTCCCGCATGGCCGCGTTCGCGATGAGGGCGTCCACATCGTGCCGACGCCGTTCGACAGGCTCTGCCGGACCCACCCTGCCGGTCACATGCACCTGCCAGTCGGTGTCGGTCCCCGCTGTTGCGTCCGTCTCCCGGCCGGCCACCGTGAACCCGAACGGCGTGCGCTGCTTGTCCAGCACGATCCGCAGCTCGCGGCGCTGTTCCTCACCCACCACGACGGGTGCCAGAAAGGTCACATCCGTCAGCTCCACGCCGGCCGAGCTGCCACTCTGGTGTTCGTAGACGGCGCGGACCAGCTCCAGGTGGCCGGTGCCCGGCACCACGGCGTTGCCCGCCATGCGGTGCTCATCGATCAGCCAGTTGTCCGCGACGGACAGCGGCACGCGGTACACCGCCGTGACGCCGTCGTCGGTCAGGCATTCCCCCAGCAGGGGGTGGTCCACCGGCCCCCGGCGCCCGGGCTCGGGGGCGCCGGCCCCGATCAGGCGGGCGGCCATACCGGACTCCTGCCAACCGTCCCAGTTGACCGACACGACCCGCGGGCTTCCGGTGGCGTCCGTGTGGTGGGCCAGTGCGTCCAGGAACGCGTTGGCCGCGACGTAGTCGACCTGCCCGATGCCGCCGGTGAGTGCCAGTGTGGAGGAGCACAGGACGGTGAAGTCCGGTCGCAGTCTGCGGGCCAGGGTGTCGACGATCCGTCCTCCATGGATCTTGGGTGCGAGCACCCGTTGCGCCTCGTCGATGTCCTTGAGCTGGGCCAGGCCCGCTCCCGGCAGGCCGGCGGCGTGCACAATGCCGTGAACCGCACCGAACCGCGCTACGGCCGCCTCGGTTGCCTGCTCCATCGCTTCCTGGTCGGTGACGTCCGCCGTCACGACCATGACCTCGGCGCCGAGACCCTCCAGCTCGCGGACCGCCCTCACCCGGTCGACGGCCGCTGTGTCCACGGGTGCGGCGCCCAGGGGCTGCGCAAGGACTTCGTCCCAGCTCTCGCGGGGCGGCAGCGCGGTGCGGCCGACCAGGACGAGCCTGGCCGCGACGGATTCTGCGAGGTGTCGGGCGATCGCCAGGCTCATTCCTCCCAAGCCCCCGGTCAGCAGGTACACGCCCTGGTGCCGCAGCGCCGAGCGGTCCGGGCCGGCTGTCTCCAGACGTACCGGGCGGTGGCCGCGCGTCCAGCGCCCTCTTCCGCGAAGGGCGACCTGCCGGTGTTCGCCTCCGTGCAGGACTTCGGCGAACAGCCGGTCCATGTCCGCGGGCGTGGACCGGCCGCCTCCCGGGAGAGAGATGTCGACAGCGCGGCAGGCAGATTCCGGTTGTTCCAGCGGCAGGACGAGGCTGACTGCCGCCGCGGTCGCCTTCTCCGGGGCGGTCTGCTCGTTTCCGAGCACGGCGTAAGCGTCGCTGGTGACCACGGTGAGATCCACGGGCCGACCTGCGGCGACCGCGACGGCCGCACGGTTGAACCGCAGGATGCTGGAGAATCCGTGCTCGATCGTCGTGTCCGTGTCGTGCTGTGCGCCGACCGACCACAGGTGCACCACGTGCTGAGGGAAGTCCCCCTCGCGGTACAGGGATTCGACCAGCTCGCGGTAGTCCTCCTCCGAGGCCGGGTCGATCCGGTAGCGCCGCTCCGGGAGACGGCACCAGCCGGTCCCGCGCCTGACGGTGGTCACCCGGTGTCCGGCCGCGGTCAGCCGCTCCGCAAGCCCCTCCCCGGTGCCCTGGTCGTCGGTGAACAGCAGCCACGAGCGATCGGCGTGGTGGCCGGGTGACGGGGCGACGAGAGGCGCCAGCGGCTCCCACACCGGGACGTGGAACCAATCGGCGAGGTCAGGTTTCTTCGCCAAGGACCGTACGGGAGGCGGCCCGTCCGTCCGCCGTGGGGCGATCCAGTGCCGCCGTCGCTGGAAGGGATACGTCGGCAGCGGCACCCGAGGAGAGGCGGCGTCGTCGCCGCGCACGGCGGCCCAGTCCAGTTCCACTCCGGCCGCCCACAGCGAGCCGGCCGTCCCGAGCAGGTGCTGTTCCTCGCTCTGTCGGTCGAACTCGCCCGGCAGCGACGCGAACGCCCTGCCCGGGGGAGCGCCGGCCGCCCGGGCCTGCAGGGCAAGGCTGCTCAGTGACTGGCCCGGGCCGACCTCCAGCAGCGCGCGTCCGGGTTCCGCCCACAACCGGGCGACCGCCTCCGCGAAGCGCACGGGCTCCACCAGGTGACGCACCCACAGGCCGCGGTCCGGCTCCTGCGATCCGGTCACCCAGTCGCCGGTGATGGTGGAGACGTACGGAACGGCCGGCCGGTGCAGGCTCACCTCCGCGACGATCTCTGCGAAATCCTCCATGAGCGGGGCCATCAAGTGGGAGTGGAAGGCATGGGTGGTGCGCAGCCGGCGGACCGCGGTCGCCCGTTCCGTCAGCCGTGCCTGGAGTTCACCGATCCGCTCCTGTGTGCCCGCGACCACGCACAGAGCCGGGCCGTTGACCGCGGCCAGCGACAGGCCGCCGTCCAGAAGCGGGCGGAGATGCTCCTCGGGCAGCGGCACCGCGAGCATCGCCCCTTCGGGCAGCCCGTCGATCAGGCGGGCCCGGTGGGCCACGAGCAGAAGGGCGTCGTCGAGGGAGAGCACGCCGGCCAGGCAGGCCGCAACGTACTCACCCAGGCTGTAGCCGATCAGGGCATCGGGCCGCACACCCCAGGACTGCCACAGCCGTGCCAGGGCGTACTCGACCGCGAACGTGGCCGGCTGGGCAAACAGGGTCCGGTCCAGCTCCGTGCGGACGGGGTCCGCCTGCGCGGGGCCTCGGCCGAGCAGGCGCCGCAGGTCCATTGGGCCAGGGTCGTCGGCCGCCGGCGGCCGCTCGGGGTAGAGCAGCTGTCGCAGGTCTCTCCCGAGGTGCGTCCGGAATCCGTCGGCGCACAGGTCGATCGCGGCGCGGAAGACCGGTTCGCTGTCGTAGAGCTCGCGCCCCATCCCGGGGCGCTGCTCGCCCAGCCCGGGCAGCAGGAACGCCAGTGGGGGCGGCGCGCCCTCGTGGTGCCCGTCGCGCACCAAGCGGGGCTCCCGGTTCCGCAGAGCAGCAGCGGCTTCGGCGGGGTCCCTGGCCACGACCAGACGCCGGTGGGTGAAGTCGTGACGCCCCTCTTGCAGGGTGCGAGCCACGGAGGTGAGCGCGGCGGGGGGCTCAGCCTCGAGCCGGTCGGCGAGCTGCTCGACGGCGGTGTCGAGGGCGGCGGCGGTGCGCGCGGACACCGGCAGGACCTGCCGGCCGCGTCCCGCCGTCGGGGCGAATCCGGGTGGGGCCTCTTCCAGCACGACGTGGGCGCCGGTGCCGCCCATGCCGAAGGAGCTCACTCCGGCACGGCGTGGGCCGTTGCCACGATGCCAGGGCGTCAGGCGGGTGTGGACGCGGAAAGGGCCGCTGCCGAAGTCGATCGCGGGGTTCGGCGTGTCGAAGTGGAGGCTGGGCGGGAGTTGCCGGTGCTGCAGGGCGAGCACTGTCTTGATCAGTCCGGCGATGCCGGAGGCTGCGTGGGTGTGCCCGATGTTGCCTTTGACCGAGCCGATGGCGCAGGCGCCGGGTGCGGCGCCCGTGGCCGCGAAGACCCGGGTGAGCGCCTCGATCTCGATCGGGTCGCCGACCGGTGTGGCGCTGCCGTGCGCCTCGACGTAGGAAGCGGTGGCGGGATCGGCCTCGGCCATGTCCCAGGCGGCCTGGACCACGCGGGCCTGGCCGGCCACGCCCGGTGCGGTGAATCCGACGCGTCCGGCGCCGTCGTTCCCGATCGCCGATCCCTTGATGACCGCGCGTACCGGGTCGCCGTCGGCCAGGGCGTCCCGGAGCCGCTTCAGGACCACCACACCGGCTCCGTTGGCGGCGACGGTGCCCTGGGCCGAGGCGTCGAAGGGGCGGCAGTGCCCGTCGGCGGAGAAGATGCCGCCGGGCTGGTACACGTACCCGGTCTGCTCCGCCCGGACGGTGACACCGCCCGCGAGGGCCGTGTCACATGACCCGCTGAGCAGCGCCTGGCAGGCCAGGTGGACGGCGACCAGGGAGGTCGAGCAGGCGGTCTGGACGGTCACCGCCGGGCCGTCGAGGTCGAGTTTGTAGGCGATTCGAGTGGCCAGGTAGTCCTTCTCGTTGGCGATGTTGCGGGCGAAGACCTCGTCGGCGTCGTTCGGATCGATGTGGCCGTCCAGGTTGTTGACGTAGGTGTTGTAGTACGAGCCGGCGTAGACCCCGGTCGGGCCCGGGACCCCTCTCGGGTCGTAGCCCGCGTCCTCAACGGCCTGCCAGGCAGACTCCAGCAGAAGGCGGTGCTGGGGGTCCATCAGGTCGGCTTCCTTGGGATTGATCCCGAAGAAGTCGGCGTCGAACAGGTCGGCTCCCTCCAGCACTCCTTGCGCGGGGACGAAGTCGGGGTCGTCGAGCAGCGCCTCGGACACTCCTGCTGCCAGCAGTTCGTCGCGGGAGTGGACGGTGATCGATTCGGTGCCGGAACGGATGTTCTCCCAGAAGCGCTCGGTGTCCGCGGCTCCGGGGAAGCGGCAGGACATGCCGATGACGGCGATCTCCAGCCCTGTCTCGACATCCGCGGTTCCGGGGGCGGTCGGATGCGTCATCAGCGGGCCTCCCTCTCGTCGTGTCCGCGGACCGCGCGCTGGCGGAGCAGGCGCTCCTTGCCGTGGTTGTGCCGGACCGACTCCTTCGACCGGGTCCGGCCCGGGGTGCGGTCGGGGTCCGGGGAGTCAGTAGCGGCATGGGACAGGTGATCCGCCAGGGCGCCCACGGTCGGGTACATGGTCAGCACGACGAGGGGCAGTTCACGGTCCAGCAGCTGCTTCAACCGTCCGGCCACCCGGGCCAGCAACAGCGAGTTTCCGCCGAGGTCGAAGAAGTTGTCGTCCGGGCCCACGTGATCACGTCCGAGCGCCTCGGACCAGACGTCGGCGATGAGTCGCTCCATCGGGCCCCGGGGCCGGTCTCCGGACCGCTGCACGGGTCCTGTGGCCGCCAGCGACTCGGCGAGCTTCAGCCGCTGCACCTTTCCCGCAGGTGTCCTGGGGACGTCCGCGACCAGGAAGACCCTGCTCGGGACCTTGAAGTCCGCCAGGTGGAGGGAGGTGAACTCGCGGATGTCGCGTTCGGTGACGTGGGTGTCCGGCCGGGGCACCACGGCGACAGCCACGTCCTCGCCCAGCGTGGGGTGCGGTACGGCGAAAGCAACCGCGAGCTTGACCGCCGGATGGCCTGCCAATACCTCGTCGATCTCGGCGGGGGTCACCTTGGAGCCGCCCCGGTTGATGATCTCCTTGGTCCGCCCGGAGATATACAGGTAGCCGTCCTCGTCGAGCCATCCTTCATCGCCGGTGCGCAGCCAACCGCCGGTGAACGCCTGTCGGTTGGCCTCCGGGTTGTCCTCGTAGCCGGCCATGACGTTCTCGCCCCGGATGGCGATCTCCCCGCTGCTTCCAGCCGGTCGCGGCCGCCCGTCCCGGTCGAGTACGGCGACGGGCTCCCCCACTGGCAGACCGACGGACCTCAGCTTGCGGGCGCCGGGCGGCAGTGGATTGGCTGTGGCCAGCGATCCGGCCTCGGTCATTCCGTACGCCTCGATCACGGGCACCCCGAAGGCGTCCTCCAGCGCGTTGAGTACCGGCCCCGGCAGAGGGGCCGATGCCGAGCGGATGAAGCGCAGCCGTGCGGCCGACAGTGTGGCGGTGTGGTCACCGGCCACGGCCAGCAGTGCCTGGTGCATGGTGGGGACGGCCGAGTACCAGGTGGGGTCGAACTCCCGCAGCCAGGTGAAGAACCCGGTGTCGCTGAACCCCGGTGCGCAGACGATTCCGCCGCCGCCGGCGAGGGTGGCCAGAAGGGTGCTGGTGAGGCCGTGCGCGTGGAACAGCGGCATCATGTTCAGACAGCGGTCGTCCTCACTGATTCCGAAGGCTGCGCATGTGTTGCGTGCCGCGGCACTCAGGTTGGCGTGGGTCAGCGGGACCAGCTTGGGCCGCGAGGTGGTGCCGGAAGTGTGCAGGACCAGCGCGGTCTCGTCCCGTCCCGCGCGGCCGGACCGGGCGGGCTCGGGCCCCGGATCGGCGCAGTGCAGTTCGAAGGTGCCGGCGGGGTCGGCCGGCCGGGCGATCAGCTCGATGATCCGTATGCCGTGTGCCCGGGCGACCTCGATGGCCGGGGAGTCGCTGCCCTCCTCGACGAGCAGGGCGTCGGCCCCCATGTCGTCGAGATGGAAGGCGAACTCCTCCTGCTTGTAGGCGGGGTTGAGGGGGGCGGCACACGCGTGGGCTGCGACAGCCAGGAAGGCGACCGCCATGTCCGGCCCGTTGGGCAGCACGATTGCCACACGGTGCCCGCGCCCGATACCGGCTCTGTTGAGCTGTTCTCCTGCCCGGCTGACCAGTGTGTCGAGAGCCCCGTAATCCAGGACGGGACGGCCTGGGGCATGGAGGGCGGCAGCCCGCGGCCGGGCGGCGGCCTGACGGCTCAGCAACTCTCCCAGGCTGGCAAAAGCAGCGTCGGCGGTCGTGGTCATCGGCGGTTACTTCTTTCGTCGGCGAGGGGGCACAAGGGCAGTTCGGCGACAGCCCAGGCAGTGGGCGGCCGGGTGGGCCGGGTACCGACACGCACCCGGGCGCGGTACGAGCTGTTCGGCACCGGGGCGAACTCATCGATTTCCACGGACAGTTGCTGGGGAGTTCCGTCGCCGGGGCGGACCCGGTAGCGGCGGACGGGTACGTGGAAGCCGAGACCTGTCGCCTTGGCGACGGCTTCCTTGACACACCACAGATGCAGGGGCCGTACGGTGCCGCAGGCCGCCGCGAGGGCGGACAGTTCCCCGGGAGTGCCGAAACGGTGCAGGTTGCGCTCGGCGCTGGCCCAGTCGTCCTCCGCGTCGACGCCGAGTCCGATGGTCAGGCCGGGTTCGTCGTTGTGGTACCGGACCGCGACCACCACGCGATGGGCTGTGTGGGCCAGGGAGAACTGGACGGCGGGGCGCAGAGGTCCGTCGTCCCAGAGGACCGGTCGGACCGCACCTGGTCCGGCCAGGCCCAGTCGATGGGTTGCCCCGGCCGGGTCAGGAAGGAGTCCGAGGTGTGCCAGGCCGTGTACCAGTGTGTGCCTGGCTGCCGTGCTCTGCGTGCGACGGGCCGCGGACGTGAACTCCGTTGCCGTGCGGCGAGTCAGGGCTTCGGTCGGCGCGGTGGCGGGGGGCACCCTTCCCCAGAACAGGGTCGGCGGCGGGACGGAGGGGCTCAGGGACCAAGGGCGGCCGGGAGGCGCTCGCACGCCACGTCCTCCAGGGAGTAGAGGCCGGGGGGCGCGCCGGCGGCGAACCGCACGGACTGCAGGATGCCCGGCAGGAACGCGGTCCGGTCGGCCACTCGGTGGACCACCTCGACGTGTTCACCGGGGCCGGCTGCGAGGATCCTGTGCTCGCTGACCGCGTTCCCGATCCGGAAGGCTGCGATGTCGGGGGCCTCTTCCGCCCCTTCCTCCCCTGTCTCGGGTCTGCCCCTCCTCCGGGTCCGCGCAGTGCGCCACTGCGCGGCAAGGAGCCGGGCCGTTGCGCTGGGGCGGTCCCGTTTGCCCGTGAAGTGGATGTCGAGGACCCCCGCGTCCCAGCTGTCATCGGTGCGGCCCGACAAGTCCCGTACGAAACCGGCGACGGCGAGCAGCGCGACGCTGAAGTTGGCGGCGGTGACAATGGCGCGGTGGCGACCTGCCTCCTCGAGCAGCGCGGTCTCGGACTCGCCGAGGCCGCTCGTGCCGATCACGAGCGAGCAGGGAACAGTACGGGCCTGGACCAGCAGGGCGGCGGTCGCCTCACGGGCAGTGAAGTCGACGACCACCGGCGGTCGGTCGCGGTCCAGATCCGCCAGCGCGGCAAGGGCATCGGCGGCGGGCTGCGGACGTGTGCTGAGTCTTGCTGTCAGGTGCAGGTCCGGTTCGCGGCTGACGGCGTCCGCGATCAGTCCGGCCATGCGTCCCGATCGCCCGCAGACCACCACGGGAGTCGTCATGTCAGGCTCCCCCGGACTTCGGGGTTCAGCAGGCCCATACGGCGCGCGAGTTCGCCCTCCACCATGCGCCGGCCGCCGAAGTACGCCTGGAGGGAGGCGGTTGTGAGGCCTGTGCCGGAATCGGTCGCGGGCAGCCCCAGTTCGGTGGTGAGGTCCTCGGCCATCCGCGCCGTACGCCACAGCAGACCGGTGCAGGCCAGCAGGACGGATGTGGCACTCTGTCCGCCAGGACCCTCGTTCTTGAAGGCGGCGCCCAGTGAGGCGGCCTGGGACGCCAGCGAGATCTCGATCTCCAGGCGGCTCAGCTCGTGGGCAACATACTGGGAGGTGCTCAGCGCCTCGGTGCCCTGGCCGGACCGGGCGAGCGTCCGGCGCAGATCGGCGACGACGCGGGCGCACAGCTCGGCCGATCCGCGGGAGAATTGCCAGCCATAGGCGTCGAGTACGGCCGCCAAAGGGCCGTCAGCGTCAAAGGTGACAGGCCGCGACAACGCGTGAGCCGCGAGCCTCACTCCGCTCAGCACTCTCCAGCCGTACTCATGGGTCGGACCGGTGTCGGGGTGTCGGGCCTCCGGGTTGTGCGGAAGCAGAGCGAGGCGCACCTCACCGTCGATCGCGAGAGGAACGAAGGCCACGTCCGCCCGCTCGCCGGCGTAGCGGTAGCGCCCGTCGAGGAGGACGTCGACGCCGTCGCGGACGGCGGTGACCGTGGGGTGGGACAGCGAGAAGCGGGCGTTGGGGGTGAAGAGCCCCAGTGCGGCGCGCAGTTTGCCGGTGCGGGTGCCCTCGACGAACCCGTGGGGGTCCTGGTCGAAGAGATTGAGCAGCGGCACTACCGCGCACTGGTGCTCCATCCGGGCCGCTGCCTCTCCGAATGTGGCCGTCGCCCACACGTCGCCAAGCCCCGGGCCTGGGTCCGCCTCCGTTTCGGAGTCGGCTGCGGTAAGGGTGATACTCACGGTTCTCCTTGCTTTGGACTGCCGTTGCGGGGCACCACGGGTCACGGCCGTTTCTGGGCGCGAACGAAGCTCACGATGGAATCCACCGACATCAGGTACTGAGGGTCGGCCTCGGGGTCCACGACGGCACCGAAGCGCAGCTCCAGGCCCTCCATCAGGTTGATGTAGCCGATGGAGTTCACCCCGGCCCGGTCCAGCGCGCCGTCCGCGGCGCGCAGGTCGGCTGCGGTGACCACTCGCCCTGTCGCTACTTCCACCAGCCTCTCGATCTCGCGGTGCAGGTCCGTGCGGTCGGTGTCAGCGGTCATGTGCGGGCGCTCCTGTCCTGAGAAGTTCTTTGAGTTCCGAGAGGCGGACCTTGCCCGCCGAAGACCGGGGGATGGCCTCCAGGACGGAGACCCACCCGGGGACCTTGTAGGGCGCCAAGCCCACCTGACAGACTTTTACGACCTCGGCTCGGCGTGGTGTGCGCGGCCCGGACAGCACCAGGTGCAGGACCGTCTCGCCGCGCGTGTCGGTGTCGGCGAAGCACACGCAGTCGAGGACGCCGTCCAGGGCGAGCGCCACCCGTTCGATCTCGGTGGGGTCGATCTTGCGTCCGGCAAGGTTGATGGGACCGCCGATCCGCCCTGTGATGTGCAGCCGGCCCGCGTCGAGGCTCCCGGTGTCGCCGGTCGCGTAGAAGCCGTCGGGGCCGGTGCGCGCCTCCAGCGCTCCCGGCACGTTGAGACAGCGGGTGGCCATGGAGGCGGTGCGCACATGAACCTGCGACCGCCCGGCTGGGTCGGCGTCGATGCGCAGCGTGACCCCGGGCAGCGGGGTGCCGAGGCCCGTGGTGCGGTGCGAGTCGCGTTCGAAGGTGCAGGGACCGGTTTCGGCGATCCCGTAGTAGTCGGCGATCTGAATCCCGTAGCGGGTGTGGAAGGCGGACCGGATGGCAGGGTCTAGGGCAGCGGCCGCCGAAATGGCCCTGGTGACGGTGGCGAAGGCGGCGTGGTCGGGCTCGGCCGCCTGGGTGAGCAGCCGGTAGGCGAGCGGGAAGGCCACCAGGCGGGTTGCCCGGGATCGGCGCAGCGCCCGGGTGATGCCGCCCGAGGTGGGCAGGCCGCGATAGAGGTGCAGTTCGGCGCCGGTCAAGAAGACCGGCAGCAGGGAGGTGTTGAATGCCAGGCCGTTGGTGAAGGCAGCCAGGCACAGCACCCGGTCGCCGGCCCGGAGCCCGGTGCCGTCCGCCCAGGCGCGTGCGGCGCTGTGGATCGCCGCATGCGAGAACTCCAGGCACTTGGGAGCTCCGGTGGTGCCCGAGGTGAATCGGCAGGTGGCCGTCGCCGGATGCGGTTCGGGGGCGGGCGGGCGGGGGTGCGGTCGCACGGGGGTGGCGAGTGCGAGCCGGGAACCGGGAACCGTGCGCGTCGTGGCGGGCAGCGGGAAGGTGTCGGGCCGGTCGGTGAGATAGACGTCGACACCGCAGGAGTCATCGATGCCCTGGAGCTCCAGGGCGCCGAACTGGGCGTCGACGAGAAGTGGCAGACGTCTGTCGATGACCAGGGCGTAGTAGCTGACGAGGTAATCCACGCTGTTGGCGGCGTGAATCGCCACACGGCGGTCGTCGTCGGCCAGCAGTTCGCTCAGTGCGGCCGCGCGTTCGCGCACCCGTCCGGCGAACTGGTCGTAGGTCAGCTCTTCGCCGTCCCCCACCAGGGCGCGTCGGTTGCCGTGCTCCTCGCACGCCCGTAGGAAGACCTCGTCCAGTGAGTGTTCCGCGGTCATCACGCCACGCCCGCGCGGTCCTGGTCGCCGAGTTCGGCTCGGCACGCCATGCTGTGGTTGGCGATGGTGAGCATCGTCGTCTGGCTGCCGCCCGACATTCGCAGTCCCCTCAGTTGGGCGTGGGCCCGCAGCGCGACGCTGTCCCACATGTAGCCTGCTCCGCCTTCGAGATCGGTGGACAACGAGGCCAGTTCGGTGGCTCGCTCGACGCAGAACCACTTGAGTTCGGCGATCTCCGGGACGGTGCTGCCGCCTTCGGTCAGTCGTAGGTAGCCGTCGGTGATGCCCGCCTCCATCAGCTCCTGGTCGGCGCGGGCTCGCGCCAGTGCGTGGGCGTTGATCGGCCAGGCCGACAGCGCGCGCCCGCCCAGTTCGCGGTTGGTGGAGTAGTCGACGATGTGGGTCAGCAACATCCGGTGGATGAGCCAGGCGTCCACCGCAATGAGGAACCTCATGCGGGACATGACTCTGTTCCAGCGCATCAGCTGGCTGACGCCGCTTCGGGCGACCACTCGGTCCGCGGGCACCTCGACGTCGTCGAACTCCAGTAGCGCGGAGTCGATCGACCGGGTGCCGAGCTTGTCGTAGGCGTGGGTCACGCGGACTCCGGGGGCGTCCTTCTCGACGACGACCACGGCAGGTTGTCCGTCGAGCCGCGCGCTGACGAAGCACAGGTCGGCCTGTGCACCGTTGACTACGAACTTCTTCTGTCCCCGGAGGATGAGGCGGTCGCCGTCCCGTACGGCGGTGGTCGGCTCCTGTGCCGAGGGGTCGGTGTCGCACTGGCAGGCGAGAAGTTCACCCGACAGCAGCTTCGGCAGGTAGCGCTCACGCAGCGTCGGGTCTGCCGCCGAGGTGAGCCATTCGCCGGCGACTTCGTTGTGGACGTGCATGCCGAGTGCGACGCCGCTGTCGCCCACCTGGGCCAGGGCCTCTCCCACCACCAGGGCGCCCAGCAGTCCCAGTCCCTGGCCGCCGTGTTCGCGGGGCAGGGACACGCCGAGAAATCCCCGTTCGGCCAGTTCGGGCCATACGTCCTTGCGGAGCGGGCCCCCGGGGGCGGCACGCCACTGTTCCAGCCATCGCGGGGTGAAGTAGGCGCGGGCGCGTTCCCCGAGTTCGCGATGGGCGTCTGTCATGCGCGCGGACAGGATGCTGTTGCTCACCGTGGGACCACCACTGACTCTTCTCCTCGTATCTGTTCGGGCGCGCCGCTCGTGCGGCGTGCGCCGTGGCTGTAGGCGATCGGGGCGCGGTCCCACTTGACGGCCGACGCGTCGGGGACACCTGCGGCGAGGACGTAGATGACCTCTTCCGAGCTGTTCAGCATGGTCAGTTCCGCGATCCGCTCAGCGTCGAATCCGCCCAGGCAGGTGACACCGACGTCGTGGGCGCATCCGCCCAGGCAGATCCGCTGGGCGGCGGCAGCCGCGTGGAAGTGCAGCTCGGCCAGTCCCTGCCGTCCGTGCCGTCCCCGCAACGCGCGCATCGGCGCGTGCAGAGCTATCAGGACCGCTGCGTCGCGGACCACGTCCTGGTTGACGCAGGCCGCGGCGACCGACTCGGAACTCGCGCCGTCGCCGCCTCGCGGGCTCAGCGCGTGGGTCTGCGGCACGTACGCATAACTGCCGGGTGCGATCCCTTCGACGGTCCGGGCCAGGACGCGCAGGCCGACGAGGGGGCCGTCCGCGCTGTCGACCGCGAGGGACCCGCGAAGGCCGGCCAGCGCGCGTCCCAGGGAGGCGCGGTCCAGTGCCCCGGGCAAGAAGCCCTTGGCCGAGGTGCGCTCCACCGCCACCTGCGGGAACGGTGGCGTCGGGGCAGTATCGGCCCCAGGCAACAGGATGTCGTCCGCTGTGTCTGTTGCTTCGTCCGCACAGGTCACGGAACGAACAGTCCCCCAGTGCGGAGGCGGAGACGACTCTCCGCCATACGTACTTATTGAGCTGATATCCAACCAGTTGTCACATTCCGCGGCGTCCGGTCGCTCCGAGCCGGCATCGCCCTCGTGCCGCCACACGGGAACGGCGAACGGGTTGGCATGACCTGCGCCGTCCGCGCCTTGCCATGTCTGTCCCCCTGCGGGTGCCGAGAGGGCGACGAGCGCCTGCGGCTCCCGGCACCGGCCGTCCACGGCGAAAAGCCGTGCCGCGCGATGCCGGTCGAACCGCAGGTGGACAGCGGGAGTGAATCCGGCGTCGGCGGCGGCGAGCGCGATGTTCGCCGCCGCGTGCCCCCCATCGAGGTGGGTGTAGCGATAGCCTCGCCGGCCGTACTTGCGCATCGACTTCCACGGCCGTCCGACGACGGCGACCACCGCGGCGGGCATGCGCTCCCAGGCCTGCGGCATGCCGAGCAGGGCGGCCAGGTCCTGGTCGCCGACCGGGAAGGGGCTGTGGAGGCAGCAGTCCGCGGCGTCGTAGTGGTAGATCCGGTAGCCGGCGGTCGACTGGAAGGCGACCAGGACGTCGAAGGGGTAGAGGGCGCCGGCGGACGGGGTGGTGCGGGCCCGCATCAGGGTCCGCCCCTTGGTGATGACCGCTCCGGCCCGCTCGCCGTACCCGACGGAGAGGACCTCGGCCAGGGCGAGCCAGCGCTGATGCATCTCGGGACGCGGCCCCGGTTCGGTAGCCCTCGGCGGGACCTGTGTCTCGGAACGCAGACGGGTCTCCTCCAGGAATTGTGCCAGCAGCGGGTCCACCAGCTCCTCGACGTCCATGCCGTCCCTCACGCCTGCCTTTCTCATGTCCGGTGCCCGGTCGGCCGCTCGCCGCGGGCCGTGCCTCACCATCGGATTCCGTCCTCGGCCGCGCGGGCGCGGACGAACACCGCGAACCGGTCCAGGGCCTCGTCGATCCCGTCAGGCGGCAGCGCACTGCACGACAGGCGCAGTTGGCGCATCGGCCCGGGACTGTCGTAGAAGGGGTGCAGAGGCGTCCAGAGCACTCGGTGCTCGCGCGCCGAGCGCTCCAGCAGGGCGTCAGTCACCTCGAACGGGACCGACACGACTACGAAGAAACCGCCATCGGGGGCATTCCATGTGACAGGGCACGGTGCCGGAAAACGGCGGGCGAGGCCGTCGGACAACCGCTCGAGACCTCGCCGGTAGAACACGGCCTCCCGAGCGTTGGCGCGCTCCAGACTGCAGCCGTGCTCCAGCAGCCGCCCTCCCACGACAGCCTGCGCCAACGGCGAGGTGTTGACCGTGATCATGCTCTTGACCCTCGCCAGATGATCGGCGAGCCGCACGGACCCGCCCGCACCGTCCGCAACCAGTTGGTCGGCCATCACGTACCCGACCCGGGTGCCGGGAAAGACGGTTTTGGACAAGGAGCCCAGGTAGACCACACTGCGTGCGGTGTCCAGCGCCTTCAGCGTAGGCAGTCGCTCACCCTTCAGCGGGAAGAGACCGTAAGGGTTGTCCTCCAGCAGCAGGATGTCCTCGCGCCGGGCGATGTCGAGCAGTTCGTGCCGGAGATCCAGGGGAATCCGCACGCCGGACGGATTGGCGAAGTCGGGCACGAGGTAGCAGGCTCTGGGGCGCAGTCCCGCGCCCCGGGCGGCCCGGATGTGCCGAACGAGGTCGTCGGTATCCACGCCGCCGGGGCCGCCGGCGACCGGATGCACCGGCATGTCCAGCAGGCGGGCGGCGCCGGTCGCCCCGACGTAGGCGGGAGTGACGGCGAGCAGCACGTCGCGGGCGTCACGGCGCAAAGTTCGCAGGGTGAGGAAGAGCCCCTCCTGGAAGCCCACTGTGACGACGATCGACTCCGGGTCCGCGTCCATGCCTTCGTCGACCGACAGGTGACGGGCTATCAGGTCATGCACGATGCCCTTGGTCCTGCCGTACTGGAGCAGCGTCCGCCTGACCTGCTCCTCGCTGTACCCGCGATCGGCACGCAGATGCTCGCAGAACCGCCGCAGACAGCGATGGACGTCCTCGACGTCGTAGAAACCCTCGTAGGGAGCGCCCGCGGCGAGAGACAGCGCCCCGGGATACCGGCCGGCGATCTCGTTGAGGAAGTTCATCGATCCGAGCAACGGATCGCCGACTGCGGGGTGGAGATCCTCCAGGGACAGATCGCTTCCCGGAACGGGAGCGAGTTCAGGGGCTGAGGTGGAGAGCTTCACCGAGCACCCACCATGTCGCCCCTGGCCCGTTCCAGGACAGCCCCGGTCCGCCCGTCCGCTGTGACGGTGCGCAGCCGCGAGGCGGCGCCGAGGTCCGGGCAGCCCGCCAAGGCCAGAGCGTGCTCCAGCTCCTCTTGGACGAGACGGAGCACGTGCTTCGCCCCTTCGCCGCCTCCCGCGGCCAGCCCCCACAGCACGGGGCGTCCCAGCAGGACGCCCGTGGCCCCGAGAGCGACCGCCTTGATGATGTCCGTGCCGCTGCGCACACCGCTGTCCAGCAGCACCTCACAGCAGCCGTCAGCCGCTTCGGCCACGGCGGGCAGGGCATCGACACTCGCCACCGCCCCGTCGAGTTGGCGGCCACCGTGATTGGACACCACCACGGCGTCCACCCCGTGCCGCACCGCCCGCCGCGCGTCCAGCGGATCCAGGACCCCCTTGAGGATCAGCGGCAGACGTGTCTGCTCCCGCAGCCACTCGATGTCCGACCAGCTCAGCGAAGGATCCACCAAAGCTGCGGTCTGGGCTGCGACTTCGCTCACCCCGGGCGTGGGGTCGCCCGGCCCGGGCCCGGAGAGGTCGCGGAAGTGGGCGGCTTTCACCCCGTCGGGAAGGCTGAACCCGGCCCGCAGATCGTCCAGACGCCGCCCCATTCGAGGGGTGTCCACAGTCAGCATCACCGCCACGCAGCCGGCCGCTTCGGCGCGGCGCAGGAGTTCCACAGTGCGGCCCCGGTCTCTGAGCCAGTACACCTGGAACCACATCGTGGCGCCCACCGCGGCGATCTCCTCGACGCTGTGGCTGCTGAACATGCTCACCGTGAACGGCACCCCGAGATCGCGGGCCGCACCGGCGGTGGCGAGCTCCCCGTCCTCGTGGACGGCCCGCTGGTAGGCCATGGGTGCCACCGCCACCGGCATCTTGGCATCGACGCCGAGCAGGCGTCCGGCGGTGACCGGCGACGACACGTCCGTCAGCACACGCGGCACCAGGCACACCCGGTCCAACGCCTCACGGTTGGCACGCAAGGTGAGCCCGGTGCCGGCCGCTCCGTTGACGAACCGCTCGACCGTCGGCGGCAGAGCCAGCCGTGCGTGCTCTTCCGCGTCGGCCGGGGTGAGCAGGCACGCGTTCGTGGTCGCCGGGGACACGGTGGTGGCAGTCACTGCACGCGCTCCTGCGAACCGTCGCTCCGCTCGGCCTGCACGGCTTCGTACAGGGCACGGACATTGCCGCTGCCGAAGGTGTCGGCGCCCAGCCGCTCGATGATCTCGAAGAACAGGGTCCGCCGGGGGTGGGTGGTGCGGGTGAAGATCTGAAAGAGCTGGCCATCGTGGTCCTCGTCGGCGAGGATCCCGGCCTCGCGCAGTTCCGCGGCCGAATACCGGGCCAGCGTCAGCCGGTCCGCCAGACGTTCGTAGTACACGTCGGGCGTCTCCAGGAAGTTGACGCCGCGCTTGGTGAGCCGCGCTATGGAGGTGGCGATGTCCTCGGTGGCGAAGGCCAGGTGGTGAATGCCACCACTTCCATGGCGCTCGAGGAAGTCCCCGATGTGTCCGGCGTCGTGGTCGGCGCTCGGAGCCAGCACGGTGAACGTGACGTCCCCAGCCGCGTTGCGCACCGCCTTGGAGTCCATCGCCTCAGTGCCCTGGAC
The DNA here is from genome assembly GCF_009498275.1 of Streptomyces fagopyri. NCBI lineage: Bacteria > Bacillati > Actinomycetota > Actinomycetes > Kitasatosporales > Streptomycetaceae > Streptomyces > Streptomyces fagopyri. Next base: position 8,269,320 of record NZ_CP045643.1, on the reverse strand, counting down.
CATGAGCTCTTCGTAGACCGTGTGGAAGCCGAAGACCCGCTCGTAATAGGTGGTGCTGTCGGCGAGTTCGCCGGTCCTGACACTGACCGCTATGTGGTCCAGCAGCGTCAGTTCGGGGGACTCTGCCGGCGCGGGTCCGGCCTCCGGAGCGGGGACGAATCCCGGGAGCGGGCCGGGTCGCTCCCGCTCGTCCTCGGGGCGCTGCACCAGGGTGTGCCGAACGTCGTCGAAGCCGGAGGCCAGGACCGCCGTCACGTACCCGTCCCGCTCCGCCGGCTCGGTGAGCACGACGGCAGAGCGCTCGACCGCGTGACGGAACGCGGCGCGTACGTCCGCCCCGGTGAGCGCGATGTCCGCGATACCGTCTCCGTGCCGCTCCACAAAGCCCGCGGCCGGGTGTGCCGAATCCAGGGCTTCGGTGACCACCAGCACAATCCCGCCGTGACGCAGCGCCAGGGACCGTGCCGCGCCTTCGGGGCCATGTCCCTCGGCGGTTGCGAAGACCTCGAACCCGTAGCCGTCCACAAAGTCGGCGGCGACGGACGGGGCGTCGCCGACGTACATCTCCACATGACTGAGCGTCAAAGACTGGGCTGCCGTGCTTCCTGCCACTGTTCTTCCTTTCGTTTTCCGCCGGTTCCAAGAATCTTCGAACCGGTCGATTCAGTGTCCGGCCATGCGGTCGACAAGGCTCTTGGGACGCATGTCCGTCCAGTTCTCCTCGATGAATGCGACACTGTCCCGATGAGTTCCGGCCTCACGGGCGACCGCCCAACCAGGAGGAACATCGGCGAATGCCGGCCACAGAGAGTACTGAAGTTCATCATTGATCAGGACGAAAAAGACGCCGTCCGGATCGTCAAAGGGATTGGTCACAAGAGTGCTCCATTTTTCGGCATGGCCCGAAATAGCCGAGGCAGGAACTCGGATCCTGAACCAAGGCGCGGGAAGGGAGTTGCCAGATGGTGGCCGGTGGGAGTGGCCAGCACGCATGGCCTGGATACCTTGACTCGGCAAGGCACGAAGTGAGCACTGGACGCATCCCGTGCGGAACTGAGCGATCAGCCACCCCAACCGGTGTCATCCGCGTCAGACGCCACGACAGCAGAATCACTCTCGCCGCCCTTTGAAGGCGACAGGTTCGCCGCTATTTCCGAGACGCCCGCCAGAACAGCGAAGGAAAGCGCGAGGGGGACGAAGAGGCCGACGGTGCACTTCATGGAATCTTCCCGTTCTGACGGTTTTCCTGTGGTGCGCTCGGGTCGTTTTCCCTCGCACCATCAGGTTGCCAGCGCGGGTAAGGCGGATCCACACTCCAGGCCCCTCATCAAAGTGTCGAGCACGAACCCACCCCGACCCCCAAATCGCCCATTCAGAACATTGTTGACCAACCTCGGTCCTGCGTGAGGGGCGTGGCCGGAGTCGCCGGACCTCTTCGGCGGCCCGGCTGTCACGTCGGGTGGACGCCGGGTTCCACTGCCGGGTTCGGGTGGCGCTGTGGATCCGGCCTTTCGCTCGGGCGCGCAGCCGGCATGCGGTGCAGCCGGTCGACGACGCCCGCCTGCTGCCGGCGATCCAGACGCCGCCAGCAGGTCTGTCCCGAGCCGAACTCCAACTCCAGCGGCAGGAGTTGCCAGGCCATGTCGTTGTGGAGGACGTACAGGATGCCCCGCAGACACAGCCGGTCCGCCACCGGCTGCGGGCCCGGCGACTTCTCTGGCCGGGGCGGCAGCAGCAGTTCGATCAACGCCCACAAGCCGTCGCCCACGACCCACGGCCGGGTACTCACACCATCCGAACGGCCGAATCGTCACATCGGTCACGCCCGAAGAAGGTACTTCAACAAGATCCTGTTACGAGCTCTACGCCGCATCGACGTCCTCGAAGAGGATTGTCGGCGTGAAGCAGGCTGCAAGCGCGGCTGCCGCAACTGCGATCGGCCAGGTCGTTGAGATTTTGCGCAGGAGCTCGACCAGCGTGCTACACGAGTCGGCGTCCTCCAGGGAGTCCACGGTCACTGCGGCCGGCGCCCGCCACAGGAACCGTGCCGCGCGACACCGCTTGAGCGTTCGTGAGCATGCCCCCTGAAGGCTGGCCGACCCTCCGGAAAGGGGCCTTCCCCGCTGTCAGCAGTCAGGCGGCGTGCGAGTGCACACGTACGTGATGGCCCGCTCAGCGAGCATCGGCAGCGTCTCGCAACACGAAACGGAGGTCGGGATGGGCCGGATCCGGATGGGGCTGACCTTCCGGCAGCACCGGGGCGAGCGCCGCGAACACGCGTTCCACGACGTGGTCGGTATACCCGGCCAGCGTCTCGGACGCTTGCAACAGCACCCCTCCTTTCCGCAAAGGGACCACACGGTGGAAAGCCCCGGAAGCCGCCAGCGTCTCCGGGCCGCCCAGCCGGATCGCCAGTTCTTGAGGACATACCGTGACCCACGCGTAGCCACGCAGGAATTCCCGGCCCTCGGGAAGCGAGTCATCGAGATTTCGCGTCAAAGCGGCCTCGATGTTCGACCAGTCGGAAAATGAGTCCCTTTCGATACGGGCGAACACCGGGTTCAGATCGTCGACCGCCTGCGCGAGGAAATCCACCAGATCTGCACAGTACTTCGGATCGGCCAGCCTCAAAGATCCCGCCTGCAGGCCGACAACGAGCTTCGACCAACCGCCCTCCTCCGGAAAATAGGAGCACTGCACCCGACCAAGAGTGTCATCTCCGTAGAACTCTGTAACGACCCAATCCGGGCTCTGCTCCAGCTCCACCCTCAGTCGCGCGCGGTTCCTTCCCAGATGAGACATATTACTTCGACGGCTCCCCCCGGACTGCCGGACGGACGTCCCGGTTTGCACCCCAAATTCAGCGCGCTCCTCCTGATGGACCAGTTCAGCAAAAGGCCCGGAAAATGCCCTCTCGAACCAGTCGACCAGGACGGCCCCCCGATCTGCCGCACCAAGCGGATCGAGGGTTGCCTCCACGTATACATCCATGCATCATTCCTTCTTCTCGCACGGGTTCAGCACTCGGGAGCCGCCGCCCACGGTACGTGGGCGGCGAAATCGAGTCGTTTTCTGGGCTGAGCAAGTCGCAGTTCAACCGACTGGTGGCGTTGGTGCGGCGTCGTGGTGGTGATGTTCAGCGCGGCCGCCCTTGGCGGCTGCCGTGGAAGACGAGTGAGCACCGCACCCAGGCGCAGCACCTGGCCCGTGCTCACGGCGACCGAGCAGCAAAGCCGGCCTTGGTCTCTCAACCCGGACACCACGCAACGACCCTGAACCGATCAACCCCAGATGCCCGAGTTCAACGGAGCGTAGTCAGCACCAAGTCAGCACGGGACGGGTGAAGACGGGTGATGACATGGGCTTTTGGTCAGCACCAAGCCAGCACGGGAGTCAGCACCGCATAGTCAAACCATCCTGAACTACGCTTCCCGGACGGCGCTCGTTTCGATCACCTTAGAGCTCCTGAGCCGCCCGCCCTCGAACCGGCATGGTGGCCGCACGCATAGCCAACCCCCCAACTATGGTGCCCCACCACATGTGCCCCTGACCTGCGTCTTCCTACGGTGTGCCCACACGTACCCGTCCCCACCGCACACAAGGAAGTGGCGCGCATGGCCTCCGAGACCACCGCTCCCCCACCACCCGCCACCAATCTCAAGCGCATCGTCGCCGCCAGCCTCATCGGCACCACCATCGAGTGGTACGACTTCTTCCTGTACGGCTCGGCGGCCGCGCTCGTCTTCAACAAGCTCTTCTTTCCCGGCTCCGACCCGCTCGTCGGCACGCTGCTGTCGTTCCTCACCTACGCGGTCGGGTTCGCGGCCCGGCCCATCGGCGCGCTCGTCTTCGGACACTACGGCGACCGCCTCGGCCGTAAGAAACTGCTCGTGCTCAGCCTGTTGCTGATGGGCGGCGCGACGTTCGCGATCGGTCTGCTGCCGACGCACGCGACCGTCGGCGCGGCGGCCCCCGTGCTGCTGACGGCACTCCGCCTCGTCCAGGGCTTCGCACTGGGCGGCGAGTGGGGCGGCGCCGTCCTGCTGGTGTCCGAACACGGGGACGCGAAGCGGCGCGGGTTCTGGGCCTCCTGGCCGCAGACCGGAGCGCCCGCGGGTCAGCTCCTCGCGACCGGCGTGCTCTCGCTGCTCACCGCCACCCTGTCCGACGACTCCTTCGTCGCCTGGGGCTGGCGCGTCCCGTTCCTGCTGTCGGGCGTACTGGTCGTCGTCGGTTTGTGGATACGTCTGTCTGTCGATGAATCACCTGTCTTCCAGGAGGCCTTGGCACGGTCCGAGGCGCGCGGGCGGACGCGGGAGTCCGCCGCGGAGAGGCTGCCGCTGGTGTCCGTGCTGCGCCACCACTGGCGCGACGTCCTGGTCGCGATGGGCGCCCGCATGGCGGAGAACATCAGCTACTACGTGATCACCGCCTTCATCCTCGTGTACGCCACCACGTCCGCCGGCGTCTCCCGGCAGACCGCGCTGAACGCGGTACTGATCGCCTCCGCCGTGCACTTCGCGGTCATCCCCGCCTGGGGCGCGCTGTCGGACCGGATCGGCCGCAGGCCCGTCTACCTGCTGGGGGCCGCCGGAGTGGGCCTGTGGATGTTCCCCTTCTTCTCGCTCATCGACACAGGCGGCTTCGGCAACCTGATCCTCGCCGTCACCGTCGGGCTCGTCCTGCACGGCGCGATGTACGCGCCCCAGGCCGCCTTCTTCTCCGAGATGTTCGCGACGCGGATGCGTTATTCCGGTGCGTCGATCGGTGCCCAGTTCGCCTCGGTCGCGGCAGGGGCCCCCGCCCCGCTGATCGCGACCGCGCTGCTGTCCGACTACGGCAGCTCCACACCGATCTCCCTGTACGTCATCGCGGCGGCCGTTCTCACCCTGATCGCGGTGGGCGTCGCCGAGGAGACCCGGCACCGCGACCTTGCCGGCGTGGCGGACCACGACGAGGCGGAGGCGACCGTGCCGGCGGCGGACGCGCGTTCCACGGCCTGACCGCGATCCCCCATCTCCGGGCCCCCGTACGCGCGTACGGGGGTCAGTGCCGTGCGGTCGTGGACAACCGATGCAGTCTCAGGGCGAGTTGGATCTCCAGTACCCGGGCCGGGCTCTGCCAGTCCTCCCCCAGCAGCCGGCCCACCCGCTCCAACCGCTGGGCCACCGTGTTCACATGGACGTGCAGGTCGTCCTTGGTGCGCGCCGGGCTCATCCCGCACGCGAAGTAGGCGTCGAGGGTGCGCAGCAGGTCGGTGCCGCGCTGCTGGTCGTAGTCCACGACCCGGCCGATGGTCCGCCCGACGAAGCCGGAGATGTCACGGTCCCCGGCGAGCAGCAGCCCCAGGAACCCGAAGTCCTCGGCGGCCGCGCCGTCCCCGGCGCGGCCGAGCAGGCGCAGCGCTTCGAGGCAGCGCTGCCCCTCCGCGTAGGCCGCCGCCACCGCTTCGGGGTGCGCGGCGAGGTCTTCGAGGGGTGCCGAGGCGCCGACCGTGACGGCCTCCTGGACGGCGGTGCCCAGCTGTCCGGCCGTGCGGCGGGCCAGGTCGGTGGCGGTCTCGTCCGGTCCGAGCGGGAGCAGCAGCACCGTGCCACCGTCGCGCGCGGCGGCCAGTCCGTGTCCGGTCGCGGCAAGATGGGACGCGGCGGACCAGAGCCGTCGGCGGGCGTCCGCCTCGCGGTCGGCGTCGGCTGCCGTGGTGTCCAGGCGGGCGGCGAGCACCACATGGACGGCGTCCAGGTCGGCGTGGAGACGGGTGGCGCGCTCGCGCAGCAGGCGTGGGTCGCGGTCCCGGACGTCCAGCAGGTCGTCCAGCAGCTCGCCGCGGACGCGCTGTTCGGCCTCGGCCGCCGAGCGTCTGGCGAGCAGGAGCAGTGACGTGACCATCGCGGCGCGCTCGAACGTGCGCTGGTCGACGGGGTCGAGGCCCGGGTGTCCGCCCAGCACCAGCGCGCCCAGCAGCTCGCCCCCGGCCGCCACGGCCGCGACCCAGTCCTGGCCGTGCCGCACCGCGTGCCCCTCGGTGCGGGAGGCCTGGAGAGCGGCGCCCGGTGCGGTGTCCGTCCCGGTGAACTCGACCGTGCCGTCCAGTACTTCGGAGACGGCCGCGGCCACGTCATGGACTCCGCCGCCGCGCAGCACCAGTTCGGCGAGGCGGTCGTGGATGTCCGAGGCGCGCTCGATCACTCCGCTGCGGTCCCGGATGATCTCGTGGGCACGGCCCAGGCGGTCGAGGGCCGAGCGGGTCTCCGTCAGTCGGTTCGCCGTGTCGATGGCCGCCGCGGCCAGCGCCGCGAACGAACCGAGCAGGGCGATCTGTTCGCGTTCGAAGATCCGTGCCCGCCGGTCCGCGGCGAACAGCACTCCGATGACGTGCGGCCCGATCATGAGGGGTACGCCGAGGATGGCGACCAGTCCCTCGTCCTGTACGCCCGCGTCGATGGCCCGGGTGTGCTGGAAGCGGTCGTCCTTGAAGTAGTCGTCGGTGACATAGGGGCGGGCGGTCTGGGCTACGAGGCCGCCGAGCCCCTCCCCCATGCCGAGCCGCAGTTGCTGGAAGCGCGCCGCGACCGAGCCCTCGGTGACACGCATGTACGTGTCACCCTCGGCCTCGTCGTGCAGGCTGAGGTAGGCGACGTCCGTGCCCAGCAGTGACCGGGCCCGCTGCACGATCGCGCGCAGTACGGCGTCGACGTCGCGCAGGCCCGCCAGGTCGTGGGCGGTCTCGAAGAGCGCGGACAGTTCGGCCTCGCGACGGCGCCGGCCCTCCATCTCGGAGCGCACCCGCAGCGCGAGCTGCTTGGCCTCTTCGAGCGCGGCGACGCGGGCGGCGGGACAGCTCTCGGCGCGGGCGAGCAGGACCGGCTGCTCGTACGCCTCGGCGGGCGCGCCTCTGGCCAGCAGTTGGAGGAAGGGCGTCTCGGCGTTGTCGGCGGAGCGCTCGGCGGACTGCTCGTGATCGCGGGACATGCTCAAAGGATGACCTGTCGTGAGGCCGGCCCGGCCGGCCCTGTGGACAACTCGGCGGGTACCGGATCGCTGAGGGCTGTCCTGGTGATCCCCGGCGAGCGCACGACGACAGCCGCGGCACCTCGCCGCGTTGCCGGGGTCGCCCGGGCACACCCGGTACGAGGACGACTCTCCGCCTCGGGACACACGGCATCCGACGCCGTGCGCCGATCCACCGGGGACTGCGGGACTGCCCTCAGTGCGCCGTCCAGCCGCCGTCCATGACCAGCGACGTGCCGGTGACGAAGGAGGACCGGGGCCCGCACAGATAGGCCACCGCGTCGGCGACCTCGTCGGGTTCGACGAGTCGTTTGACCGCGCTGTCCCGCAGCAGCACCTCGGACAGCACGCGTTCCTCGGGAACGTCGTGGGCCCGCGCCTGGTCCGCGAGCTGCCTCTCGACCAGTGGGGTGCGCACATAGGCGGGGTTCACACAGTTCGAGGTCACTCCATGGGGGGCGCCTTCCAGGGCGGCCGTTTTCGACAGCCCCTCCAACCCGTGTTTCGCGGCCACATAGGCCGACTTGAAGGCTGACGCGCGCAGCCCATGGACCGAGGACACATTGACGATGCGGCCCCAGCCCTGCCCGTACATGTGTGGCAGTGCGCCGCGGATCAGCCGGAACGGGGCCTCCAGCATCACCGTGAGCATGGTGCGGAAGTCCTCGGGGGGAAACTCCTCGATGGGCCGCACCGTCTGCAGTCCGGCGTTGTTGACGAGGACGTCCGTGCCCTCGGCGGCCCGCTCCGCCGCGTCGAGGTCGGTGAGGTCCAGGGGATGCGGCTCCACCGTGCCCGGGAGACCTCGGGCCAGCTCGGCGAGTTCGTCCAGCCCCGCGGCGTCCAGATCGACCGCCCGTACCCTGGCCCCCTCGCCGGCCAGCCGCAGTACACAGGCCCGGCCGATGCCGCCGGCGGCGCCGGTGACCAGGGCGGTACGGCCGTCGAGTCCGGACGAGGGGGCGTGGGGGCCCGGGAGGGCGCTGGGCGAGGTCATGGCTCGACCCTAGGCAGCCCGACCGCCCCCACACATGTGCTCATCTCACACAGTTCCGCTTCAGGTCGTGGTGTCGAACCATGCGGGTGCGGTGGACAGTGCCTGCTTGATCCGGAACATGGCGAACTCGTTCAGCTCCGGCAGGGCGTCGACCGAGAACCAGCCGACCTCCAGCGACTCGTCGTCGTTGACCCGCGCCTCGCCGCCGACGGCCCGGCAGCGGAACGTGACGTCCATGAACTGGCAGGTGTCGTCGTTCTCGTAGGTGACCGGATCCAGGGCCTGGACGAGCACGACGCGCTCGACGACGCAGTGCACGGCCGTCTCCTCGAACACCTCCCGCACGGCGCAGGCCGCGGGCTGCTCGCCCGGATCGGGGATGCCGCCGACGACCGACCACTTGCCGGTGTCCGTGCGCCGGCCCAGCAGCACTCTGCCCTCGTCGTCGAAGACGATGGCGGTGACTCCGGGGAGCCAGAGCAGCTGATGCCCCGCGGAGGCCCGGATCGTACGGATGAAGTCAGGAGTAGCCATGGCCCGACCCTAACGGTCCGCGTCGGGCACCCGGCCTCGGCCGCGCTAGACCGCGCGGCGCCCGCGGACCGCCCTGGCTCCGGCCCATCCGAGGCCGCCCGCCGCGACCAGCACCAGCAGCATCTCGGGGAGGATCCCCAGCCGCGTGGCGGGGGTCTCGGACGATCGCAGCGGGACCTTCTGGACCAGCGAGTCCGCCACGAACATCCCGGTCCGCCGGGTGATCTTCCCGTCCGGCATGATGACGGCGCTGACGCCGCTGGTCACCGGTACGGTGACGGTACGGCTGTGCTCCACGGCGCGGACCCGGGACATGGCGAGCTGCTGGTAGGTCATCTCGCTGCGGTCGAAGGTCGCGTTGTTGCTCGGCACCGAGATGATCTGCGCACCGTCCGTCACGGTGCTGCGCACGGCCCAGTCGAAGGCCGCCTCGTAACAGGTGACGAGTCCGACGCCGGTGCCGTCCATCGTGAAGACGCCGGGCTTGTGGCCCCGGCTGAAGTCCTGGCGCACCATCGTCGTCCAGTTCTTGTTGATCGCGCCGAGCAGCGAGCGCAGCGGAAGGTACTCGCCGAACGGCTGGACCTGCCGCTTGTCGTACGTGTCCAGGGGCCCCTTCACCGGGTCCCACAGGATCTGCTCGTTGTAGAGCTTGCCGTCCCGCTCGACGACACCGCCGACCGAGATGGGCACGCCGATGGCCTTGGCCGCGGTGTCGATGACCGCGCGGGCGTCGGAGTTGGTGAACGGGTCGACGTCGGAGGAGTTCTCCGGCCACAGCACGAAGTCGGGCCGCGCGACCTTGCCCGCCTTCACCTCGGCGGCCAGCCGCTCGGTCTCCCGTGCGTGGTAGTCGAGGACCGCCCGCCGCTGGGCGTTGAATTCGAGTCCCGCGCGCGGCACGTTGCCCTGGACCACCGCGACGGTCGCCGTGCCGTCCTCGGCCTTGTCGCTCACCAGCGAACGCGCGGCGAACGCTCCCGCCAGGGGGACCGCCACGCTCAGCAGCGCCACCGCTGCGGCGCCCCGTCGCACGACACCGGTGCGACGGCCGTCGACGACCTGGCGCACGACTTCGTACAACCCGAAACCGCAGAGCACCACCCCGAAGCCGAGCACCGGGGTGCCGCCCAGCGCGGCCAGCGGCAGGAAGACGCCGTCCGCCTGCCCGAAGGCGATCTTGCCCCAGGGGAAGCCGCCGAACGGCGCACGCGCGCGGGCCGCCTCTCCCGCGATCCACACCGCGGCGGCCCACAGGGGCCAGAGGGGCAGCCGGGACACCAGGGTGATGCCCGCGCCGACGAGCGCGATGTACACCGCTTCCACGGCGACGAGCGCCAGCCACGGCCCGGGGCCGACCTCGACACCGGTCCACACGAGCAGCGGCAGCAGGAAGCCGAGGCCGAACAGATAGCCGAGCCCGAGCCCGGCCTTCCAGGAGCGACCGCGCAGGACCCAGGCGAAGACCGCGAAGGCGGGCAGGGCCAGCCACGACACCGTGCGCGGCGGAAAGCTGACGTAGAGCAGCACTCCGGAGAGCGCCGCGGCGGCGGCCGGAGCGTATCGCCGTGCCAGTCTGGCCCCGCGCGATGCGGGCGCGGCATGGGGTTCGAGCTGTTCCGGCTCGTCTACGGGGGTTGCGGTGGCGGTCACCCGGGGAGTGTACGGCGCGTGACCTGGGCACCGACAGCACGGTCCGTCCCCACGCCTCTCCCGGAGGCTCGCACCGTCCGCGATCGGCCCCGGCCCCGGGCTCCGCACCGCCCAGGAGACGGATCACGCGTCCCGGAGGCCGCTCACCGCCCTCCGGATGCATCGTTTTTCTGCGCAAGTCATCCACAAACCGGCGCATCAGCCGTTACGGTGTGCCCGAGCCTCTGACGTGGCCGGATTGCGGCCATGACGGTCGGGGTTCGCCACGGGTCGGGGGGCAATGGGGTGGGTTCCACGGGGATGACGTCCGCGGCCGGTACGACGGCCGTGAACGAGAGACGAAACGTTTCGGACGCCGCGGGTGTGGTCGTGCTCGGATCCTGCGCGGTCTGGTCGCTGATCACCGCGGCCGTGCACGACGGACGCCCCGAGGGCGTCCTGCTGGCGGTGCTCGCGATGGCCGCCGGCTACGCCTCGGGCCGGATCCTGGGCGCGGTCGCACCGGTCGCCGCCCCCTGCGCCGGGGCCCTCGCCGGACTCGGACTGGCCCTCACCGCGCGGTACACCACCCCGGGCCCGCAGGTCACGGTGGTGCTCGGGCACACCGGCGCCACGGCGGCTCTGCTGACCCTGTCCGTCGCGGCGGCGTGCTGCGCGGCCTGGGCGGCACGTCCGCCGGCTCTGCGGCTCGCGCTGCGACTGCTGGCCGTCGGGATCACGGTGACCGCCGCCGTCCTCGGCTCGGCCGCGGGATGCGCCCTCGGCGCCGCGGTACTGCTGTGCTCGCTGGCCGCCGACCGCGTGCGGCGCCGCGCTCTCGGCCTCGGGGGCCTCACGCTCGCCGCGGCGCTGGTCACGTCGACGGCCTGGGCCATCGCCGAGGACGCGCTCCCGGACGGACTGACCGCCTCCCTCGAGGGCCAGCTCACCGAGCACCGGGTGCTGCTCTGGCGGGACGCGCTCCATCTGGCCGGCCGGAATCCGGCACTGGGCGTGGGACCGGGCCGCTACGGAGAGCTCAGTCCGACGATCGCGCAGGCGCCGCTGCCCGACGGCAAGCCCCACTCCGCCGCGCTGCAGCAGGTCGCCGAGCAGGGCGTGGTCGGCGCTCTGCTGCTCGCCGCGCTGTTCTGCTGGGTCCTCTACTCACTGTGGCGCTCACCGCGGTCCACGCCGATCGCGCTCACGGCGGGCGCGGCGCTGACCGCCCTGGCCGTCATCGCTTCGGTGGGCAACGCGCTGAGCTTCACCACGGTGACGGCGGGCGCGGGACTGCTCGCCGGTCTCGCGACGGCAAGACCCCTGGCGGACGGATGTCCGGACAACGCCGTCAAGGAGGACGAGCGCCTCTGGGCGCACCGGCTCGAACCGTGAGCCCGCTGATGCGGCTCGAACCGTGAGCCCATGAGCCCGTGAACCCCGCGACCTCATGACCGTACAAAAAGACAGGCGTGCGGGATCAGATCACGGTGCCGGGAGTGGCCGGCCGGAGTCTGTCCCGGATCACCCGTACGGCCGCCTCCGCGTTGTCCACCGTGATGGTGAACGTATGACCGTCCCCGAGCCGGAGCACCATGCCCTCGCCGCGCCGGACGATGACGGCGGTGCCCTTCTCGGGACGCCAGCGGTAGCCCCAGCCGCCCCACTGCCACGGCGTGACACTGGGCGCGAAGTCGGCGCCGACCACGTCCGCGAGGGGGATGCGGCGCCGGGGCAGACCGACATGACCGCAGCGCACTTCCAGGGAATCCTTGTCGACCTTCACGGCGACGTGCACGAAGGCGAGCGTGCCGAACAGGACGAGCAGTCCCGCGGCGATGCAGCCGACGACGGACATGGCGAGCGCGGCGACGCCCGAGTTCCATGTCGAGTCGACGGCCAGTTCGATGCCGAGCGCGATGCAGGCGGCCCCGGCGAGCGCCGGAAGCCACTGGACCCGGTTCGTCGCACGCCCGGTCCAGACATCGGAGTGCGGGATGTATTGGCCGTGGGGGTGGTCCCTCATGCCTAAGAGACTACTCATGTTCCGCAGCGCGGGCATCGGCTTGCGGAGCGTCACCGTTCCGGCCGGGCGGCCGCGGACGGAGGGTGTCCGAGCCGTGACCGGCGGTCAGCGGGCGGAGCCGACCGCCTGCAGGAGACGGCCCTCGTCGTATCCCAGCGCGGGCTCGGGCAGAGTCCCCACCCGGCCACCGAGAAGTACGGTGACGGTGCCTTCGGCGACCGCGCCCGGGTCCGGGACCGCGCCGATCCTGCGCAGGGCCTGCGCCGCGACGGCACCGGCGGACACGTGCAGGACGAGCGGCGGGAGGCCGGGCCGCTGCACGGCCGCGCGGATCCGTTGGGCGACCAGCTCGTAATGGGTGCAGCCCAGGACGACGGCCCTTACATCTCCGGGGGTCAGGGCGGCGGCCGCGGCGATCGCGGCGTCGATGCCCGCCTGGTCCCCGTGTTCCACGGCGTCCGCGAGCCCGGGGCACGGCACCTCGGTGACGGCGACCCCCTCCGCGAACTCGCGGATGAGTCCCCGCTGGTAAGGGCTGCCGGTGGTGGCGGGCGTGGCCCAGATCGCGACAGGACCGCCGCCGGCCGCCGCGGGCTTGATCGCCGGGACCGTGCCGATCACGGGCACGTCCGGTTCCAGGCGGGCGCGCAGGGCGGGCAGCGCGTGCACGGAGGCGGTGTTGCAGGCGACGATCAGCGCGTCCGGACGGTGCTCGGCCGCCGCCTCGGCGACCGCGAGCGCCTGCTCGTTGACGTATTGGGGCGTACGGGGTCCCCAGGGCATGGTGTCGGGCGCCGAGGAGAGGACGAGATCGGCGTCGGGCCGCAGCCGGCGTACCGCGGTGGCGGCGGCGAGCAGTCCGATTCCGGAGTCCATGAGCGCGATCTTCACCCGGTCACCATAGACGATCGGCCCCGGCGGGCCTTCTGGGTGGGGCAGACTGCCGCGCGTGAGTGCAGTCGCGTGGACCGCCGTGGGATCCCTGGCCGCCTGGCTGTGGCTGCTGCTCGGCCAGGGCTTCTTCTGGCGTACGGATCTGCGGCTGCCGCCGTGCCGGGAGCCCGACGCCTGGCCGCCCGTCTGTGTCGTCGTCCCCGCACGCGACGAGGCCGGCGTGCTGCCCGCGAGCCTGCCGACCCTGCTCGCGCAGGACTATCCGGGACGGGCCGAGGTCTTCCTCGTCGACGACGGCAGCTCGGACGGCACCGGGGAACTGGCCCGTGAGCTGGCCCGCGCGCACGGCGGCCTCCCCCTCACCGTCGAGTCGCCCGGGGAGCCGCCCGCGGGCTGGACCGGCAAGCTCTGGGCCGTACGCCACGGCATCGCGCTGGCCCGCACGCGTGAGCCCGTGTACCTGCTGCTGACGGACGCGGACATCGCACACGCGCCCGACAGCCTGCGGACACTGGTGGCCGCGGCGCGGACCGGCGGTTTCGACCTCGTCTCCCAGATGGCCCGGCTGAGGGTGGAGAGCGTGTGGGAGCGGCTCGTCGTGCCCGCGTTCGTCTACTTCTTCGCCCAGCTCTATCCCTTCCGGCGGATCGCGGTGAGGGGTTCACGCACGGCGGCCGCGGCCGGTGGCTGTGTGCTGCTGCGCGCGGACACCGCCGAGCGGGCCCGGATCCCGGACGCCGTCCGGCACGCCGTCATCGACGACGTGGCCCTCGCGCGGGCGGTGAAGGGCGTGGGAGGTCACATCTGGCTGGGGCTCGCGGAGCGGGTGGACAGCGTGCGCCCCTACCCGCGGCTGCGCGATCTGTGGCACATGGTCTCACGCAGCGCGTACACCCAGCTGCGGCACAACCCCCTGCTGCTCCTGGGGACGGTCCTCGGCCTGGTGCTGGTCTACCTGGTCCCTCCGCTCGCGCTCGTCACCGGGCTCGTCGCAGGGAACACGGGGGCCTCCGCGGCGGGAGGGCTCGCGTGGCTGCTGATGACGGCGACGTACCTTCCGATGCTGCGCTACTACCGGCAGCCCTGGTGGCTCGCTCCCCTGCTGCCGGTGACCGCGTTCCTGTACCTCCTCATGACGGTCGATTCCGCGGTGCGGCACTACAGGGGGCGCGGCGCGGCCTGGAAGGGCCGCACCTACGCGCGCCCCGACACCGCCCTCGACGAGCGCTGACGCTCCTGTCACTTCCGGCCGGGCGTCCAGTTCATGCCCCACCCGTAGACGCGGTCGACGGTGCGCTGCGGGCTCACGCCGCGTTCGGGCACGAGGTAGCGGGCCTCGCGCTGGACGATCAGGTCACCACCGCTGTTGGTGATCAGGGCGAGGGCGCAGACGGTCGAGGGCACGGTGCACTCGTCGAGCGAGAAGTCGACCGCCGCGCCGTTCGTCGGCTGGAGGGTGACCGTGGCGTGCAGGTCTGCGAAGGAGCGCGCGCCCTCGTAGATGGTCACGAAGATGAGGATGCGCCGGAAGCTCCGGCGGTGGTCGAGGTTGACGGTGAGGTTCTCGCCGCTCGCGACGGCACCGGTGCGGTCGTCGCCGTCGAGATGGATGTACGGCGGCTGGTGGAGCGCTCCGAAGGCGTTGCCGAGCGCCTGGACGACTCCCTTGCTGCCGTCGGACAGTTCGTACAGGGCACACAGGTCGAGGTCGAGGTCCGCGTGCATCGCGACGGCCCGGCCCCGCTTGCTGCCCCACCCCGAGAACTGTTTGCGCACCTGCCAGTTGAGGTTCACACGCATGGAACCGGATGTTCCGCCCTGTTTGGCCAGCGACACCGACGGGGCCTCTTTGGTGAGGGTGACCTTCGACAGACGCACCGGGGCCTGGGGCGGCGCGGGCGGTATGGGCGGCGGAGGCGGCGTCACGGCGGCGGGCGTGGGGACCGGCGGGGGCGGACCGGCCACGCGGGTGCCGGGCGCGGGCGGCGGAGAGGCGGCGGGCGGCGGAGTGGCCGGCCGAGGAGAGGGCGCGGGGGCGGGAGGGGCGGCGGACGGTGTCGCGTGCTGCGGCTCGTCCACCGCGATCCCGTAGTCCGTGGCCAGACCTTCCAGGCCGCTGCCGTACCCCTGCCCGACGGCGCGGAACTTCCAGGCGCCCTGGCGCCGGTAGAACTCCCCGAGGACGAAGGCCGTTTCGACCGTCGCGTCCCCGCTGTCGAAGCGGGCGACCTCCGCGCCCCGGCCCGCGTCGAGCACCCGGACGTACAGACCGGGCACCTGCCCGAAGGTGCCGCCGTCGGCGGAGGCGGCCAGCACCACGGTCTCGACGGCGGGCTCCACGCGCGCGAGGTCGACGAGCAGCGTGTCGGTCACCCGGCCCCCCGCGTCACGCTTCCCTTCGTGCCGCACGGCGCCGGAGGAGTGCTCCGGCTGGTTGTAGAACACGAAGTCGCCGTCGGACCGCACCTTGCCGGACACCAGCAGCAGCGCCGAGGCATCCGCGTCGGGCACTCCGGGGCCCGAACTCCAGCCCATTTCGACGCGCAGCGCACTCGTCGGCACCGGAACATTTGATCCTTTAGACATTGTCATGTCCGCCCCCATCATGTGCTCACCGCGCCAGGCCGTGCCCCCGGGCCGCCTCTCCGGCCCGTTGCCGACCAACCTATTCCTCCAGGGCCGGGAAGCGCCCGGAGAGCCCGGGAAGACCAATGGTCAACCCCCGGTAACCCCCTGGGAACTCGGCCTTTACACGATCTGAACCCGGCTTGACGCCCTTTTTTGCCGAGTTCGCTCGCATTGGGGATCCCGAGGTGTCGCCGACACGGAAAACAACCCTCTTATCGGTCTCCCCAACCAGCACATCGTGGGCTTAACTTATGTCCCATGACCTCCCCCCGCTCCACCTATGGCGGCGGTTACTACTCCGCGCCGTCCTTCCCGGACACCCCGATCTACGACTCGCTCGTCGCCGAGCGGGGCACCCCCCAGATCGCCCCGATCCGGGTTCCCGCCGCCTACGACACGAGCAGCAGCTACCTGCCCGCGCTCCCGTCGGCACTCCCGGCCCTGCCCGCCGGGCCCTCCCAGCAGGTCCCGTCCTACGGCGGCTACCCGCAGGCCCAGCAGCCGTCCCCGCTGCAGCAGGCCCCCGCGCCCTACATCCCGCAGCAGGTCGGCGCCCCGCGCGGCTACCCGGGACCGCAGCAGCAGCCGCAGCGCCCGATGGCGACCGGTACCGGCTACGAGGCGATGCGCCCCGCCGCGCCGCGCCCCGCCCCGGCCCCCTACCAGGACCCGTACAACAACCAGCAGTACCGCGGGTACTGAGGTCTCGGGACGGCATTGTCGGCGCCGCCTGACACGATGGCGCCATGGGGAACGCGGAGCTGCACTCGATCCACGTCCATCCGGTCAAGGCGTTGCGCGGTCAGTCGCCGCGGGACGCCGTGGTGGAGCCTTGGGGTCTGGCCGGGGACCGGCGCTGGGCATTGATCGACGACGGGGGAAAGGTCGTCACCCAGCGGCAGCAGCCACGTCTGGCGCAGGCCGCCGCCGAGCTCATGCCCGGCGGCGTTCGGCTGTCCGCTCCCGGCCGTGCCCCGCTCGGCGTCCCGGTGCCCGAGCCGACGGCCGCCGG